>RXJK01000129.1:6277-6956 GCA_003963125.1 Hyphomicrobiales bacterium
GAGCCGCTTGTCGCGCAGGGCCTCGGGCACCTCGCCCGCGACGATCCGTTGTGCGAGCCCCTCGACGATGGCGGTCTTGCCCACGCCGGGCTCGCCGATCAGCACCGGATTGTTCTTTTTCCGGCGGGCGAGCACTTCGATCGTCGTCTCGATCTCGCGGGCGCGGCCGATGACGGGGTCGAGCTTGCCCTCGCGGGCGAGCTTCGTCAGGTCACGGCTGAACTGGTCCAGATCGGGCGTGCTGGAAGGCGCCTCCACGCGGCCCTCCTCGGCACCCTTGCCCACGACCTTGGTCACCTGCTGGCGCAGCGCCTGCGGCGTCAATCCGTATTTGCGCAGGATCGACGCGGCCAGGCCTTCACCTTCCTCGGCAAGGCCGATCAGCAGGTGCTCGGGACCGACATAGGAATGGCCGAGTTCGTTCGAGGCGATGAAGGCCCGGTTCAGCGCGTCCTTCAGGCGAGGACTGACGCCGATTTCGCCCTCCGTCCTGGCCTCTCCACGCTTCGCTTCCTTCTCAACCTGGCGCCGCAGATCGTCCACATCGACCTTGAACTGTTCCAGGATCGTTTTGACGACGTCGGACGAGGTCAGTGCCAGAAGCAGATGTTCGGTATCGACCTCGCTGCGCCCGAACTCTCCGGCCTTCTGTGCGGCATCCTGCAACAGCTTGTTGCCC
>RXJK01000178.1:0-6595 GCA_003963125.1 Hyphomicrobiales bacterium
AACTCGGCAAGGCGCTGCCGCCTTTGCCGGACGAGCTGCGCACCGACGCCAACAAGGTGCGCGGGTGTGCGAGCCAGGTCTGGCTCGCGACGAACCTAGCCGAAGGGCCCGGCGGCAAGGTCTTCGACCTCAAGGGGGACAGCGACGCGCTGATCGTGCGCGGGCTGGTGGCTATTCTGTTCGCGCTCTACCAGGGGGCATCCCCGCAGCAGGCCCTCGCCATCGATGCGCAGGGCGAGTTCGGCAGGCTGGGGCTCAAGGAGCACCTGACGCCGCAACGCTCCAACGGCTTTGCCTCGATGGTGGAGCGTATCCGGCGCGATGCCCAGGCGGCGCTCGGCTGAGGACGCTCGATGGCGCTCAAGGATCCCTCGTTCACGGTCGGTATCGAGGAGGAATACCTGCTCGTCGACCGGCAGAGCCGGGACCTGGTGCGCGAAATTCCCGCGGCCCTTTTCGACGAAGCCAAACGTGTGCTCAGCGGGCAGGTAAGCCGCGAATTCCTGAAGGCGCAGATCGAGGTCGGTACGAAGGTTCACCGCACGTGCGCGGAGGCGGGCCGGGAGCTCGCCGCACTCCGCCAGACCGTTGCCGATTTCGCGGCCGCGCACGGGCTTGCCATGCTGGCGGCTTCGACGCACCCGTTCGCGAACTGGAACCAACAGGAGCCGTCCGAAGGGCCGCGCTACCAGTCGCTGGCGCAGGATCTCGCCGGCGTGGCGCGACGCATGGTGATCTGCGGCATGCACGTGCACGTCGGCATCGAGGACGATGAACTGCGCATCGACCTGATGAACCAGGCTCGCTATTTCCTGCCGCATCTCCTTGTGCTTTCGACGTCATCGCCCTTCGCCGAAGGCCTCGACACGGGCCTCAAGAGCTACCGGCTCGCGGCCTTCCAGCAGTTGCCGCGGACGGGCCTGCCCCAGTGGTTCGACAGCTGGGAGGAGTACACGCGCACCGTCGATGTGCTGGTGCGGGCGGGCGTCGTCGAGGATGCGACGAAGATCTGGTGGGACCTGCGTCCGTCGGCGCGCTTTCCGACGCTCGAGATGCGCATCACCGATGTCTGCACGAATGTGAAGGATGCCGTGGCCGTAGCGTCGCTGTTCGTGTCCATCGTGCGCATGCTCTATCGCATCCGGCGGGCGAACCAGACCTGGCGCACGTACCCGCTGTTCCTCCTCGCGGAGAACCGCTGGCGCGCGCAGCGCTATGGCGTAGACGGTTCGCTGTTCGATTTCGGCAAGGCGGCGCTGGTGCCGTTCCGCGACCTGCTGGACGAACTCCTGGCGCTCGTGCGGGAGGATGCGGAAGCGCTTGGTTGCGTTGCCGAGGTCGAGCACACCCGCACAATTGCAGCCGCCGGCACCAGTGCGGACCGGCAGGTGCAGGTTTTCCAAGAGGCGATGGCGCAAGGTGCTTCTGCCGAAGACGCCATGCGCGTCGTCGTCGATCAGCTCATCACCGAGAGCAAAGCTTAGCGGCAATTAACATCAAGTGCGCAGTCGTCACTAGTCACGACCTGTCGCGCGCATACTTCCTTCTACGGACGCGACGCGCAACCTCATCAAGCAGATCCTTGATTTCGCAATCTATGAGGTACTGGTGCTTGGCGAAGCGCTTGAGCGGCCAGAAATATCCTGCTTTCAGCGAATACATCCACCGCGCGCGGATCAGTCCTCGAGAGTCGGGGAATTCCACGAAGCCATAGCGAACGAACCCCTCGGGACTGCCCATGGGAGGCCCATTTCCATAGGTCTCCTCGCGAAACCGGATCGCGGCCTCCAAGCTTTCGTGGAGTTCTTGATCGTCGAGCGACGCGATATCAAATCGGAGGTTGATCACTGAATTGGATGAAAATGTTCATCAGAGGCACCCGCTCGCACGGGTCGCCAGACCCAAAGGAGTAAGGCAGAGCCGCGAGGACCGTGAAAGCGTGATCCCGCGTGGTCCCTACTTGATGTAGGTGGGCGCCGTGTGTCCGAAACCACGGTTCCGGCCAGGGACAGCTCCCTTGCGGATCTTATAGGCCCCCGGGTCAATGCGTTTCGACGTGAACCGCAGCCCTGCACGCCCATAGATGCGCTGCGCCGGCGGAAAAATCAATGCGAGCCGGCAAATTCACTTGGGGGCCGCGAAGGAGCCCGGCCTAGCCCTTGCCTTCGAGAATGCTCTGCACGGAATCGATGGCCCAGGCCAGCCGGTTGCCCACCTGGAGGGCGTTGGCTTCGAGTTCCTTCACCCGCGCGCGCAGGAACGCGACTTCGGCCTGCATGGCCTCGAATTCGCGCTGCATCCGCAACGGGTCCGGCACTTCGCACTCCGCACCGTCGGCGTGGCCGCCGCCGGCAATTCCGTCGAGTTTAGGTGGCTGCGAGCGCACCGGCACAGGCCGCGCACCACGCGCGGCGGACCGTGGCGTGGCGCCCTTTTCCGCATGCCGCCGGGTCATTGGATATACCCGCTTGTCTTACTGGTGAGCCCCGCCAGGCGCACCGCCCTCTAGTCGAAGCGCAACGATAGGTAACGCCGCCGCGAGCGTCAACAAAGCCGAGGCAGCAAGCGCGACTTTCCCGCGAAACCATTTCTCGATCTGCCGCATTGACAGCGTCGTTCCCGTGCCCCACCAAGCGGTTGCGTCGAGCACCCGCGTGACTTTCTTCGGCGCGCAATGACCGCCCGGCAGCGTCCGTTTTCTGTGCGCAAAGCGGACCGCGACGCGGCGAAGCGTTTTTGAACTCGGTTCTCGAACCGATCTTGTCCTGGAGGCTCGCATGTCCGTGAAAATCGCCATCTCCGGCTTCGGCCGCATCGGCCGCAATATCCTGCGCGCCATCGCCGAATCGGGCCGCAAGGACGTGCAGGTCGTGGCGATCAACGACCTGTTCCCGGCCAAGGACAGCGCGCACCTCTTCAAGTACGACAGCGTGCACGGCCGCTTCCCGGGCTCGGTGAAGCTCGAAGGCGATATCCTCGACGTCGGCATGGGCCCCATCAAGGTGCTGATGGAGCGCGACCCCAAGAAGCTGCCCTGGAAGGACATGGGCATCGACATCGTGATGGAATCGACGGGCGTTTTCACGGACCGCGAGAAGGCAGCGATGCATCTCGAAGCGGGCGCCAAGCGCGTGCTGGTGTCGGCGCCGTCGAAGGGCGCGGATCTGACGGTCGTCTACGGCGTCAACCACGATAAGCTGAAGGGGGACCACAAGGTCGTCTCCAACGCATCGTGCACGACCAACTGCCTCGCGCCGGTCGCCAAGGTGCTGAACGAGCTTTGCGGGATCAAATCGGGCTTCATGACGACGATCCACGCCTACACCAACGACCAGAACGTGCTCGACCAGGCGCACAAGGATCCGCGCCGGGCGCGTGCGGCGGCCTTGAATATGATCCCCACCTCGACGGGTGCGGCCTCGGCCGTGGGCCTCGTGCTGCCGGAACTGAAGGGCAAGCTCGACGGCACGTCGGTGCGCGTGCCCACCCCCAACGTCTCGCTCGTCGACCTGAAGTTCATCCCCGGCCGCGAGACGACGGTCGAAGAGATCAACAAGGCCATGAAGCACGCCGCGGCCCACGAGTTGAAGGGCATCCTCGGCGTGACGGACGAGCCGCTGGTGTCGTCGGACTTCAACCACAATCCGGCGTCCTCGACGTTCGATCTGACCGGAACCCAGGTGGTCGACGGCAAGCTCGTCCGGGTCATGAGCTGGTACGACAACGAGTGGGGCTTCTCCAACCGCATGGCCGACACGGCCGTCGCGATGGCCAAGCTGATCTGAGCCGACGCCCAAGATCCTTTAGTGGTTCGAGGCCCGCCGCAACCCGGCGGGCCTTTTGCGTTCTCAGGGACGTCACTCTCGCATTTTGCCGGTGACGGCCAACCTTCCGGCCCGATCGTGCGTTTCCAGGCGAGCCGCAGCCCGGCCCCGGCTAACCCTGCAACAGGAATGTGCTGTCGCAGCCTGCCGCGCCCCCTGTTCGTGGGCGGAATTTACGGCTAATCCAGGCGCCGAAGCGGTTTCTTTTGCCCGATTACCGAAGGGAGATGTGCATGACCAGTTCGCTCGCCGCAGTCGCCAAAGCCATGGTGGCCCCCGGCAAGGGGATCCTCGCGGCCGATGAAAGCTCCGGCACCATCAAGAAGCGCTTCGACGCGATCCAGGTGGAGAACACGGAGGACAATCGCCGCGACTATCGCGAGCTGCTGTTCCGGTCCTCCGATGCCATGCAGAACTACATCTCCGGCGTCATCCTCTACGACGAGACCATCCGCCAGAAGGCCAAGGATGGCACGCCGCTGACGAAGCTGATCGAGCAGGCGGGCTCGCTGCCGGGCATCAAGGTCGACGCCGGCACCAAGCCGCTGCCGTTCTGCCCGGGCGAACTCATCACCGAGGGCCTCGACGGGCTCGACAAGCGCATCGCCGAATACGTGAAGCTCGGTGCCAAGTTCGCCAAGTGGCGGGCTGTGATCGATATCGGCGGCGGCAAGCCCACCCACGCCTGCATCAACGCCAACGCTCATGCACTCGCCCGTTACGCGGCCCTGTGCGTCGCCGGCGGCCTCGTGCCGATCGTCGAGCCTGAGGTGCTGATGGACGGCGACCACGACATCGAGACGTGCGAGCGCGTCACCGAGTGGGTGCTGAAGGAAGTCTACCAGCAACTCTTCTATGCCCGCGTGCCGTTGGAGGAGACGATCCTCAAGCCGAACATGGTGATCGCCGGCAAGAAGTGCCCCAAGCAGGCGAGCCGCGAAGAAGTGGCCGAACGCACGGTGAAGGTTTTGAAGCGCTGCGTGCCGCCGGCGGTGCCGGGCATTGCCTTCCTGTCGGGCGGGCAATCGGATGAGGATGCGACGGCGCATCTCTCGCTCATGAATGCGATCGGCGGCCTGCCCTGGGGCCTCACGTTCTCCTACGGACGCGCGCTGCAGGCCGCGCCGCAGAAGGCGTGGTCCGGCAAAGCCGAGAACACGGCCGCCGCGCAGAAGGCGTTCGCACACCGCGCCCGCATGAACGGCATCGCGGCGCTCGGCAAGTGGACGGCGGCGCAGGAGAAGGCCGCGTAAGCGGGCTGCTTCTCCCGGAAAGATCGGAAGGCCGCCTTTCGGGGCGGCCTTTTCATTTTTGCAGCGGTCAGAGCCCGGCGATGGACAGGCCGGTGAGCTGCCACTGCCAGTTGCGCAGTTCCAGCGTGCCGGTATAGCGGCGCCCGGCGCTGATCTGGTCCTCGACTTCGAGCAGGATGCGCGTCGGTGACGTGAACATGGCCTTGCGCACGCGCTTCCAGAAGCTCAGGCCCTTGTCGAGGCGGGTGCCGGCGAGGGGAGTGTTGGCGAGGACGCCCGGCGGGTCTTTCAGGCCGAGGGCGGGGCGGATGGTGCCCCGGTAGGTCTCCCGGTAGCCGAGGAAAACCGGCAACTGCTCGGGCGTGACATAGCGTTCGATCACGGTATCGGCGAAGCGGGGGGCGACGGCCGCCTTGATCGACTGCCACATGCTGCGCTTGGGAGCGTCGGGATCCTCCGACAGGCGGGCGATGGCCTCCGGGGTCATGGAGGCCTTGAGGGAGGCGCGCACGCTGTCCCAATCCACCTTCCGGTTCAGCGTCTCGGTGTCGCCGGCATGCATGGCCTCGCGGATCTGCAGGGCCGAGGCGATGGGCCAAGCGGCATAAGCCGTGGTCAGCAGCAGCGCCGTTCCGATTAATCCTGCACTCCAAACCATCAGACGACGCATCCCAGCCTCCGCCGGTCGAGATAGGCTCAGGTGGGGTTCAATGCCAGGACTTTGGGGCGCCGCCGCGTCGATTGCATGACCTCTTGGTAAGGATCGGATCGCCCCGCAGGCCGGGAAGCCGTGGCAGAAGCATCACACATTCCCAGCGAGTTGCGCGTGAGTCGCCCCTTCCGTTTGCCGGGGGCGGGCGGTTTGGCGAAAACTCATTGCCTGTGTTTCGGTCGGGCCGCCGGCCCTGTTGGGGGCGCATCATGCGCAGCATCCGTCTGATCTTCCTGGCGCTCGTCGCGGCCTTCGCGATGCTGCTCGGCGCGCCTGACGCCTCGGTCGCGCAGCCGGCCGGCGTCGATCCCGGCAAGGACTGCCACGTCATCCGCAAGTGCAACTACCGCCGTGGCGGCGTCTATCGCGGCTGCATCTCGGCCTATTCCTGCCGCCAATGCCAGTTCGTGGCGTCCAACTGCACGATCGACGGTCAGCGCAAGGTCTGCCGGCAGCTGCGCTGCGGCTGGGGCGCGGCGACCTGAGCCGCCACAGCGGCTTTTGCACTCTCACCAGGCTTTGAAGGGCGTCTCGGGCACCGGCGTCGGCGGCGTCTTGCGGCCCGCGTAGGCAGCGAGGTTGTCGACGACGAGCTGCGCCATGCCGTTGCGGGTGTGCATGGAGGCCGAGCCCACGTGCGGCAGCAGCGTGACGTTGTCGAGCGCGAGGAAGGCCGGGTCCGGGTTCGGCTCGTTCATGAACACGTCGAGGCCGGCGGCCATGATCACGCGGCGCTTCAGGGCGTCGATGAGGGCCGGCTCGTCCACCACGCTGCCGCGCGCGATGTTGATCAGCACGCCTTCGGG
>RXJK01000178.1:6645-6741 GCA_003963125.1 Hyphomicrobiales bacterium
GCACCGCCGCGTTGATCATCTTGGCGGTGCCGGCGCCGCCCGGCGTTGCCACGATTAGCGTGTCGACGGCGCGCGCCAGCGACACGAGATCTGGGT
>RXJK01000178.1:6791-7015 GCA_003963125.1 Hyphomicrobiales bacterium
GGCGGGAGCGGCCGTAATAGCTGACCGGCATGCCGAAGGCCTCGCAACGCGTCGCGATGGCCTTGCCGATGCGTCCGAGCCCGGCGATGCCGACGCTGCGTCCGCGCAGTGAGCCCGGCGTAAGACGGTAGTCGCCCTCCTTGCCCCAGCGGCCGTCGCGCAGCCACTTCTCGGCCTTGTAGAATTCGCGCACCGTGCCGATCAGCAGGCCGAGCGTGGTGTCG
>RXJK01000128.1:0-7912 GCA_003963125.1 Hyphomicrobiales bacterium
GAAGGGCTGTGGCTCGCGACCGGACGCGCGGTGTTCCTGTCCGTGTTCAACTACTGGAAGAAGATATTCGCCATCACGTTCGGCATGGGGGTCGTCTCCGGCATCGTGATGAGCTACCAGTTCGGCACGAACTGGAGCGTCTTCTCCGACAAGGCCGGGCCCATTCTCGGGCCGCTGATGGGCTACGAGGTGCTGACCGCCTTCTTCCTCGAAGCGGGCTTCCTCGGCATCATGCTGTTCGGCATGCAGAAGGTGGGCCGAGGCCTGCACTTCTTCGCGACGCTGATGGTCGCAGGCGGCACGCTGCTCTCGGCCTTCTGGATTCTCGCCGCCAACAGCTGGATGCAGACGCCGGCCGGCTTCGCGATCAGCGACAAGGGGCAGTTCGTGCCGGTCGACTGGTGGGCCGTGATCTTCAACCCGTCGTTTCCCTATCGCCTCGTGCACATGGTGCTGGCGGCCTACCTGACGACGGCGCTCGTGGTCGGCGGCACCGCCGCTTTCCACCTGCTCTTCGACCGCCGCAACGCGGCTGCCCGGTTGATGTTCTCCATGGCCATGTGGATGGCGACGATCGTTGCGCCGCTGCAGATCGTCGCGGGTGATTTCCACGGCCTCAACACCCTGAAGCACCAGCCGGCGAAGGTGGCGGCGATGGAGGGCCATTTCGAAACGCATCAAGGTGCGCCGCTGATCCTGTTCGGACTTCCCGACATGGAGAAGGAGACGACGCGCTTCGCGATCGAAGTGCCGAAGCTCGGCAGCCTCATCCTCACGCATGATTGGAACGGGACGGTGAAAGGCCTGAAGGCCTTCCCGAAGGAAGACCGGCCCAACGCCGCGATCGTGTTCTGGTCTTTCCGCGTCATGGTGGGGCTCGGCCTGGCGATGGCGGCCCTCGGGCTGTGGAGCCTGTACGAACGTGTGCGGGGAACGCTCTACGAGAGCGGCTGGCTACACCGCGCGGCCGTGGTGATGACGCCGGCGGGTTTTGGTGCCGTGCTCGCAGGCTGGATCACGACGGAGGTGGGGCGCCAGCCGTTCACCGTCTACGGCATGCTGCGCACGGTCGACAGCGTTTCGCCGATCGCGGCGCCGGCGGTCGGGGCATCTCTGGTGGCCTTCGTGCTCGTCTATTTCGCCGTATTTGGCATGGGGACGCTCTACATCGTGCGGCTGATGGCCCACACGCCCCAGATCGACGAGCCTGATCTGCCATCCGGTCTGCCGCAGCGTGCTGCTGGGATTACGCCAGGTCCCGCGGCCGTGCTCGGCAGCGACACGGCACCGGCGCGCTGAAGGAGGCTCTCATGTTCGCAGATCTCGCCTTCGTCTGGGCCGCCATCATCGCCTTCGCCGTGCTGGCCTATGTGCTGTTCGACGGTTTCGATCTCGGCATCGGCATCCTGTTTCCCTTCTTCAAGGACAAGCACGACCGCGGCGTGATGATGAATTCCGTCGCCCCAGTCTGGGACGGCAACGAGACGTGGCTTGTGCTCGGTGGCGGCGGGCTGCTCGCGGCGTTTCCGCTGGCCTATGCCGTGGTGCTGCCGGCGCTCTATGCGCCGCTCATCGTCATGCTGCTGGGCCTCGTGTTCCGAGGCGTGGCCTTCGAATTCCGCTGGCGGAGCCAGAACAACCAGGAGCTTTGGGATTTCGGCTTCGCGACGGGATCGACGCTGGCGGCCTTTGCGCAGGGCGTGGCGCTCGGGGCGCTCGTCCAGGGCATACCCGTCGCCAATCGCGCCTATGCCGGGGGATGGTGGGACTGGCTCACGCCCTTCAGCGTGCTGACCGGGGTGGCGCTCGTCGTCGGCTACGCGCTGCTCGGGGCCACGTGGCTCGTCATGAAGACCAGCGGCGAGGTGCAGCGGGAGGCGCACCGTCTGGCGTGGTTCGCGGCCATCGGCACGCTGGTGCTGATCGGCATCGTCAGCCTCGCCACGCCGTTCCTCGACCGCGTCTACATGCAGCGCTGGTTCGCATGGCCGGCGATCATCTATACGGCGCCCGTGCCGCTGCTCGTCGCGGCTGCCGCGATGGTGCTGTTCTGGAGCCTGAAGCAGGAATGGGACGCGCTGCCGTTCGTTGCGGCTAACGGGCTGTTCGTCCTGTCCTATATCGGCCTCGGCATCAGCTTCTATCCCTACATCGTGCCGCCGAAGCTCAGCATCTGGGATGCGGCGGCGCCGACGGCGAGCCTGGAGTTCCTGATCGTTGGCGCGCTGGTTCTGGTGCCGATGATCCTCGGCTACACGGCGCTTTCCTACTGGGTGTTTCGCGGCAAGGTCGATCCCGATGCGGGGTATCATTGATGCCTGAGCGGATGGAAGACGGGCGGGCGCCGACGCTCGGGGCGCGGTTGCTGTGGTTCGCGGGCCTGTGGCTGGCGGGCGTTGCGAGCGTTGGGCTCGTCTCGCTGGCGATCAAGTGGGCCCTGCGCTAGCGCGGTCTCAAAGCGTAAGACGGGTGCGGCGGGCCTCGTAGAGGATCAGCGCGGTGGCGACGGCGAGATTGAGGCTGTCGAGCTTGCCGGCCATGGGGATCTTCACGAGGTCGGTGCAGGCGCCCTTCAGCGTGTCGGATAACCCGGGGCCTTCGCTGCCCATGACGAGCAACGTCGGCTGCGTGAAGGTTTGTTTGCGGAAATCCGTGCGTGCATCGAGATGCGTGCCGACGACGGCGCCTTTCCAGCGTCGCGCGAGATCAAGGAAGGCCGGCGGCTCGAGGCGCGCAAGCGGGACGCTGAAGACGGAGCCCATGCTGGCGCGCACGGCCTCGCGCGAATAGGGATCGACCGTCTGGCCGACGAGCAGGACGCCGCTGGCGCCGACCGCATCCGTCGTGCGGATGATGGTGCCGAGGTTACCGGGATCGCGGATGGCTTCGAGGGCGACCCACAGCGTCTCCGCGCGATCGGTCGCCGCGGGCGGGTTCTGCCAGCGCTGTTCGAAGACGCCGATCACGGATTGCGGGTTGTCCTTCGCCGCGATCTTGCCGAGCACGGCCTCGGACACTTCGAGGCACTCGGCGTCGGCCTTCATGGCCCAGCGCACGAGATCTTTGGTGACGCCGCCGGCGGCGGAGCCCGCCAGGAACGCCAGCATCTTCGGCGACCATCCGGCGTCCCGCGCCATCATCAGCACCGAAGCCCCCTCGGCGATGAAAAGGCCCGTCTCGCGGCGGACCTTGCGCATTTCCAGCGAGCGGATCAGCTTCACGCGCTCGTTCTGCAGGCTGGTGATGGCCTTCGGCGTCGGGTCGGGCCTAGACATCGGTGGCCTGCCAGCGGGTGAACATGGAGGTCGGCAGCAGCCGCTTGCCGCTCTGTTCGATCACGGCGAGTTCGCCGCTTTCGATGCGGGCCGGGCGATCGATGCAATCGGCGACGAGGGCGTGCGTCGCCAGCGCCGAGGCGCGGATCGCATACGTAGTCAGCACGAGAGAGGCCTGGCCCGGCGCCAGCAGCTTGGCGCAATCGATCAGAAGAGGCGCCAGATCGCGAAACACGTCCCACACCTCGTTGTCGGGGCCGCGGCCGAACTTCGGCGGATCGACGAGAATGACATGATAGGTGCGACCGCGGCGCGCCTCGCGTGCCACGAACTTGCGTGCGTCGTCGAGGATCCAGCGCACGGGCGCCTCGCCCATCTTCGAGGCCGCCTGGTTCTGCTTGGCCCAGCCGATGGCTTTCTTCGAGGCGTCGAGATGTGTGACCTCAGCGCCGGCGCGCGCAGCGATGAGCGACGCAGCGCCCGTGTAGGCGAAGAGGTTCAGGACGCGGGGCTTCTCGCCGCGCACGTCCTTGATGCGATCGACCATCCACTGCCAATGGGGCAGTTGCTCGGGGAAGATGCCGAGATGCCGGAAGTTGGTGAGGCGGCACAGGATGGTCGCACCCAGCACCTCGATCGGCCACGTCTCCGGCAGCGGCTTGTCGAAGCGCCAGCGGCCGCCGTCGTCGTCGTCCTCGCCCTTGTTGGCCTTGAACTGCGCGTTGGAGCGCAGCCATACGCCCGGCTCCATGGCCTGCTGCCACATGGCCTGGGGCTCCGGCCGGTCGACCACGAACTTGCCGAAGCGTTCGAGCTTGCGGCCGGCGCCGCTGTCGAGGAGGGCGTAGTCGGCAAAGCCCGGCGTCGCGACGACGGAGAGGGTGGTCGTCATGCCCTGGGCCCCGACGGTTCATCGAGCATAAGAGCCATGGCGAGCGAGTCGTAATAGATGCCGTCGATTTTGAGGTCGCGGCGATAAAGGCCTTCGTGGCGAAAGCCCAAACGCTCGTAGAGCCGGATGGCGCGGGCATTGTCCGTGCGGACATGCAAGGCGATGCGCACGAGGCTCCGCGCGCGGGAGGCCTCGATAACCGAACGGATCAGCCGTTCCCCCAGGCCCCGGTTGCGATGCTCGGGCAGGATGCCGATGCCGAGCACGCCCGCGTGCCGCATGGTGTCGCGCTCGCGGGGAATGACATCGCACCAGCCGACGACCTGCCCGGCGTCAAGGGCCACGTGCTGGATGAACTTGCCCGCGAGCGCGCCCGACACGAACTGGCGCGTGCTGTCGAGTGGAGGCGCTTCGAGAAACGCGAGGTAGCGCTTTTCGCGCGCCACGGTGTCGAGCGCGGCCCGGAAGCCCTCGATGTGCTCCTCGCGAATGGGGACGATCTCGATCGCCACGGTAGCGGTTCCTGAAAGGGTCCGTGATGGGCGGCGGAGAGCAAATGCCCGCTCGGAGCCGGTTCGCGGTGGATCCTCGGTACACGCCCGAGGATGACAGGCGGTGGTTATTCGGCCGCCGGCTTGACGGCGTGCTCTTCGAGTTCGTTGTCGATCTGGAGCGCTTCAGAGAGGCGGTTGTAGGCGCCGCACAGCGCGATGCGCAGGGTTAGCTCCACGATCTGGCTCTCGGTGAAGAAACGGCGCAGGTTGTCGAATACGGCATCGCGGATGCGGCCCGGCGTGTTGGTCACGCGCACGGAATAGTCGATCACCGCGCGGTCGATCTCGTCGAACTCCGGGTGATCGGTGGCGGGCAGGCTGGCGATGGCCTCGTCGGAGAGGCCTTCGACCTTGAGTTTGGGCTTGTGGTGGCTGACGCAGTATTCGCACTCGTTGAGCTTCGAGACGACGACGATGGCGAGCTCGATGTAGCGCCACTTGATGGCGCCGCGGGCCTTCAGCTCCATCAGCAGGTTGGAGAGATGATCGAGCGCGGGCGGCACGTGCGCCAGGACGGCCGCCTGGTTGCGGAACGGGCCGTAGCTCTCGACGAACTTTTCGTAGGTCTCGGCGTAGCGCGGCTCGAGGCCCGTGGAGGGAAGAAGCGGAACGCGGCTCATGAAACTGGTCCTGTCGATATTCCCTCTCCCCGTGTAGCGCAGCGGAACGGGGAGAGGGTTAGGGTGAGGGGCAGCCTGACGTGCCCAAGGTATTGAGGTCTTCCAATGTCAGGCATTTCTTCGGGTGCAGCAAGCGGCTGCCCCTCACCCCGACCCTCTCCCCGCCTTGCGGGGAGAGGGGGAGCAAAGCGCGCATCGCGGTGTGACTAATCCAGATCCTCGACGGTGATGGCGTCGGCGCCGGTCATGCGGTGGGCGAGCGACGTTTCGAGGAAATCGTCGAGCGCGCCGTCGAGCACGGCTTTGGGGTCGGTGCTGGTGGTGCCGGTGCGCAGGTCCTTCACGAGCTGATAGGGCTGCAGCACGTAGGAGCGGATCTGGTGGCCCCAGCCGATCTCGGTCTTGCTGGCGGCCTCGGCGTTGGCCTTCTCCTCGCGCTTCTTGAGCTCGAGTTCGTAAAGGCGCGACTTGAGCATGGCCCAGGCGATCGCCCGGTTCTTGATCTGCGACCGTTCCTGCTGGCTCGCGACCACGATCCCCGTGGGGGCGTGGGTGATGCGTACGGCCGAGTCCGTCGTGTTGACGTGCTGGCCGCCGGCGCCGGAGGCCCGGTAGGTGTCGATGCGGCAGTCGCTCTCGCGGATCTCGATCTCGATGTTGTCGTCGATGACCGGGAACACCCAGACGCTCGAAAACGAGGTGTGGCGGCGGGCGTTGCTGTCGAAGGGCGAGATGCGCACGAGCCGGTGCACGCCCGACTCGGTCTTGAGCCAGCCGTAGGCGTTCTCTCCCTTGATGAGCAGCGTCGCCGACTTGAGGCCCGCCTCTTCGCCGGCGCTCGCTTCCACCATCGAGACCTTGTAGCCGCGCTTCTCCGCCCAGCGGATGTACATGCGCGTGAGCATCTCGGCCCAGTCCTGGCTCTCCGTGCCGCCGGCACCGGCGTGCACTTCGAGGTAGGTGTCGTTGCCGTCGGCCTCGCCGGAAAGCAGCGCCTCGACTTCCTGGCGGCGCGCGGTCTCCTCCAGGCTGCGCAGGATGCCCTCGCCCTCGGAGATGGAGCCCTCGTCGCCTTCGGCCTCGCCCAGTTCGATGAGCGTGATGGCGTCGTCGAGATCGCGCTGCAGGCGCGTATAGCCGGAGATGGCCTTGTCCAGGCTCATGCGTTCGCGCATGACCTTCTGGGCGGCGGCCTGGTCGTTCCAGAGGTTCGGATCCTCTGCCTTTTTGTTTAGCTCTGCCAGTCTCTTAGCTGCAGTATCCCAGTCAAAGATGCCTCCGGAGCAGGGCCAGCGACTGGCGGATGTTCTCGGCAAGCTTTTCGGCTTCGGCGCGCATGGGGCGCTCCTTTCTTATGACGGTTCAGTGATTTGCGCTGGTTCTAGCGGAAACGCAGGGCGATGGGGAGGGGGCGGGACCCACAGGCTGCGGCACGTCACATGCATGCTGCAAAGGGGCAATACCGCATTCTGCTATACGACTCGGCACAATTGCACTGAGGCAGATGGAGGGTCACATGCTGAGGTTCATCATCGGATTGATCGTCGGGCTCGCGATCGGGGCCGTGGCGGGCGGCGGCTACTATTACACGATCGCGGACGACGCCGGAAAAGTGCTCGCCAAGGTGCGGGAGGAGGCGGGTGCGCTGAAGAAGTCGCTGAACGACAAGGACAGCGAGCTCGGCAAGGCGAAAGGCGACCTGACGTCGGCCCTCGGCCACCTGAAGCAGGCCGTGACCGAGAAGGAAAAGGCGGAGAGCGACGCGAAGAAATTACAGGCCGACAAGGCGGCGGCGGAAGCCAGCGCCAAGCAGGCGGAAGCGGCCAAGGCTGCTGCCGAGAAGGCGCTGGAAGAGGCGAAGAAGCCGCAGTAGCGGCACGTCTCCCGCGACCGATGTCATAAATTGGGGCCGGCGACGCTGATCGCCGGCCCTTTTGCGTCAATTGACGTCAGAGGAGCCGCTGCTTTCGCTCGGTATGGGACGACATCATGTCGACGATGCTGCGGGCGGACGCGCGATTCGAGGCATCGATCGCATGGAGAGCACGCTCCAGCCGAGCATCGAAAATTCGGGCACGGTACGCGGCATAGTTGCTTTCGACGTCGCGGACGATGCCCGGCAGGTCGGCGAGGCGGCCCCAGACGATGTGCCCGTCGTATCCGCACCGGTCCCTCAACGGTGCGTCTTCGCTCACGACGACGACGCCGCCCAAGAGCGCCGGCAGGACGCGCAATTCCTCGAGCGTGTGGTGGTGATCGGTCTGGCGGATGTTGATGAGGATCTTCGCGCGCCGATAGACCTTCTCCACATCCTCGTAGACCCCCATGACGTTCTGGACCGCGATGCCGTTCGCGTGGAGCGAATGTAAGAACGCCTTGCGCCGCGGCTCATCGGGATTGCCGAACAGCGTGATGGTCCCGAGGTCGCGATCGTGCTGCCCGCGATCGACGGCACTATCGCCAAGCAGGGGGGCTATCAGCCGTGTCTTGGCGGCGATGGCAGGAAAAAGTCCTGAACTCGATACGTGCTCCAGGTTCGGTGCGCTGTACTCGATGATCGCGTCCGCGCCT
>RXJK01000128.1:7962-38306 GCA_003963125.1 Hyphomicrobiales bacterium
GCGTGCGACGGTCGAGCCGCACCAGGTATTCGTTCACGGGAGATGATGGCGCGCCGGAGGCATCCCTGCCGCCGGGTTTGACGAGCGTATGCTCGATCTGGATGGCGACGCGAAAGATCGGAAGCCCGGCGGATTTTACCGGGTACTCGCCCACGACAGCATGTACGCGGGGAGCCCGCTCGGCCATCGCCTCCCGAAGCAGGTGCGCGCAATAGAGGTAGTAGGCCCTCGTATAGAGGCTGTGCTCCGGGTTGAAGCTCAGAAGGCCGGGCCCGATCGCCACTGTTTCGAGAGGCGGACCTGCCTTGAACCGTCGCGCAATCGATCGACGCGCACGTTGGAGAGCGCGCGCGAAGGGCGGAAGGCCTGCCATTAGTCAGCTCGGGACCGGTCGCTACGGGACGATGACCGTGCGCGGCGTGTGTTCACTGTTGCGGGGGCGGGACGCTGCCGTTGGTGCGCGGCACGGACATGGGATCGTCCGAGCGGCGGGACTTGCCCTCGAAGTACGCGCCCTGCTCGATGGCGAGCGACTTGTGGTAGACGTCGCCCTCGATGTGGCTGGTGGACTGGAAGGTCACGCTGTTGCCGCGGATCGAGCCCTGCACGGTGCCGCGGATGACAATGTCCTCGGCCAGAAGCGAGCCGGTGATGCGGGCACGCTCGCCAATGACGATGCGGGCGGCGTGGACATCTCCCTGCAGATCGCCGTCGATCTGAACTTCGCCCTTGGATTCCAGGTTGCCGACGATCGTCAGGTCCGATCCGATCACGGACGGCGATCCCGAGCGGGATGGCGATGCCGCCACCCTGCCGTTCGGAAGGTTCGGAGGAGCCGCCGGCGTGCCGGGCTTCAAGGAGGGCATCCCAAGCCGGCCAGGATCGATCATGCCACTGTCCTTGTCAGACTTCTTGGTGAACATTGCTAGGCTACTCCGGCAACTGGGAAATCCTGTGCCGATCTCATAGCACAGCAACTCGCGGTGGTCACCGGGGACCGTGTGCACCCAGGGGCGCAAGGCAGCTTTTTTCGTCCGCCCAATCCATGCCAGCTGTCTGTGTCAGGTTGAAGGTGCTACCACCCTGCATGGGCGGCTTCGGCAGCGAAAAAAGCTCGGGAGGAAGGAATAATGAGATCAGGAATGTATCTCGCCGCGACGGCCGCCGTTGCGCTGATGGCGACTGCAGGCGTCGCGCTGGCCGAGATGGCCGTTTCGGCAAACGACGGCAAGGTGAAACTCAACGACGGCAAGGTGGAAGTCGTGAAGGCCGGGACGCCGGACACGGTGTCCATCATCGATCTCGGAGCCAATCCGCCAAAAGTGCTTGCGGAACTCACGGATATTCCCAACAGCGTGGTCGGACCTCCGTTCAACGTCGCCCTTACGCCGAAGCAAGAGATCGCGCTCGTCGCGTCGAACATGAAGGTGGATCCGGCCGATCCGACCAAGACCGTTCCCGACGACCGCCTGACGGTGATCGACCTCACGCCCCTGACGCCAACTCTCACCGGACGCCTCAAGACCGCGGTCGGCCTCGGCAAGAACGATCCGCCGCCGGTGCCGAAGGTGATCGCGACCCTGCAGGTGGGGAAGGGTGCTGCCAGCATCGCGCTCAACAAGGCGGGGACGCTCGGGCTCGTCGCCAACCGCAACGAAGGCACGGTTTCGATCCTCTCCATCGCCGGCAAGACGGTGACGGTGACGGGCAAGGTGACGGTCGGCGGCGAGAAGTCGGGCCCGAGCGGCGTCGCCATCACCCCCGACGGCAAGACCGCGCTCGTGACGCTCGACAGCGACAACAAGATCGTCGTCCTCGCCATCGACGGTAGCGCCGTGACGGTGACGGACCGCTTCATGACGGCCGGCCTGCGGCCCTATCCGATCGATATCGTCAAGACGGGCGAGGTCGCGGTAGTGGCGAACGTCGGGGCCACGAACGGCGACGCCGACACCATGAGCGTCATCGACCTGAAGGCGCAGCCGCCGCGGGTCGTTAACACCGTGAGCGTGGGGATGACGCCCGAGAGCCTCAAGGTTTCGCCGGACGGCAAATACGTCGCCGTGATCGTCAACAACGGAAGCAATCTCGCGGCGAAATCACCGTTCTTCAATGCGGCGGCGAAGCTGCAAGTGTGGGCGCGCAACGGCACGCAGTTGACGAAGTCGGGAGAGGTCGCGGCGGGGCGCTGGTGCCAGGGCATTGCCTGGAGGAGCGACAACCGTACGCTTCTCTTGCAGTGCATGGTGGAAGAGGAAATCTCCGTCGTCCGCTTCTCCGGCGGGACGGGCAATTCGCTGCAGAAGGTGGGTTCGATCAAGACCAAGGGCGGCCCGGCCGGCATCCGCACGGCGGAGCCCTAGGGTTCTCCGCGCCTTCGGGTGCGGCCCTACGAAGCTGGAAGCACCATTCGAGCCCGCCTCTTTCCGGAGGCGGGCTTTGTTTTGGTCGGGCCTGCCGCTATAGAACGCGGCGTGTGCGAAGAGGCGAAGCATGTCCAGCCACTACATTAGGCCGATCGGTCCGCTGCCGCCGGGGATGGGGAAGGCCGCGGCTGGCGAAGCCATTTTCGTCGGCCGTGGTGAGACAGGCTTCTGCGCCGCCGAGCTCATCGAGCGGCGCGATGGCGTCATCTCGCGGGAGGTCGTGACGGCGCAAGAGCTCGCGGCGCGGACGGAGCCCGAGATTGCGGAGTTGCGGGCGCTGCTCGCGACCGCGCGCGGTGACATTGCCGGTCTCACTCTGGATCGCACGCGGATCATGGGGATCGTCAACGTGACGCCGGACAGTTTCTCGGACGGCGGGCAGTTCTTCGATACCGAGAAAGCGATTGCGCACGGGCTGCAGCTTGCGGCGGAAGGCGCGGAGATCCTCGACATCGGCGGCGAGTCCACGCGGCCCGGCGCCGCGCCGACGACGCCGGAGGAAGAATGCGACCGCGTGCTACCGGTGATCGAAGGCCTCAAGAGACGCACGACGGCCCGCCTGTCTATCGACACGCGCAACAGCCTCGTCATGCGGCGCGCGATCGAGGCCGGCGTGCATCTCGTCAACGACGTGTCGGCGCTCGCGCATGATCCGCTGAGCCTGGAGGTGGTGGCGCGATCGGGCCTGCCCGTGGTGCTCATGCATATGCTGGGCGACGATCCGCGCACGATGCAGGCGGCCCCGACGTACGACGATGTCGTGCTCGACGTGACGGACTATCTGGCGGGTCGCATCGCGGTGTGCGAAGCGGCGGGCATCCCGCGCGAGCGCATCATCGTCGATCCCGGGATCGGCTTCGGCAAGACCATCAACCACAATCTGGAACTGCTGCGATCGCTGTCGATCCTGCATGGGCTCGGCACCGCGGTGCTGCTCGGGGCCTCCCGCAAGAGCTTCATTGCCAATCTCATGAAGCGCCTGACCGGGGCCGATCCCCAGACCCGGCTGGCGGGATCGCTGGCCGCGGTGCTCAATGGCGTCGCGCAGGGCGTGCAGATCGTGCGCGTGCACGACGTCGCCGAGACGCGGCAAGCTATTGCCGTGGCGACGGGGCGTTGAGTTTCCTTTGCGGCAAGGTCCCGGACCATCGCGCTCGCGCGATTTCCGGGAACGCGGCCGAGAGGGAAGTGCCAGCGAGCAGGTACAGTGCAGGCGCTATTTCACATCGATCGTCAGGCGCATGGTGGGGTGGATGCCGCAGAAGGCGTCGTAGGTCCCTGCTTCGGGGAAGCGGATCGTCACCGACTGGTTCGGCTCCTGCGCGCCGGAATTGAAGTCGAAGCGCGGATCGAAGATGCGCACGTTGTGGGTGCGTGTGTCGTCGTTGAGTACGGTCAGCGTTTCGCCGAGGCCGATCGCGACGTGGAGCGGCGCAAACTTCTTCTCGGCCTGGCGGACGGTGTTGACGACGGTGGCTGGCAGGGACGCCGTGGCGCCCGCCGATGCCGTGACCCAAGGTTCGGCCGAGGGCTGCGGTGGCTGCTCGCTCGATAGCGTATCGAGGAAGGCGAGGAGATCGGCGCGCTCCTGGTCCGAGAGATCGATGTTGCGCGGCATATCCTGGCTGACACTGGGCCGTCGCACGCCGCCGCCCTCGTAGTGGCGGATCACGTCTTCGAGCGTCGCCTTCGAACCGTCGTGCATGTAGGGCGCTGTCCAGGCCAGTTCGCGCAGCGTCGGCGTCTTGAAGGCGAAGCGTGTCGAGGCGAGGCCGATGATCTTGCCGCGGCCCTCGTCGTCCGTCGGCAGGCCAATGTCGTAGAAGCCGTGGTCGGTGAAGGCGGAACCGGTGTGGCAGGCGATGCAGCGGGCCTTGCCGGTGAAGATCTCGAAGCCGCGCACCTCGGCCTCGGTGAGTGCCGCGGCGTCGCCGGCGACCCATTTGTCGAAGCGTGTGGGCGGCGAGATGAGCGTGCGTTCGTAGGCGGCGATGGCCTGCGCCATCGTCTTGGCCGTGATCGCGGGCACCTTGGGGAAGGCTTGCGCGAAGGCGGTGCGGTAGCTCTCGATCTTGGAGAGCTTTTCCGCGCCGATCTCGAGGGAGGCCCCCATCTCGTCTGGGTGGGCCACGGGGAACTTCGCCTGGTCCTCGAGGCTCGTCGCGCGGCCGTCCCAGAACTGCAGCGGGCTGAAGGCGGTGTTCCAGAGCGTCGGCGTGTGCCGGCCGAGGCGCTTGCCCGTCACGCCCTTGCCGAGGCTTTCGCCGTCCGTGAAGGAGAGCTTGGCGTCATGGCAGGAGGCGCAGGAGATGCGGCCGTTCGCAGAGAGCTGCGGGGCCTCGAAGATGCGCTTGCCGAGGGCGATCTTCTCGGGCGTCGGCGGGTTGTCCTTGGGGTGGGGCACGAAGTCGGGACGGGCGAACGCGGCTTTCAGGGCCGCGAGACGCTGCGCGCGATCGGGCTTCTGGCCGTTCGCGCCCGTTGTGCCTGCGAGGATAACTGCGCCAAGGAAGCCCAGAGTCGCAGCGAGAATGAATGTGCCGAGGCTCGCAGGTGCGATCCAACGTCTGGGCAACCCCTTCGTGTCATGGCCGGGCTTGTCCCGGCCATCCAGCGTTCCGCTGAGCTCGGCGCTCGCGGAGGGCTGGATCCTAGGGACGAGCCCGAGGATGACCGTGGAGAGGCGGCGCGCGATGGAGGTTCCAGTCCCGTCGTTTTGCGTTCCCGGCCGAGCGGAGCGAGAGCCGGGCTCTTTCCCGCTCGGGGCTGACTTCGACGGGGAAAGATCCCGGATAGCCGCGCTTTCGCGCGGCTTCCGGGAAAGCAAGTGGAGAGGCAGCAGCCGAGGACGCCCACCGGTTTTGTCATGGCCGGGCTTGTCCCGGCCATCCAGCCTGCCGCTGGGACCGGCGCTTGCGGAGGGCTGGATCCTCGGGACAAGCCCGAGGATGACAGCGGGGAGGCCGTGGAGGCGGGCGCGCATCCGTCAGAACCGGGAGACGTGCAGCTCGATGTCGGAGACGAGGGCGGAGAGGGCGCCGGGTTGGATGATCGGCGCGTCGGGTGGCGTGGGGCCGGGCCAGGCCTTCTTCGCTTCCGCGAATTTCTGCTCGACGCGCGCCAGGGCCGAAGGGTCTTTCGCTTTCAGCAGAGGGGCGGACTGGGCGATGAGCGCTTCGGCGCGCTGCATGAAGCCGCGCCCGTCCTGGTATTCGACCGGCTTGACGAAGCGACCGTTCTCGATCGACGTCGCATACTCGCTCTGCGCGACCTTGAGCAGCTCGGCAGCCGTCTTGATGATGTAGCCCGCCGGCGGAGACATGAACTTCTTCACCGCGGCGATGGCGGCGTCGAGCTTCGGCTCCAGCACCTTGTAGGCTTGGTCCGCGGCGCCCTGCTTCTGCGCCTTCACCGCCTGGGCCAGCGCCAGCAGCTCGCGCTTGAAGGGCTGCAGGTTGTGCAGCTTGATGTACTTCTCGAGCCCGTCATAGAGCTCCTCCGTTGGGTGCAGGAAGTGGGGCAGGGCTTCGTCCCACTGCCCCAGCGCAACAAGCTCGCGGCCCACGACAAGATGGCCGCGCACGAGTTCGACGTCGCGATAGAAGCGGATGCGCGTATCCTTGGGTCCACCGTCGGTCAGGTAGCTTTCGCCGCCTTCGCTCGGCGTGTTCGTGGCGTCGGGGGCGGCTTTGGTCGGAGCCTCCGCAGCAGCCGGGGCCGCATTCTTGTCGGTATGGGCGTGCTGCGCGGCCGATTTTCCAGGGAGACCCGCGGCGGCGATGCTCACGGCACCGATGCCGATCCAAATCTTGCTGCTGAGCCTCGCCATGTGTTCCCCTCCGCTGCGGCCCCTCGCCTTGCCGCGTCGCGGCGCATTATGCTTCAAATCAGGCGCGCATAAACGGCAATGATGCCGCTCCGCGCAAGCTTTTGGGACGGGGCTTCGCCGTGCTGCTCGCCATTGCCGACATTCTGTCTGCCGACGACCTCGGCGTGGTCCGGGCGGCCCTGGAGCGGGCGCATTTCGTCGACGGCAAGACGACGGCCGGATGGGCGGCGCGCCTCGTCAAGGACAACCTGCAGGCGGTGCGCGACGAGGCCCTGACGGAGATTGCTGGGCTCGTCGAAGAACGGCTGCGCGCGAACACCACGTTCATGCTCTCAACGCGGCCGAAGTCGATCATCGGGCCGCTGTTCTCGCGCTACGAGACGGGGCACGCCTACGGCCTGCATGTGGACGACGCTATGCTCGATGGGCGGCGCAGCGACGTGTCGTTCACGCTGTTCCTGTCGGATCCGGAGAGCTACGAGGGGGGCGAGCTGGTGCTCGATACAACGCTCGGCGAGGAGGCGATCAAGCTCGCGGCGGGCAGCGTGTTCGTCTATCCGGCGACGCTGCTGCACCGGGTGGCGCCGGTCACACGCGGCGTCCGGGAGGCGGCGGTCGGCTGGGTGCGCAGCACGGTGCGGGACGCGGCGCAGCGGGAATTGCTGTTCGACCTGGAGACGGCGCGGCGGCGGCTCTTCGAGCGCGACGGCAAGACGGCGGAGGCGGATATGCTCGCCCGCTGCACGGCCAATTTGCTGCGCATGTGGTGTGAGGATTAGGGCGGCGGGCGGCGTAGTGGCCCCTGGGTCCCTGATCGGCGCTGACGCGCCGTCAGGGATGACAGTGAGAGCGCAGGCGCGCGGCGCCGACGCGTGCCGAATTGCTCAGTCGTGGCCTTCGGCTTCGTTGGCGGAGTCGGCGTTGAGCTGGCCGTAGTTCTGCTCGCCGATCTTGCCGAGCAGGTCGAGCTGGGTTTCCAGGAAGTCGATGTGGCCTTCCTCGTCCTTCACCAATTCCTCGAACAGCGCCATCGACACGAGATCGTCCGCCTGGCGGCAGATGTCGCGGGCCTTGGTGTAGAAGTCCTGCGCGATGTACTCGCCCTTCAGATCGTTCTCCAGGACCTCCTTGAGGTTCTGGCCGATCATCAGCGGCGCGATGGTCTGCATGTTGGGGAAGCCTTCGAGGAAGATGATGCGGCTGACGAGCTTGTCCGCATGCTCCATTTCCTCGATCGATTCGGCGCGCTCCTTCTTGGCGAGCTTGGTGAAGCCCCAGTCGTCGAGCAGCCGGTAGTGCAGCCAATACTGGTTGATGGCACCGAGCTCGAGCTTCAACGCCTCGTTGAGCGCGTCGATGACTTCCTTCTTGCCTTTCATTTATGGAGATCCTTCGCGTGAAAAAAGGCGGGTCGGACGCCCACAATAAGCCTATGCGCCGCCGCGCGCGAGCG
Source organism: Hyphomicrobiales bacterium (assembly GCA_003963125.1). Classification (GTDB taxonomy): domain Bacteria; phylum Pseudomonadota; class Alphaproteobacteria; order Rhizobiales; family Hyphomicrobiaceae; genus AWTP1-13. Next base: position 15,671 of record RXJK01000128.1, read on the forward strand.
CGAAGAACGCTGATCCCACAAAGGATTGGCTGCTACTTGCGCTCGGGCTCGAGAGCCATGGCTTCCTGCATGACCAGATGACCCTGGACGATGCCGCGCAACTTGCGGATCACCGCCAGACGCTGCGACTGGACAGGATTGTTCTCGACGCTCTTCTCGATGCGGCCGCGGGCCGACGCGCAGGCGTAGGGGCAGGCGAGACCCTTGCGGGCGAGCTCGTCGATCTTCTCGTAGATGGTGGTGACGGCAAGCGGGGCGCAGCCGCAGCATTCCATGCGCGCCTGGAGATGGCGGTAGACGATGCCGGGCGTCGGCAGCGGCGCATTGGGCTGGCTCAGAATTTCCACGAGCGCCTTCTCGATGTCGGCGTCGGTGATCTGGGTGCAGGAGCAGACGATCATGACGTGTCGCGGTCCCCTATTGCAGAGCCGGCGAGGCCGTGGGCATCGCCATCAGCACGGCGTCGTTCGCGAATGACGGACGCAGAACCTGGTCGGCTCCCCGCATCGTCGCTGCGAACATCTCGGCCCCTCTGACGACCTCGTCGATCATCGAGCACCCGAGCAGGGAGAAAGCGCAGGCTCGCATGGCCGGGCAGGCCTCGTGTTGACATGCCGCAATCATGGCGATCGCCACGCACTCATCCCGGCAGAAGGTCTCACAATCGATGCTGCGCGTTTCGAGATCGCGGCGCGCATGCCGGCTAATCGCCTTGACCCAGCAGGCGAGATCGGTGACGGCGCCCTTGGCGCAGGCCGGGCCAAGGCTCGCGGAATAGGCTTTCCAAGCGCGTTCCCAGCAGCCGATGTCACCGGTACGGAAGCCGTTCATCCAGAGACGGAAGCCGAGGCCTACCAGGCGCTCGGCGGGATCGAGGTCAATGCCCATCGGGGTGACGCGATCGGTGCTGCTCAGCGTTGTGCGCACGCTCATGGCTTGGCGCTCGCGGAACGCGCGCGGCGGGCGCAAGAGGTGGGTTCGAGACCGGTGGGGACGCTTTGCATGCTCCGTCTCCAATCGCAGGGGTTCAAGGCCCCGACATCGGAAAAGCGCGGCCACAAGGCCACGTTCAAACGAATGTCACGCACGCGAAGCGAGTGTCAAGTATCGGATTTCACTTTAGAATTCCTCCAATTCTAAGGTGGAGGACAAAGAGCGGCGCTGAGCGGGCGCGTCAGCGGCTGTTCTCCTCTGCGACGCGTCGCCCCCGCGGGTTTGCTGCGGGCATCTTCAGTGCCTGCGTCGTCTTTCGCGCGCTGCCGGCGGGCGCGCGCTGGGCCTTCGCCATGTCGGCAATGGTATGCTGGTCAAGCACTTCGATGAAAGCGCCGAGCGCGTTGTCGAGCACGCGGTTGACGTCGCGGCTCGCGGCCGAGTTGTCCTCGGAGGTGCCGTCCTCGATCTCGACATGGGTGACTTCCGTCGCGCGCACGACGTCGCCGATGCGGATGTCAGAAGCGGGCCGCGCGAGACGGACGCCGCCGTTGCGGCCGCGGGTCGCACCGATCAGGCCGGCACGCGCGAGCATGTTCACGATCTTGAAGACATTCTGCTGCGTGATGTCGAGCCGCTGGGAGAGTTCCGCCACCTTGATCAGCCGACCTTCTGACTGTGCACAGTCGATCAGGATCCGGATGGCATGGCTTGTGGACTTGGTCAGGCGCATCGCTGGTCGTCTCCAACGGGGCGCGCAAGGCGCCGCCTCTGTCCCTGATTGATAGCCAATTCCATATGGCTTGTCATGCCTTTGGCGGCGGTACGCCTTGTCCTGCGGTCATTTGGTCAGGATCAATTTGCCATTGGCCGTCAGGCGGAGGTGGTAAAGCTGTCCGTCATGCTCGAGAAGCACCTCGCGCTCGCCGGCGAGAAGGTCGCTCACCTTCACGCAGCGCGGGCCGGGCTCCTTCCGGTCCGGCGTGGCTTTGCCTCTACCTGTAATTGCTTCCCGGTCCATCCCCGACGACCACTATAACTTGACTGCAAATATCAAGAATGTGGGCGGAGGCCAAGCGCTCTATTGGCGCGTGCCACGGTTCGTTCCCACGCAGCAAGGAACGGAACGAGGTGCGCCGTCGGCGACGCCGAAAATTTCTCGCAGGCGCGCTGATTCATCCTTGCAGTCCGAATTAGGTCAGCTATGCTGTCCTTTACGTACAGCTCCTACTTGCGCCCGTCCTGGCTTTTTCCGGCAGGGCGGCGCGTGCGCGCGGGCGCTGTACCCTGGGGTGAGAGAAGCTGCCAGGTCCGTGCACACCCGCAAGCCCGCCTGCTCGTCCGAATCGGGAGACGAGACCGCGGGACATAATCGGGAGCCGGCCTCATGGAGCGGCGGCGTTCGGGCACCGCGAATCCATCGTGACTGCTGTCGCACTTTGCAAGGTGCGTCTGCGGCAGGGTGGATGCGCCTGCAAACTCACCTCGGCCGATGCACGTGAGTGGCATGCGCTTGGCGTAGACGATACGCCGGCGTGATGCTCAAGACTTTGACGATCGAGGCCAAGCCATGACCAGTGCAGAGCCCCACGTGGTCTTCGACGACGAAGAGCCACAAGGCCTTTTCGACCCTCGTCTCGAGCGCGACGCCTGCGGCGTCGGCTTCATCGCGGACCTGAAGGGCCGAAAAACGCACGCCATCGTCACGGATGCCCTCGAGATCCTGGAGAACCTCGAGCATCGCGGCGCCGTGGGCGCGGATCCTCTTGCGGGTGACGGTGCCGGCATTCTCGTGCAGATCCCGCACGAGTTCCTGGTCGAGGAATGCGCGAGCCTCAAGATCAAGCTGCCGAAGCCCGGCTTCTATGCCGTGGGCCAGCTCTTCATGCCGCAGGACGAGCGCCTCAGGGCGCACTGCGAGCGCGTGTGGATGCGCATCATCCGCGAGGAAGGTCTCGACTTCCTCGGCTGGCGCTCGGTGCCCGTCGACAACAGCTCGCTGTCGGAGATGGTGAAGGCGACGGAGCCCGTGCACCGGCAGATCTTCATCGGCCGGCCGAAGGCGATGAAGGACCAGCAGGAGTTCGAGCGTCGGCTCTACATCATCCGCAAGGTCGTCTCGAACGCGCTCTACTTCGCCTACAAGGGCAAGGACATCGGCCACTACACGGTGAGCCTGTCGAGCCGCACGCTCGTCTACAAGGGCATGTTCCTATCGTTCCAGGTGCGCGCCTACTACAAGGACCTGTCGGACCCGCGGCTCGTGTCGTCGATGGCGCTGGTGCATCAGCGCTTTTCGACCAACACGTTCCCGTCGTGGAAGCTCGCGCATCCCTACCGCATGGTCGCGCACAACGGCGAGATCAACACGCTGCGCGGCAACGTCAACTGGATGGCGGCGCGGCAAGCGAGCGTATCCTCGCCGCTGTTCGGCAACGACATCTCCAAGCTCTGGCCTATCTCGTATGAGGGCCAGTCGGACACGGCGTGCTTCGACAACGCGCTGGAATTCCTGGTGATGGGTGGCTACAGCCTCGTGCACGCGGCCATGATGCTGATCCCGGAAGCCTGGGCCGGCAACCCGCTGATGGATGCCAAGCGCCGCGCATTTTATGAGTATCACGCCTGCCTGATGGAGCCGTGGGACGGACCCGCCTCCATGGCCTTCACGGACGGCCGCCAGATCGGCGCCACGCTCGACCGCAACGGCTTGCGGCCGGCGCGCTATCTCGTGACCAAGGACGACAAGGTGATCATGGCCTCCGAGTCCGGCGTGCTGCCGGTGAAGGAGGAGAACATCGCCAAGAAGTGGCGCCTGCAGCCCGGCAAGATGCTGCTCATCGACCTCGAAGAGGGCCGCATCATCTCGGACGACGAGGTGAAGGCTGATCTCGCCTCGCGCTACCCTTACGAGCAATGGCTGAAGGCGACGCAGGTGCAGGTCGGCGACCTGCCGCTGTCGAAGAAGCTGCCGCGGCACAAGAGCAACGTCGCGCTGCTCGATCTGCAGCAGGCATTCGGCTACACGCAGGAGAGCCTGAAGTTCCTGATGGCGCCGATGGCGCACACGGGGCAGGAGGCGGTCGGCTCCATGGGCACGGACACGCCGGTCTCGGTGCTGTCCAACAAGCCGAAGCTCTTGCACACCTACTTCAAGCAGAACTTCGCGCAGGTGACGAACCCGCCGATCGACTCGATCCGCGAGGAACTCGTCATGAGCCTCGTGTCGTTCATCGGCCCGCGGCCGAACCTGCTCGACCTCGAAGGCATGTCGAAGGTGAAGCGGCTCGAGGTGTACCAGCCGATCCTGACGAACGAGGATCTGGAACGCATCCGCCAGATCGGCGCGGTGAAGGACAACCAGTTCTCGTCCGTGACCGTCGACATCACGTACCCGGCGGACAAGGGCGCGATCGGCATGGCCGCAGCCGTCGACGTCGTGTGCGCGGAGGCCGAAGAGGCTGTGCGCTCGGGTGAGTACAACATCATCATCCTGTCCGATCGCGGGACGGGGCCCGACCGCATCCCGATCCCGTCGCTGCTGGCGACGAGCGCGGTGCATCACCACCTGATCAAGCAGGGTCTGCGCACGTCCGTGGGTCTCGTGGTCGAGACGGGTGAGGCGCACGAGGTGCACCAGTTCTGCACGCTCGCGGGCTTTGGCGCGGAAGCGATCAACCCGTATCTCGCCTTCGAGACGCTCGAGCAGCTTCTGCCCGAGCTCGACGAGAAGCTGACGCTGAAGGAAGCGCAGAAGCGCTACATCAAGGCGATCGACAAGGGCATCCTGAAGGTCATGTCCAAGATGGGCATCTCGACCTACCAGAGCTATTGCGGCGCGCAGATCTTCGACGCCGTCGGCCTGAAGTCGTCGTTCGTGAAGAAGTACTTCACGGGCACGCACACGCAGGTCGAAGGCGCCGGGTTGCGCCAGATCGCGCGGGAGACGGCGGAGCGGCACCGGCAGGCGTTCGGCGATGTGCCGGCGCTCGCCACCAACCTCGATGTCGGCGGCGAGTATGCTTACCGCATCCGGGGCGAGGCGCACGTTTGGCGTCCGAGCGTCGTCGCCGACCTGCAGCACGCCGTGCGCGGCAACCTGCCGGAGAAGTATCGCTCCTACGCGCAGCAGATCAACGACCAGCACGAGCAGCTGATGACGCTGCGCGGGCTGTTCCGCATCAAGAGTGCGGAAGAGCTCGGCCGCAAGCCCGTGCCGCTCTCGGAAGTGGAGCCTGCCGCCAACATCGTGAAGCGGTTCGCGACGGGCGCCATGAGCTTCGGCTCCATCAGCCGCGAGGCGCATACGACGCTCGCCATCGCCATGAACCGGATCGGCGGCAAGTCGAACACCGGCGAAGGCGGCGAGGAGGCGGATCGCTTCAAGGCGCTGCCCAACGGCGACAGCCTGCGCTCGGCCATCAAGCAGGTGGCGTCGGGCCGCTTCGGCGTGACGGCGGAGTACCTCGCCAACTCCGACATGATGCAGATCAAGATGGCGCAGGGGGCGAAGCCTGGCGAAGGCGGTCAGTTGCCCGGCCATAAGGTGGATGCGACCATCGCCAAGGTGCGCCATTCGACACCCGGCGTCGGCCTCATCTCGCCGCCGCCGCATCACGACATCTACTCGATCGAGGACCTGGCGCAGCTCATCTTCGACCTGAAGAACGTGAACCCGAAGGCCCAGGTCTCGGTGAAGCTCGTCTCCGAAGTGGGCGTCGGCACGGTTGCGGCGGGCGTCGCCAAGGCGCGCGCCGATCACGTGACGATTTCGGGCTTCGAGGGCGGCACCGGTGCTTCGCCGCTCACCTCGCTCAAGCACGCGGGATCGCCGTGGGAGATCGGGCTTGCCGAAACGCACCAGACGCTCGTCGCCAACCGCCTGCGCGGCCGGATCGCCGTGCAGGTCGACGGCGGCTTGCGCACGGGTCGTGACGTCGCCATCGGCGCGCTGCTGGGGGCCGACGAGTTCGGCTTCGCGACGGCGCCGCTGATCGCGCTCGGCTGCATCATGATGCGCAAGTGCCATCTCAACACCTGCCCCGTGGGCGTCGCCACGCAGGATCCTGTGCTGCGCAAGAAGTTCACGGGCACGCCCGAGGCCGCGATCAACTACTTCTTCTTCGTCGCGGAAGAGGTGCGGGAGATCATGGCGTCGCTCGGCTTCCGCACGCTCGACGAGATGATCGGCCAAAGCCAGGTGCTCGACACGGAGCGGGCGGTCGGCCACTGGAAGGCGCGCGGGCTCGACTTCTCGAAGCTCTTCTACAAGCCCGACGTGCCGGCGGGCGTCGCGATCCATCATTGCGAGCGCCAAGACCACGGCCTCGACAAGGTGCTCGACAACAAGCTGATCGAGACGGCGATGCCAGCGCTCGACAGCAAGAAGCGCGTCAAGGCCGAGTTCACCATCTGCAACCGCGATCGCACCGCCGGTACCATGCTGTCGGGCGAGATCGCCAAGCGCTATGGGCACGCCGGCCTGCCGGAAGACTCGATCTGGCTGACCTTCAAGGGCACGGCCGGGCAGAGCTTCGGCGCCTGGGCCGCGCACGGCGTGACGCTCGAACTCGTCGGCGAGGGCAACGACTACGTCGGCAAGGGCCTGTCGGGCGGCAAGATCATTGTCCGGCCGGACCCCAACTCCGGCATCGTGCCCGAGGAGAGCATCATCGTCGGCAACACGCTGCTGTACGGTGCCATCACAGGCGAAGCGTACTTCCGCGGCATCGCGGGCGAGCGGTTCGCGGTGCGCAACTCCGGCGCCATCGCGGTGGTGGAAGGCACGGGCGATCACGGCTGCGAATATATGACCGGCGGCGTGGTGGTCGTGCTCGGGCCGACGGGCCGTAACTTCGCGGCGGGCATGTCGGGCGGTATCGCCTACGTGCTCGACGAGGACGGCACGTTCGAGAAGCGCTGCAACCTCTCCATGATCGACCTCGCGCCCGTCGAGGCCGAGGAAGAGGTCATGCGCCGGCTCGAAGGCCAGGGCGGGGATCTGCAGAGCATGGGTCTCGTCGACGTCATGGGCGACATGACGCGACAGGATGCCGAGCGACTGCATCAGCTCATCGCCCGGCACGCGCACTACACGAACTCGGCGAAAGCCAAGCTGATCCTGGAGAACTGGGCCGCCTATCAGCCCAAGTTCAAGAAGGTGATGCCCGTCGAGTACCGGCGTGCGCTCGCCGAGATCGCCAAGCACCAGGCGGTGGTGGAGAACCCGCTCGAAAAAATCGAGATCGGGATCCGAAGCAAAAACTGACGCGGGCGGAAGCGCTCGCCTCAGACGACGGCGCGGGGTTCGCCCCGCGCTCTACCACCCCGAACCGCAGCCTCATTCGAAGTGTAGACGACAATGGGCAAGATCACTGGCTTCATGGAGTTCGACCGTAAGGACCGGCATTACAAGCCGGTCGAAGAGCGGTTGAAGCACTGGAAGGAATTCGTCGTTCCGCTGGCGCCGGGCGAGGTGAAGACGCAGGCTTCGCGCTGCATGGATTGCGGCATTCCCTACTGCCACAACGGATGTCCGGTGAACAACCAGATCCCGGACTGGAACGACCTCGTCTATCGCGGACACTGGAAGCAGGCGCTCGACAACCTGCATTCGACGAACAACTTCCCCGAGATGACGGGGCGCGTGTGTCCGGCGCCGTGCGAAGCCTCCTGCACGCTCAACATCGACGACAAGCCGGTCACCATCAAGACGATCGAGTGCGCGATCGTCGACAAGGGGTTCGAGGAAGGCTGGGTCGTGCCCCAGGTGCCCGCGCACAAGACGGGCAAGAAGATCGCGATCGTCGGGTCGGGGCCTGCGGGTCTCGCGGCCGCGCAGCAGCTCGCGCGCGTTGGACATGACGTGCATGTCTACGAGAAGAACGCGCATCCCGGCGGCCTGCTGCGTTACGGCATCCCCGACTTCAAGATGGAGAAGGGCATCGTCGAGCGGCGCGTCAAGCAGATGGAGGCCGAGGGCGTGACGTTCCACTGCAACGTGCACGTCGGCAAGGATGTGACGGCGCTGGAGCTGGAGAAGACGCACGACGCGCTCTTGCTCGCGGGCGGCTCGGAGACGCCGTTCGACTTCTTCGCCAAGACGCCGGGCCGCGACCTGAAGGGCCTGCACTTCGCCATGGATTTCCTGCCGCAGCAGAACCGGCGCGTGTCGAGCGAGCCGGCGAAGGGTGGCGAAGAGATCTCGGCCAAGGGCAAGAACGTCATCGTCATCGGCGGCGGTGATACGGGCAGCGACTGCATCGGCACCTCGCTGCGGCAGGGCGCCAAGTCGGTCACGCAGCTCGAAATCATGCCGATGCCGCCCGAGCGCGAGAACAAGGCGATGAGCTGGCCGCACTGGCCGCTCAAGCTGCGCGTGTCCTCGAGCCAGGCCGAAGGCGCCAAGGTCGAGTACTCGATCTCGACGACGGGCTTTGCCGGGGCCGACGGCAAGGTCGAGAAGCTGCTCTATACGCGCGTCGACGGCAGCTTGAAGCCGGTACCCGGCAGCGAGGGGGAACTCCCCGCCGATCTCGTGCTGTTCGCCATGGGCTTCTCGGGCCCTGTCGAGACGGACGTCGTGAAGGAACTCGAGGTGCCCGTCGTTGCGCGCGGCCGCTTCAAGGGCGTCGATGCGACGGAGCGCGACTATCGCATCAAGTCGCGCGAGAAGGTGTTTGCCGCCGGCGATATCCGCCGCGGGCAGAGCCTCGTCGTGTGGGCGATCCGCGAGGGCCGGCAGGCCGCGCACGCCATCGACAAGTTCCTGATGGGCCGCACCGACCTGCCGCGGTAGGCGATCGCCTTTGGGCTTGGCGCGTTGCGTGTCGCGGACGTCGTGACGCGCAGCTACGCCGGCGCTCGCCGAGCCTGACAGTCTTCGCAACTGTCTGCGGCAAAGCGCCGGCACGTCCGTGCTCGACGGTGGCACACGGCACTCGTGTTGCAGCGCCGGCTAGCCACCCGACGCGGATCCCAGTCACGCGAAACATTTGATGAGACCATCGTCTGTTCGGGCTCGACAGGCCATCACCTGCACCCTATATTACACCAATCGGTTAATTAACGGATCGGTCAACTGACATGAGAGACCCGCTCAGCCGCACCTTTGCGGCTCTGGCCGATCCGACGCGGCGCGCCATCCTCGCCAAACTGTCCGAGGGCGAAGCGAACGTGTCGGAACTGGCGGAGCCGTTCCTCGATGACATGACCCTGCCGGCCATCACCAAGCATCTCAAAGTTCTCGAGAGCGCAGGCTTGATCAGCAAAGGGCGCAAGGCGCAGTGGCGTCCGTGCCAGCTCAACGGCGAGCCGCTGCGCGAAGCGGTGGACTGGATGGAGCAGTACCGAAGCGCGTGGGAAGATCAGCTCGATCGGCTCGGCGCCTACCTGAAATCAAAACACAAAGGAGCGCGCCATGGCCGAGAAAAATAAGTCGAACGTCATTACACTCTCGCGCGTGTACGACGCACCGCTGCAATCGGTTTGGGATGCGTGGACCATCTCTGAAGAGGTAGCGCAATGGTGGGGACCGCGCGGCTTCACGCTGACGACCCATAGCCGTGACCTGCGCACCGGCGGGCACTGGCACTACACCATGCACGGGCCGGACGGCACCGACTACGAGAATACAACTCAGTATCTCGAAGTCTTGCCCTTGCAGCGGATGGTCTACGATCACGGTGGCCACAAGGATCGGCCCCCGCTGTTTCGCGTCACCGCGCTTTTCACGGAACGCAATGGTCGCACGCAGCTCGACATGAGCATGGCCTTCGCGACACCCGAGATCGCCAAGGATATGCGCGGCTTCATCAAGAAGGCCGGTGGTGAATCGACCTGGGACCGGCTGGCCGAGTATCTCGGCAAGCGGCTGTCGGGCAAGGAGCAGTTTTTCATCGCCCGCACATTCGATGCGCCCGTCGCGCGCGTCTACGAGATGTGGACCGACCCTGAGCATCTCGCGCAGTGGCTGCCGCCCACGGGCGCGAGTCTCCGCTTCCTGCGCGCGGAGATGCGCGTCGGCGGTACGTCGTTCTATGCGATGACGATGGCGAATGGTGCCGTGATGCACGGCCGCCTGACCTATCACGCGCTCGAGAAGCCGAGCCGCATCGTCTACGCGCAACAATTCTGCGAGGAGAAGGAGCAGGTGATCACGGCGCCGTTCTTTGCAAACTGGCCGCAAACCATGCTGACGACGGTGGAATTGACTCCTGAAACGGCCGAGCGCACGCGTGTGGCCTTGCGCTGGGAACCCCAGGATGCATCAGCCGCCGCGATCGCCGAATTCGTCAAGCAGCGCGGTGGCATGACGATGGGCTGGACAGGTTCCTTCGATAAGCTCGAGGCCTTGATCTCGTCCTGACGTGGCGCGGGTGCGCAGCCGTTTCGGCCTCTGCTGTCTTGAAGGCCCGGGCATATGAGGCAGTCACATCGCGCCCTTGCCCGCCGCTGCGGCCTGGGCCTGGCGCGCCTTCACTTGGTTGATGTAGCCGCGGTTGTGGGTGGGGCTCATCACCATCTCGTTGATGACGACGTGGGGCGGCTGCTTGGCCACGAAGGCGATGATCTCGCCCATGTCCTCGGGCTGCACCATGCGGGCGAGGCTTTCGGGCGTCTCGGGGATCGGGCGCTCGGTCATGATCGGCGTGGCGACCTCGCCCGGGCACAGAACGGTCGAGCGGATGCCGTTCATGCATTCTTCTAGGTTCAGGCTGTGGCTCATGGCGACCATGCCGTGCTTGGCCGCAATGTAGGCGCCGCCTGGTACCGGCCCCACGAAGCGGCCGGCCCAGGAGGCCGTGTGGATCAGCAGGCCGCCGCCTTGCGCGCGCATCATCGGCAGAACCGCGTGCGTGACGTAGAACGCGCTCGACAGGTTGCCGCCGATGACCTTGTCGATGCCCTCGGGAGTCAAACGGCTCCAGCTGCGGTCGGGGATGTTCAGGCCGGCGTTGTTGACGAGGATGTCGAGGCGGCCGAGCGTCTCCTTGATCCAGAGCGCGATGGCGTTGACCTCGGCGACCTTGGTGAGATCGGCGGGCTTCACGTGCGCGATGCCGCTGGCCTTGGTAATCGCGGCGGCGACCTTGTCGAGGGGCTCCCTGCGGCGTCCGGTCAGGACCACGACGGCACCTTCGCGGGCGAGCGCCAGGGCGCCCGCTTCGCCGATCCCGGTGCCGGCGCCCGTCACCCACGCGATCTTGCCCTTGATGTCGATCATGGTCGCTCCCTTCCTCGCTTTGTCACGAGTGTCCGGCCGCGGACGCGGGCTGCGCAAGGGGGCGCAAAAGAAAAGCCCGGTTGCCGATCCGGCCGCCGGGCTCTTCGAATTCAGGGACCGAAAGCCCTGATCAGTTGGGCTTCTTGTAGTTCTTCATGCACTTGGCGCGGAACGCCTTGCGCGGCTTGCCCTTGAGGCCCTGCTCGTTGGCCTGCTTCGAGCACTCGAGCGACGCCTCGCTGCGGGGCTTGGAAGCGGCCTTTTTGGTCGCGGCATCGGCGATGCCGGCGGACAGAAGGAGCGCTGCCGCGCCCATGATCAGCATTTTCTTCATTTTCGAGCTCCAGTTGATTCCCGGCGGGCGCAGCTAGACACAGGCCTCCGGCAGTTTCAAGGCTCGCTGACCGATACCCGCTGACGCGGGGCCTGCTCTACAGCCAGCGGTGGCCGTGCTAGTATCGGTGCGTCGGGATCAGCCATGCCCTGGCCGCATCGATGGCGGCTCGCCAAACGAAGTCAGCAAGGCTAATCAAACGACTAGCGCACGCACCCTAGACTTGCGCGAGTGGCAAGAGGCTCCGTCCATGTTCACAGGCATCATCACCGACGTCGGGCGCCTGGTCGACCGCGCAGGCGGGCGTTTCCGGATCGCGTCCGGTTTCGATCCTTCGGGCATTGCGCTGGGGGCTTCGATCGCCTGCGACGGGTGCTGCCTGACGGTCGTGGAGGTCGCGCAAGGGGAGCGCGGGGCCGTCTTCTCGGTCGACGTCTCGAACGAGAGCTTGAGCCGGACGATCCTGGGGGACTGGTACCCCGGGCGCCGGATCAACCTGGAACGGGCGCTGAAGGCCGGCGATGAACTCGGCGGGCACATCGTGTCCGGCCATGTCGACGGTGTCGGCGCGGTCGCGGCGATGCGTCCCGACGGCGACTCCCGCCGCTTCACGATCGAGGCGCCGGCCGACATCGCCCCCTACATCGCCTCCAAGGGCTCCGTGGCGCTCGACGGGATTTCGCTGACGGTGAACGAGGTCGCGGGTAACACGTTCGGCATCAACATCATTCCGCACACCTTGACCCACACCACGTTAGGCGACAGAAAGCCGGGCGACAGGGTGAACCTGGAAGTCGATCTGTTCGCGCGCTATGTGGCGCGCCTCATGGAGCAGCGCCGGTGACCGACAATCTGCAGCGCGTCGCCTACGCCGAGGGCAAGGGGTTCCTTTCGCCCATCGGCGACATCATCGACGACCTGCGCAACGGCCGCATGATCATCCTCGTCGATGCCGAGGACCGGGAGAACGAGGGCGATCTCGTGATCGCGGCGCAGATGGCGACGCCCGAGGCCATCAACTTCATGGCCAAGTACGGCCGCGGCCTGATCTGCCTGTCGCTCACGCAGCAGCGCGCCGATACGCTGCGGCTCGAAGCCATGGCGCGGCAGAACGAGGCGCGCAACCGCACGGCCTTCACGGTGTCGATCGAGGCCCGCGAGGGCATCGCCACCGGTATTTCGACGCACGACCGCGCCCACACGATCGCCACCGCGATCGATCCCACCAAGGGCGCGAGCGACATCGTCTCGCCGGGCCATGTGTTTCCGCTGATCGCGCGCGAGGGCGGTGTGCTCGTGCGCGCGGGGCATACGGAAGCGAGCGTCGACCTTGCCCGCCTCGCGGGGCTATATCCTGCCGGCGTGATCTGCGAGATCATGAACGACGACGGCACCATGGCGCGCATGCCCGATCTCGTCGGCTTCGCGCAGCGTCACAACCTGAAGATCGGCACGATCGAGGAGCTGATCAGCTACCGCCTCGCGAACGACCGCGTGGTGAAGCGGACGGCGACGGCGAAGGTCGAGAGCATCAACGGCGGCGCCTTCGACATGCACGTCTACGAGACGCCGGTCGATGCGGTGGAACACGTGGCCGTCGTGAAGGGCGACCTCACGACGCCCGAACCCGTGCTGGTGCGCGTGCACGTGGTCAACGCGCTCTCCGACCTCCTCGGCATTCCGGGCTTCGACGGGCGGCCGGCGACGGACAGCCCGATCGCCCGTTCCATGCAGGCGGTGGCGAAGGAAGGTCGCGGCGTCGTGGTGCTGATCCGGGATCCGAAGCCGAAGTCGGTGTCGGACTGGATCGCGCGCAGCGCCGAGACGAAGCGCGCCGTGAAATCGAAGGCAGACAAGGAAAGGCGCCTCGTCGAGATCGGGGTCGGCTCGCAGATCCTGAGGGATCTCGGCGTCAAGGACATGGTTCTCCTGTCCAATGCGCCGCCGTCGCGCTATGTGGGCCTCGAAGCGTTCGGGCTGCGCATCGCGGGGCAGCGCAGGATCGATTGAGGGATCATGGCAGGTAAATCGAAACGCACGGCCGAGGCCGAGAGCTTCGCGGGGTTGCGCGGGGCGCGCGTGCTTCTCATCGAGTCGCGCTACTACGAAGAGATCGCGGCCGAGCTTCTGGCCGGCGCGGAGGCCGAACTCGCGGCTGCCGGTGTCAGCTACGAGCGCATCGAGGTGCCCGGCGCGCTCGAGATCCCGCTGGCGTTGGCCCAGGCCGTGAAGGCCAACCTGATCGGCTCCGACGAGGCCAATGCGCGGTTCGACGGCTGCGTGGCGCTGGGCTGCGTGATCCGCGGCGAGACCTCGCACTACGAAACGGTGTGCGACAACGCCAACCACTGGCTGATGGAGCTTGCCGTGCGTCACGGCATTCCGCTCGGCAATGCGATCCTCACGGTCGAGAACGAGGCGCAGGCGCTGGAACGCGCGCGCGGCGGCCGCGAAGGCAAGGGGGCCGGCGCTGTGCGCGCGTGTCTCTCGCTGATCGCGCTCGAACGCGCCTTTATCGAGGACGAAGCATGAGCGCCGACAAGCCCGTGCAGCCGGCGCCGAAACCGAAGCTGTCGCGCAGCCGCGCGCGGCTCGAGGCTGTGCAGGCGCTCTACCAGATGGATCTCGCGCAGACCGACCTCGCGAACGTGATCGAGGACTTCAAGAGCCACCGGCTGGAGGACACGGACGAGGGCGCGGAGGCCGGCAGCGATCTCGAAGAGGCGAACCCCAAGCATTTCGCGGCCGTGCTGAAGGGCGTGGTGCGGCGCCAGCGCGAGATTGATCCGATGGTCGATACGCAGCTTGCGGAAGGGTGGCACCTGACGCGCGTCGATTCCACCGTGCGCGCGATCCTGCGGGCCGGCACCTTCGAGCTGATGGAGCTTGCGGACATCCCGGCGCGCGTCGTCATCAGCGAGTACGTCGAGGTGGCGAAGGCTTTCTTCGAGGGCGACGAGCCGCGCCTCGTCAACGGCGTGCTCGACGCGATCGCGCGCAAGCTGCGCCCCGGCCAGCTCGCCGAGCGGTAGGCGAATTATCGACGCCTCCGATGTTTCTGCCAACTCGGCGACCGGCGTGCGTGGTCCGCGTCGCACTAGTCTTTTGCCGGCAGCCCTGCTCGGATTTTCGACGGCGCACGTCGCAGCCGCGATGTCCTGTGGCAGTATCGCGAATAATCGAGAACCGAACACCGGCAGCTATTCCACGCAGGGAGAGAGCCATGCGCAAACTGATTTTTCTGCTGACCTTGATTGGTAGCCTTATCGCTGGCGCGCCGGCCGACGCGCAGACCCGGCCCGAGATTACTGCACCCGTGAACCGCTCGCCCGCGGCGACCATGTACGTCGGCAACAGCTTCTTCTACTTCAACAACGGCATGCCGTCCTACGTCCTGCGCCTCGGCGAGGCGGTGCCCGAGCCGGTGAAGCTGGCCGGCACGATGGTGACCATCGGCGGCTCGGGGATGGACTGGCACGACCTCGAGTTCTATCTGCGGCCCAACGCCATCGGCTACTACACGTTCGACAAGGACAACAACATCGTCTTCAACAAGCGCAACAAGTTTTACGACACCGTCGTGATGATGGACTGCAGCCAGTGCCCGATCCATCCGCAGCTCTCGGCGGTGTTCAAGGAGTACGCGAAGAAGAACGCGGAGATTGCGCGCAAGCACGACATGGAGCCGGTGCTGTTCATGTCGTGGGCGTATCAGGACCGTCCCGAGATGACTGCTTCGCTCGCCGACGCCTACACGCGCGAGGGCAACGCGAACCGGATGCTGGTGATCCCTGCGGGACTGGCGTTTGCGCGCGTCGTTGCGGAGCGGCCCGATCTCAACCTCTATCAGCCGGACAAGCGCCATCCCTCGCTGATCGGGACGTATCTGGCGGCGGCCACCATCTATGCGGCGCTCGCGCAGCGTTCGGCGGAAGAGAGCACGTTCACGTCGGGCATCGATCCCGAGGTGGCACGTTATCTACGGGCCACGGCCTGGACGGTGACGCGCGAATACTACGGCGCAACCGCCGTCACGACCGCTGGCGCGAAGCCGTAGGGACGGTTGCGGCGGGCACTGGTCCCCTCTCCCCATGCAGCGTAGCGGAGTGGGGAGAGGGTTAGGGTGAGGGGCAGAAGCTGGTCTGAGGGTGGAATGTGTTGCGGCCCCTCACCCCGACCCTCTCCCCGCTGGGCGGGGAGAGGGAGAAGGGGGCGCCCTCTCCGCGCGCGGAGATTGAGGCGGGCTCGCGGCGGTCTCACCCGAACGACTTGGGTTTGGTGCCGATCATGCGGAAGGTGGTCTTGATGCGGCGGACGGTACCGCTCTTGGCGCGCATGACGACCGTCTCGGTCTCGGCGAAGCCGTTGCGGAAGTGCACGCCGTCGAGCAGCGAGCCGTCGGTGACGCCGGTTGCCGAGAAGATGACGTCGCTCGAGGCCATCTCGTGCATGGCATAGACGCGGCGGATGTCGCTGATGCCCATGGTCTTGGCGCGCTCGGTCTCCTCGGGCTTCAGGGGATGCAGGCGGCCCTGCATCTGGCCGCCGATGCAGCGCAGGGCGGCGGCCGCGAGCACGCCTTCGGGCGCGCCGCCGATGCCGAAGTAGATGTCGATGCCGGTCTCGGCAGGATCGGTGGTCCAGATCACGCCGGCGATGTCGCCATCCGGGATGAGCTGCACGCCGGCGCCGGCCTTGCGCACCGCAGCGATGAGGTCGGCGTGGCGGGGACGATCGAGGATGCAGGCCGTGATGTCGGAGACCGGCACGCCCTTGGCCTTGGCGAGCTTGGCGAGCGTATCGGCCGGCGGGGCATCGATGTCGAGGATGCCGTCCGGATAGCCCGGGCCGATGGCGACCTTGTCCATGTACATGTCGGGCGCATTCAGAAGGCCGCCGCGCTCGGAAATGGCCAGCACGGCCAACGAATTCGGCATGGCCTTGGCGCAGATCGTCGTGCCTTCGAGCGGGTCGACGGCGATGTCGACCTCGGGCCCGTCGCCGATGCCGACTTCCTCGCCGATGTAGAGCATCGGGCTCTCGTCCATCTCGCCTTCGCCGATGACGACGCGGCCGCGAATGTGGACCTTGCCCAGTTCGCGGCGCATGGCGTCGACGGCGGCGCCGTCGGCGGCCTTCTCGTCACCGCGGCCGCGCAGGCGGGCGGCGGCGATGGCCGCGGCCTCCGTCACGCGGGCGACTTCGCCCACCAGCACGCGATCCAGGCCGCCTTTGCTCTCGGTGTTCGCAGTCATGTGGGTTGCCTCCCATGGGCCCGATGGCCAAACAAATCAAAGCTCTTCGATGCGGATCATCTGGGGCTTCTCGGAAACCGTGCCGTCCTTGTAGATGGCTTCGAGCGCGCCGCGAATGGCCTGCTCGGTGGTTTCGTGGGTTATCATTACCACAGGCGTGTCGCTGCCGGGCTTGGGCTTGGCGGCAATGCCGACCTGCGCATCGGGCGGGCGGCGCTGGACGATGCTTTCGAGGGAGACCTCTCGCTCGCCCATGCGGCCTGCGATCTTGGCGAGCGCGCCGGGCCGGTCGAACACGTTGAGGCGCACGTAGTAGGCGCCCTGATGCTGGCCGAGCTTGGCACGCTTGTAGGGCTTGAGCTTGCCGGCGGGGACGCCGAAGGCGGGCGCGCGGCCGCCGCGGGCGATGTCGATGATGTCGGAGGCGACCGAAGAGGCCGTGGCGTGCGAGCCGGCGCCGGCGCCTGCGAGCAGCAGGTTGCCGACAAAATCGCCGTCGATGGCGACGGCATTGGTGACACCCGAGACCTCGGCGATGGCGGAATCCTTCGGTACCATGGCCGGGTGCACGCGCTGCTCGATGCCGCTCTCGGTGAGGAGGGCCACGCCGAGCAGCTTGATGCGGTAGTCGAGGTCATCGGCGGATTCGATGTCTTCCTGCGTGATGCTCTCGATGCCCTCGATGTGCATCTGGTCGACGGCGACGCGCGTGCCGAAGGCGAGGCTCGTCAGGATGGCGAGCTTGTGCGCGGTATCGAAGCCGCCAACGTCGAAGGTTGGGTCGGCCTCGGCGTAGCCCAAGGCTTGAGCTTCCTTCAGCGCCTCGGCGAAGGAGCGCTTGTCCTGTTGCATGCGCGTGAGGATGAAATTGCAGGTGCCGTTGAGGATGCCGTAGACGCGGCGGATCTGGTTGCCGCACAGGCTCTCGCGCAGCGTTTTGATGACGGGGATGCCGCCGGCCACCGCCGCCTCGAAGTTCAGCGAAACGTTCGTCTTCTCGGAGAGCTTGGCGAGGTCCGTGCCGTGCCGGGCGAGCAAGGCCTTGTTGGCTGTCACGACGTGCTTACCGGCACGGAGGGCGGCTTCCACCGCTTCCTTGGCGACGCCGGCGTCGCCGCCGATCAGCTCCACGAAGACGTCGATCCCGGGATCGACGGCCATCTTCACGGCGTCGTCGAACCAGACGGCGTTGCCGAGGTCGACGCCGCGGTCCTTGCGGGAGCGGGCCGACACGGCGGCCAGTTCGATCGGCCGGTTGGTGCTGTCGGCGAGCTGCTCGGCGTTCTGGCGCAGCAGGCGCACCAAGCCGCACCCTACCGTGCCAAGGCCGGCAACTCCCAGCCTGAGAGGCGAGGTCATGAGATCAGATGCTTATCGTGAAGCCTTAGAGATCGGGATCACGTTATGCATCGTTTCCGGGGACTTCGCGAGGAACTTTTTGATGCTCCTGGCGGCCTGCCGGATGCGGTGCTCGTTCTCCACCAGCGCGATGCGCACGAAGCCCTCGCCGTACTCGCCGAAGCCGAGCCCGGGGGAGACGGCCACATCGGCCTCCTCGATCAGGCGCTTGGCGAATTCGACCGAGCCAAGGCTTTGATATGCCTCAGGGATCGGCGCCCAGGCGAACATCGAGGCGGAGGGCGAGGGGATGGCCCAGCCGGCGCGCTCGAAGCTCTCCACGAGGCAGTCGCGGCGGGCCTTGTAGATGGCGCGGATCTCGTCGACGCAGTCCTGCGGCCCGTTGAGGGCGGCTGCGGCGGCGACCTGGATCGGGGTGAAGGCGCCGTAGTCGAGATAGGACTTCACGCGGGCGAGGGCCGCGATCAGGCGCTCGTTGCCGACGGCAAAACCCATGCGCCAGCCGGGCATCGAGTAGGTCTTGGACAGGGAGGTAAATTCCACAGTGATGTCCATGGCGCCCGGCACCTCGAGGACGGAGGGCGGCGGGTTGTTCTCGAAGTAGATCTCCGAGTAGGCGATGTCGGACAGGATGATCAGATCGAGGCGCTTCGCGAGCTGCACCGCATCCCGGTAGAAGTCGAGGTTGGCGGTGTTGGCCGTGGGGTTCGACGGATAGCTCAGGACCATCGCCAGGGGCTTCGGGATCGAGTGCTTCACGGCCCGCTCCACGCCGCGCAGGAACTCGGCCAGCGGATCGGCGCTCTCGCGCCCGGGCACGTTGTGCGTCGGGATCTGGCGGATCGAAGCGCCGGAGATGATGAAGCCGAACTCGTGGATCGGGTAGGTCGGGCTCGGCACCAGGATGACGTCGCCCGGGGCCGAGATGGCCTGCGCCATGTTGGCAAAGCCTTCCTTCGAGCCGAGCGTGGCCACGACCTGCGTGTCGGGGTTGAGCTTCACGCCGAAGCGGCGTGCGTAGTAGCCGGCCTGGGCCTTGCGCAGCCCGGGGATGCCCTTCGACGCCGAGTAGCGGTTGGTGCGCGGCTTGGCGACCGTTTCGACAAGTTTTTCAACGATGTGGTGCGGCGTCGGCATGTCCGGATTGCCCATGCCGAGATCGATGATGTCGGCACCACGAGCTCGGGCCGCGGCCTTCAGGCGGTTCACCTCGGCGAACACGTAGGGCGGCAGGCGCTTCTCGCGGTGGAATTCTTCGATCACGGGACGACCATTTCGTTCTGGAGCATAGGCACGTCGGGCGCAGGCGCAGGGGAAAACCCCGAATCAAAAAGCGGCGTGGGGCCCGATGCTGGCGCTTCTACTTTAACTTGTGCAGCGCGCTCAACCCTTTACTTCGCGCTTGCGTACGAAACAGCGTGGCAATCCGAATGCGGCACGGCCAAGGCTAGGGCGCAATCCCGTACGACATCACCAGGAGAGGCGCGTTCAACCGCGGTTTTCGCTTCAGTTCGGGCGAATCCTGGGCCAACGCTTGCATGCGGCAGTGCGAGGCGGGTGCGTGGCGCCGGCCTTCTGCCAAGTGTATGATTTCCACAGCAAGTCGTCGCCATAAGCCTCCGGATCGCGCGAACACCGAACGCGCGGCGTGACGAGGCACCCGAGCCCCTTGCGAGGCAGGAAATGCAAGAGAAGTCGCCCCCGAAGTCCGGCAAGCCGGCGGCCCCGAGCCAGGCGCAGCTGCCCGGCACGGCGCTGATGCCGCACCTCGACTTCAGCGCCTACCAGATCGCGGACCCGGAGGAATTCAGCCGTAACATGATGCAGCTCATGGAGGAGGGCAGCAAAGTGCTGACCGGCTTCATGGAGCGGGCGGACGCCAAGACCGGGCCCTATGCCTTCGCGGCGGAAATCACGGAGGCGACGAAGCTCTTCACGGAAGTCGCGAACGCGTGGCTCGGGCAGCCGGCGAAGCTCGTCGAGACGCAAGGCGAGCTGACGCGGGACCTGATGCAGCTTGCGACGAATACGGCGCAGCGCGTCATGGGGCTCGATGCCCCGCCGATCGCCAAGCCCGAGCCGGGCGACAACCGCTTCAAGGATCCCGACTGGGACAAGAACCCCTACTTCGATTTCTGGAAGCAGTCCTATCTCATCGCCACGCGGTGGCTGGAGGACGTGCTCAAGCATACCGAGGGGCTCGATGAGCGCACGCGGGCGCGGGCCGAGTTCTACCTGAAGCAGCTCGCGAGTGCGCTGGCGCCGTCGAACTTCCCCGCGACCAATCCGGAGGTGATGAAGGCGACGTTCGCGACGAACGGGCGGAACCTACTGCAGGGCGTGATGAACCTTGCGCACGATCTCGAAGGGTCGGGCGAACTCCTGAAGATCAGCCAGACCGATACGGAAGCCTTCGAGCTCGGCGTCAACGTCGCGACGGCGCCGGGGAAGGTGGTCTTCCAGAACGACCTCTTCCAGCTCATCCAATATGCGCCGTCGACGGACACCGTGCACGAGCGGCCGCTGCTGATCGTGCCGCCGTGGATCAACAAGTTCTACATCCTCGATCTCGGCCCTCAGAAATCCTTCATCCGCTTCGCGGTGTCGAAGGGCTTTACTGTGTTCGTGATGTCGTGGGTGAACCCGGACGAACGCCTCGGGCACAAGACCTTCGAAGACTACATGAACGAGGGCATCCGCACGGCGGCCGATGCCGTGAAGCGAGAGACCGGCACGGACAAGGTCAACGTCATCGGCTACTGCGTCGGCGGGACGCTGCTCGCCACGACGCTCGCCTATCTCGCCGCGCGCGGGGAGGACGTGTTCGCCTCCGCGACGTTCTTCGCGGCGCAGGTCGATTTCAGCAAGGCCGGCGATCTCCTGCTCTTTATCGACGATGCGCAGTTGAAGGCGCTCGAGGAAATGATGGCGGAGCGCGGCTATCTCGACGGCGGGCGCATGGCCACTGTCTTCAACATGCTGCGGCCGAAGGACCTGATCTGGCCGTACGTCGTGAACAACTACCTGCTCGGCAAGAAGCCGTTCCCGTTCGATCTCCTGTACTGGAACCAGGACTCGACGCGGATGTCGCCTGCGAACCACAACTACTACCTGCGCGAGTTCTACCAGCAGAACAAGCTCGCGCGGGGGCAGCTTTCCATCGGTGGCGTCAAGCTCGATCTCGGCAAAGTAACGATCCCGATCTACGAGCTGTGCGCGAAGGAAGATCACATCGCGCCGGCGAAGTCGGTGTTCATCGGCTCGAAGCTGTTCGGCGGGCCGGTGACGCTGGTCGTGGGTGGATCAGGCCATATCGCGGGCGTGATCAATCCCGTCGGCGAGAAGGAGAAGTATCAGTTCTGGGTGAACGACAAGAAGCCCGCGACCTTCGAAGCCTGGATGGAGGGCGCGAAGGAAACGAAGGGCTCGTGGTGGCCGCATTGGGCCAACTGGCTCGCCAAGCAGTCCGGATCGATGGTGAAGGCGCGCGCGCCCGGCGCGATCCTCGGCACCATCGAGGATGCGCCCGGCAGCTACGTGCGCGTGAAGTCTTAAAGTAACCGGCTGGGATTGCCGATCAGGCCCAATAGATCGGCGCGCCATAGTGCTGATGCGTGCGGGTTTCCCAGCCGCGATCCTCCCAGGCGTCGTCGCTGAATTCGGGCGCGTCCTGCAACTGATCCTGCGTGATGCCGGTACGGTAGGCGCCCAGCGCGGCGTCGTACTTGAGGGCCGCCCAGGGGATCGGGTAGTGGCTGTGGCCCAGTCCCAAAAAACCGCCGAAGGACATGACCGCGTAGGTCACGCGGCCGGATAGCTTGTCGATCATCAGGTGATCGATGTCGCCGATCTTCGTCGACCCTTCGAGCCCGTAGACGGCGGTGCCTTGCACGTCCTCGCTCGAGATGAGCCTGTGGTTGGGATGCACTGTGGCCGTTGCCATGGCGGTCTCCTTTGCGGTGTTTGGATATCAGGAAGGCAACGTGGCGACGCTGAGGGTCGTTCCGCGGGGTCGGCTCGCCTTTGCGTGATGGAACGTCTGGCCTCGGTTGCGCTTGTCAGAGACAACGACACATGAGGGCGCCATGACCTCGATGACCACCAGCGCGGCGACGGGTTCGCAGCCGATCCGCGCCTATCTCTTCCACTGCATGGGTGCGCGCGAGACGCATGCCCTGACACTGGACCTCACCGCGGCCAATCTTCCCGCCGGGGCCTGCCTGATGGGCTGGATCTACGACGGCGAAGTGCGCGTCAGCGTCTCGGAGCCGCTGCCCTTCCGGCTGTCGCCGGAGCCGGTGCTGCGCGGATTGAGAGGCCAGGGGTATTTCATCTGGCACGACAACCACGGGCCGATGGCGACGACGCAGTAGCGCGAGTCGCGCCCGGTTTCATTCCTCGTCGCTGTCGTCGCGCACCGTGCGGCTGCGCGTGCTGCCGCTTGCCGGCACGTTGTTGCGCCATGACGCCCAGTGCTGCCCGCCGGCGATGGAGACGAAGTGCGGCCCTATGTCGATGTGGATGTGATCC
>RXJK01000228.1:0-453 GCA_003963125.1 Hyphomicrobiales bacterium
GTCGTCCACTGCGGGCTCGATGCGTTGTTCCTCGATGCCGAGACGACCCCGGTCCCCGCGGAGCAGCGCTTCGTCTGCGTCGGCAGGCTGTGCGAGCAGAAGGGGCAGCTCATGCTGCTCGAAGCGTTCGCGAAGCTCGTCGCCAAGTACCCACAAGCTCACCTGGTGCTCGCGGGTGACGGCGAGATGCGCCAGGAGATCGAGGCGCGCATCGCGCAGTTGAAACTCACCGATCGCACCACGATCACGGGCTGGATCTCCGAAGCCCAGGTGCGCGATGAAATTCGCAAGGCACGCGCCTTGGTCCTGCCGAGCTTCGCCGAAAGCTTGCCCGTCGTGATCATGGAGGCCATGGCCCTGCGCCGGCCGGTGATCTCGACCTATGTCGCCGGCATTCCGGAGTTGGTCCGCGACGGCGAGACCGGCTGGCTCGTCCCGGCCGGCAGCATCGAT
>RXJK01000228.1:503-4190 GCA_003963125.1 Hyphomicrobiales bacterium
GATGCCATCGAGGCCTGCTTGGCCACCGATGTGGCGACGTTGACGGAGATGGGCGATCGGGGCCGCGCGAAAGTCGCCCAGCGCCACGCGGCCGACCACGAGGCGCAACGCCTGCTGGCGCTGATTTCTGCGCCGACAGGCTCCACCGGGGACATGACCGAATGGACATTGTGACCATTCTCAGCCTGATCTGCCTTGCGGCATCGGCCCTGGTGCTGGTGCCGGCGCTCGTCCTCGCTGTGGAGATGGTGTTTGCACGGCCCGCCCACGCTGCCGATCGGCCGATGCCGGCGGAAGCCGATGGCGGCGCCGTTGTCGTCCTGGTTCCGGCCCACGACGAGGCGGCGGGCATCGAGGCGACGCTCGCAAAGATCAAGGCCGGGCTGCCGCCCCGCGCCCGTATCCTCGTCGTCGCCGACAACTGCACCGACGACACGGCACAACGTGCCCGAGCGGCCGGCGCGGACGTTGTCGAGCGCTTCGATCCGGCGCAGCGCGGCAAGGGCTATGCGCTGGCCTTCGGCGTGAAGGCGCTCGCGGCGAACCCGCCGGACGTCGTGCTGATCATCGATGCCGATTGCGAGCCGCGCGGCGCCGCCATCGCCCAGGTGGCCGGAGAGGCGCGTGCGCGCAATTGCCCGGTCCAGGGGCTCTACCTGCTCGATCCGCCGGACGGCGCGCTTTCGCAGTACATGAAGGTCGCCATGATCGCGTGGCGCCTGAAGAACTTCGCCCGCCCTCTTGGGCTGATGAACATGGGCTTCCCCTGCCACCTGCTCGGAACGGGCATGGCGCTGCCGTGGAGCGTCGTCGAGAAGGTCAATCTCGCGACCGGGCATCTGACGGAGGACGTCGCGCTCGGGCTCGATTGCGCAGCCCTTGGCTTCGCGCCCCGGTTCTGCCCGAGCGCGCTGTTCGTCAGTCGCTTCCCCTCGAACACCGACGCCCAGTCCACCCAGCGCCAGCGCTGGGAAGCGGGTCATGTCTCGATCATCACCGAGCGCGTGCCGCGGCTGCTCGGCATCGGCGTGCGCCAGCGAAACATCGGCCTGATTGCGCTGGCGCTCGATATCGCGGTACCGCCGCTCGCCCTGCTCGCGCTCTTGATATGCGCGAGCCTGGGGATCCCGGCCATCGTTGCGCTTCTCGGCGGTTGGACGGGCCCGTTCTGGATGTCCGCCGCGGCGCTCGCCCTTCTCGTCGGCTCCGTGCTTTGGGCACGCGAGTTGGTCATTAAGGATACGATGTCAATCCTCGATCTGATGCTGACGCCCGCCTACGTCGTGGCGAAGTTGGTGCTATATTTCCGCATGATGGTGGGCCGCAATGTCGAATGGGTCCGTACGGGACGGGATTGATCGGTGATGAGTATCCAGACGCAGTTGAAGCATAGGCTGCTGCCGGTGGTCGCCCGCCGCATGCAGGCCGTGCGCCAGGCATCGGGCGACTTGCAGGGCCAGATCGCCACCGCCCCGTCTGCTGGAGAAGCGGCAACCGATCGGAAGTGGCTTGCCGCATCGGAGAAGGCGCTTGGCTTCCTGCAGGCCGCCAACCCGCGCATCGTCGGCGTGACAGGGGATCGTCCCGGCGCCGGTTGCACGAGCCTCGCCCGCGCGCTTGCCAAGGCCTACGGGCTGCTCGGCCGGCGCGTCCTATTCATCAATGCCACCGCCCCCAACGGCCAAGCCCGCGCCGAGGCCGTGCATGCGCCCGACACGCTGCACCCCATCGACCTGCTCACCGGCATCACGCTCGTCGACGGCACGCCGACGGTCGACTTGCGCGACAGCGACCTGCAGCGCATCGATGCGCGCGGCTTCCGCAGCGCCTGCGAAACGGCGCTCAAGAATTTCGATCTGGTGATCCTCGATCTGCCGCCGCTCGCCGAGAGCCTCGCCGCGATCGAGCCGGCGGCGCGCGCGACGGCGCCCGTGTGCGATAAGATCCTTCTCGTGTGCCGCACCGAGAACGCGATCGAGAGCGAATTGAAGGTCCGTCTCCAGGTCGCGAAGTTGATGGACTACAAGATGGCGGGCGTCGTGCTGAACGACTACGGCGTGAAGTACAGCAGCCTCCTGGGCGGGTCTGCGTCCTGAGTTGCGACGATCGAAGCGAACGTGAGCGCACATGAAAAATAAGACCGAGCAGCAGGAAGCGTTGTTCTCGACGGACCAGATCCGCGAACTGATCGTGTTCGCGCTCGGCGTCATTCAGCGCCGTTGGCGTCTTCTTCTCGCGCCCATCGCGGCGACGCTCGTGCTGGCCTTGATCGCCGTCAAGCTGTCGCCGATGACCTACACCACCAAGGCGCTGCTGCTGATCCAGTCCGCCAACCGTCCCGCCGCGGGCGCCCAGCTTCAGTCGACCAACAACTTCACGCGCCAGGTGGTGATGGATCAGGTCGCCGCACTCGAGACCTGGCTGAAGAGCGACGAGGTCCTGGGGGGCCTGCTTCCCCGTCTCGTCGATCCCGCGACCCTTACGACACCCGAAGGCATCGAGGCGCAGTTGAAGATCGTGCGCGCCAGCCTGACGATGGAAGTCGTGGGCGGGTCGGCCGTCGAAATCCGCCTCGACGGCCGCGATCCGCGCGGTCTTGCCGGCAAGCTCGAGGCCATCGTCGAGCGCCTCATGGAAGGCCTGACCCGTCCCGAGAAGGGCATCCTGAATTCCACGCAGTTCATCGAACTGCAGCGGCGTGAGGCGGTGGCCAACGCCGAAGCGGCCCTGTCGCGCGCCATCCTCATGGCCGGCATCGTCGACAACGAGAAGACGCGCAACGTCCTCAAGCAGATCAACGACTACAAGCTGCAACTGATCGCGAACGGCTCGGGCCCGGGCTCGCTGCGCGCCGAGACGAGCGCGATCGGCAACTCCATCCGCACCCTGCGCGCGCAGCTCACCGACGATCAGAAGGTCGCCGACCGGCTGGAGCTTCTCTACGCCGAATACCACGTCGCGCGCTCCGGCAGCGCCGACCTGCGCGGCTCCCTGTCCAGCACGCGCAGCAACTACATCGGCATCTTCGAATCTCCCGAGAACCTGCTGATCGTCGGCCGGCCGCAAGACCCCGTCTACGGACAGCGCCCCGCCAAGAAGCTCGCCATCGTCGCGATCCTGTTCAGCGTCATGGCCGCGGCCGCCCTCGTGATCGCCGCCGAATTGCTCAACCGGCGCCTGTTCATGTCGGCCCAGTTCCGCGCGGTTTCCGGATTGCCGGTCATCATGCGCGTCCCCGCCTGAGCCATTGCCGCAGGGGGCGTCGTGACGGTGCAGCCAACGGCATTGCCCACCGCTGAAGCGGAAACCTCTGCACCGCGGCTGGCCGTGATCGCGATCGGGCGCAACGAGGGCACGCGGCTCATCGCGGCCCTTCGCTCCGCGCTCGCCTCGCGGAGCCCGGTCTACTACGTGGATTCCGGATCGACCGACGGATCCATGGCCGCCTGCCGGGACCTCGGCTGCACGGCGATCGCGCTCGACATGTCCAAGCCCTTCACGGCCGCCCGCGCTCGCAACGCGGGCCTCGAGGTCGCGCTGACAGCCATTCCCGCACTCGAATACGTGCAGTTCATCGACGGCGACTGCGAACTCGACGCCAACTGGATTTCCACCGCGCGCAGCTTCCTGGATGCCCATCCGGACGTCGCCGCCGTGTTCGGCCGCCGTCGCGAGCGCCGGCCGGAG
>RXJK01000228.1:4240-7016 GCA_003963125.1 Hyphomicrobiales bacterium
GTCTACAACCGCCTGTGCGATATCTCCTGGCAGTCGCCGCCGGGTGACGTGGCCTATTTCGGCGGCGACGTGCTGATCCGCGTCCGCGCGCTGCGTGCGGTGGGTGGATACCGCAACGATCTGATCGCCGGGGAGGAGCCGGAACTCGCTGTCCGCCTGCGCGCGGCGAACTGGAAGATCCACTGCCTCGATGCGCCCATGACGCTGCACGACGCGGCGATGACGCACTTCGGCCAGTGGTGGCGCCGCACGGTCCGCACCGGATATGCCTACGCGCAGGGCGCGTACCTGCATGGCATGGGGCCGTCCCGCCACTGGGTGAAGGAAGCGGTCCGGGCGCTGGTTTGGGGCGTTGCCGTTCCGCTCGCGACGATCGCCCTGTGGTCAGCCTTCGGCCGCGCAGGGCTTTTGGCCCTATTGGTGTATCCGCTTCAGATCGCGCGGGTGTGGAACAGCCAGCGCCGGCAGATACCGGATGCTTTGGCCTATGCAGCCTTCAATGTCCTCGGCAAGGTGCCCGAGGCCCTGGGCGTGATGACGTTCGCCAAGGATCTCGTCACGGCAAAGCGTCGCGGCCTCATCGAGTACAAGTGAGCAAGCGCCTGGCGCACCTGCGCCGCAGGCCAACGCCGATCGGGCAACCGCCGGAGCGCCCAGGCCCGGTCCTCTAGGGCAGTGGGCCCGCAGTCGCGTGCGGCATCACGTCGTGCACAGGGCGCCGATCACGTGTCCAACAGCAGCGATGGTATCGGTTGGTATCGGCTCGCAAATTTGCTATGCGCAGGGGCCGTCGAAAAGCGCCGCGCGCGCAGCGCTGCGCCCCAGGAAAAGTGAATGACAAGTTCCACTGCACGGGCTTCCAATGAGATCGGCGGAAACACCCTGCGCGGTCGCATCAAGTCCGCCGCTCTATGGACTGCGCTGGCGATGTTCGCCTCCCAGTTCATTCGCTTCGGCAGCAACCTGCTCATCACGCGCTTCCTGGCGCCCGAGATGTTCGGCATCATGGCGATCGTCGCCATGTTCCAGTATCTGCTGTTCATGATCACGGACGTCGGCCTGCGCGAGGGCTCGATCCGCAGCAGCGAAGAGGAATTCGAACGGATCTACAACACCGCGTGGTCGCTCCAGATCATCCGCGGGTTCCTGATCAGCCTCGCGGGGCTTTTGATCGCAGGCCTGCTGGCGCTGGCCGCCTGGCTGCAGTTCCTGCCGCCGAACTCCACCTATGCATCCCCGGTGCTGCCGCTCCTTATCGCGTCGAATTCACTGGGCGCCATCCTCCTCGGTTTCCAGTCCAACAAAGGTTGGCGCCTGGAGCGCCAGCTCGATACGCGGCTCGTCGTGATGACGGACCTGCTGTCCCAGGTGATCTCGACGGCGCTTCTGTGCCTGTTGGCCTGGTGGACCAGGTCCATCTGGTCCATGGCGATCAGCGCCGTCGTCGCGATGGCCCTCTCCTGCCTGTTCAGCCATGTGTTTCTCCCTGGCCGAAATCCGCGCTTCGAGATCGACCGGGAGATCGCCGGCAAGCTCTTCAAGTTCGGCATCTGGATCTTGTTCTCGTCGCTGTGCTTCGTGCTGAGCAGCAACGTCGACAAGATGATGTTCGGCTGGTTCCTGGCGCCGGCCGTGCTGGGCCTCTTCACCATCGCGCAGAGCCTCGTCAGCGCCTGCGAGATGGTGGTCATCCGCATATTTTCCGCCATCGGGACGGCGGCGATCAGCGAAGTGGCGCGCAATGACCCCGAGGGACTGCGCGGCAAATTCTATTCGCTGCGGCTTCCGTTCGATGCCGTGCTGTGCATGGCAGCCGGTGGGCTTTTTGCCTGCGGCACCGCCATCGTCCACATCATCTTTGACCGGCGCTACGCCGGCGTCGGTCCGGTTCTGGAGATCCTGTCGTTTTCCCTGATCGGCGCGCGCTACAATTGTTTCTCCAACCTCTTCGTGGCCCTCGGCATGACGAGCAACCTGCTCGTCATGAGCGTCACGCGGCTGGTGGTCGGGGCCATCGCCATCCCGCTCTGCTACTACACCTTCGGCTACAATGGCGCCGTCGTTGCCGTCGCGTTCGTGGGCTGCGCGCAGTTGCCCGTCATCATCGCCCTGTGCCGTGGACGCAACCTCGTGGACTACCGGTTCGAGGCGCTCTCGCTGCTGGCCTGGCTGCCGGGATACGGCATGGGCCTCGTGTTCACGCGCCTGTTCGGCTGACGCAAAGGCACGGGCGTCGAAGCCCGCTGCGCGACACGATCGTAAATCCCGCAACGACGCGAGACGAGGGCCATCAAAAAAGCATGGGGCGCGGAAGTTGCCTTCCGCGCCCCATTCGTCCAGCCATCTAAGTGCGGATCAGCGCCGTGCCCGTGCGTCGCCGCTATCCGGCGCGCCGGCACCCGTCGGCACCTGCGCTGACGCTTCAAGGACCCACTGCATCATTGCAGCCTTGGACATGTCGACCCGCTCGCCTTGCCCGCGGGCAAACACGATCACGACGTCGCCGGGGTTGATCTCGCCGAAGATGTTCACCGGCTTCACGTCTAGGTCGCCGTCGACGTTGCGCG
Organism: Hyphomicrobiales bacterium; assembly: GCA_003963125.1. GTDB lineage: Bacteria > Pseudomonadota > Alphaproteobacteria > Rhizobiales > Hyphomicrobiaceae > AWTP1-13. The sequence goes on from RXJK01000228.1 coordinate 6,808, forward strand.
CCACGTAGAAGTCGATGGTCTTCTTCGCGCCGTCCTCGGAACCCGAACGCGCCCGCAGATTGATCAGCTCCTTTTCGAGCGTCTCAATGCGCTCGCTGAGCTGCGCCTGCCGCTCCTGCTTGGCGAGAATGATCTGCCGGGCGAGGCCTTCCGCGCGCGACGTGGCCCGCTCGAGCGCCATGTTGATCTCGAGCGCCCGCGCCTCGATC
>RXJK01000054.1:0-38015 GCA_003963125.1 Hyphomicrobiales bacterium
GGGTTCTTTCGACAGCCGGGCTATGCCCGGCTGTCTTTCTTCGCTCAGACTGCTTGGTCCGATGGCCGAACTTCTTATCATTTCGACCTTGAACGGCGTGCTGTTCGGCATGCTGCTGTTCCTCATGGCGAGCGGGCTCACGCTCATCTTCTCCATGATGGGCGTGCTCAATTTCGCGCACGCGAGCTTCTATATGCTCGGCGCCTTCTTCGGCTTCCAGATCGCGCGCTGGGCCGGCTTCTGGCCGGCGCTGATCATCGCGCCGATCCTCGTCGGCGGTGTCGGCATGCTGATCGAGCGCTTCGGTCTGCGTAACGTGCACAAGCACGGCCACGTGCCGGAGCTTCTTTTCACCTTCGGCCTCGCCTTCGTCATCGAGGAAGTGGTGCAGATGATCTGGGGCAAGGCGCCCGTCGATTTCCGCGTGCCGGCGCTCCTCGACTTTCCCGCCTTCACCATCTTCGCCACCAACTATCCGGCCTACAAGCTGTTCATGCTGCTGATCTCGGTGGCGATCTTCATCGGCCTGTTCGCCGTCCTGACGCGGACCCGCATCGGCCTCATCGTGCAGGCCGCGCTGACGCATCCGCACATGGTCGCGCATCTCGGCCACAACGTGCCGCTCGTGTTCATGACGGTATTCGGCTTCGGCGCCGGACTCGCGGCCATCGCCGGCGTGATCGCTGGCCCTGCGCTGGTGACGCAGTCGAGCATGGCGGCGCTGCTCGGGCCCATTCTCTTCGTGGTTGTGGTCGTCGGCGGGCTCGGCTCGCTGCCTGGTGCCTTCGTCGCCTCGCTGCTGATCGGCCTCCTGCAGACGTACGCAGTGTCCGTCAACGCCTCGATGGCGGATCTCCTGTCCTTCCTCAATTTCACCCCGGCGCCCGGCACGCTCCTGCGTGACCTGTGGCAGGTGACGGTGGCGCAGATCGCGCCGATCCTGCCCTACATCCTCCTGGTGCTCGTCCTGATCTTCAAGCCAACCGGTCTCATGGGGACGCGCGACACATGACCGGCGACGTCGTGAAGGCCTCCATGGCGAGCGAGCGGGGTTTCTTTCCCACCGAGCTTTTCGCACGCTGGGGCGTGTGGGTCGCGCTTGCCGCGCTGCTGCTGGTGCTGCCGCTGGTGTTCAAGTCCGGCACCGCGCTGACGATGATGAGCCTGATGGGCATCGCCATCGTCTTTGCCCTTTCCTACAACATGCTGCTCGGGCAGACGGGTATGCTGTCCTTCGGGCACGCTGTGTACTACGGCCTCGGCGCCTACCTCGTGGTGCACGCGATCAACATCGTCACCGCGCAGAGACTGCCGATCCCGCTGCCGCTGATGCCGCTGATCGGCGGGCTTTCCGGGCTGTTCTTCGGCATCCTTTTCGGCTGGGTTTCGACGAAGCGCTCGGGCACGGCGTTCGCCATGATCTCGCTCGGCCTTGCCGAGTTGGTCGGCTCCTCATCGCTCATCCTGCGCGGCTTCTTCGGCGGCGAGGAGGGTGTGACGACCAATCGCGCCAAGCTCCTGCGTGTGTTCGACTGGAACTTCGGGCCCCAGATCCAGGTCTACTACCTGATCGCGTTCTGGTGCCTCCTGTGCATGTACCTCATGTACAAGATCACGCGCACGCCGCTCGGCCGCATGTGCAACGCCACGCGCGACAACGCGGAACGCGTGCAGTTCGTCGGCTACAATCCGCAGGTCGTGCGCTTCCTGGCCTTTTGCCTGTCGGGCTTCTTCGCCGGCATTGCCGGCGGGCTCGCGGCGATCAACTTCGAGATCGCCAACTCGGCGCTGTTCTCGGCCGTGCAGTCGGGCAACGTGCTGCTCGCCACCTTCATCGGCGGCGCCGGTTTCTTCTTCGGGCCGGTCATCGGCGCGGTGCTCGTCAGCTACCTGCAGGTGATGCTGTCCGACCTCACGGAGGTCTGGCAGCTCTACTTCGGCCTGATGTTCATCGCGGTGGTGATGTTTGCCCCGCAGGGGCTTGCCGGCCTCATCATGATGCACGCGACGCTCGTCAAGCGCGGCACGTTGATGAAAGTGCTGCCGTCCTATCTCGTGTCCTTCATTCCCGCGCTGGCGATGACGGCCGGGCTGATCCTCATCATCGAGATGCTGTTCCGCATTTCCGTGAAGGAGGGCGAAGCCCTGGTGATCAGGCCGCTCGGCCTCAACATGCCGCCGACCAGTCCGGTGCTCTGGGGCGTCGCGCTGGTGCTTCTTATCGGCGGTGGCTTCCTGTTCCGCATGACGTGGCCCATGGTCAGCAACGCTTGGGGCCGCGCCACCAGCGAGGGAGCCGCGGCATGAGCGTCTCCGAGATCGAACTGAAGGGCCTGAAGAAGAGCTTCGGTCCGACGGAAGTCATCCGCGGCATCGACCTCAGCGTCGTCAAGGGCGAGCGGCACGCGATCATCGGGCCCAACGGGGCTGGCAAGTCGACGCTGTTCGGCCTCGTCAGCGGGCTCCTCAAGCCCACCTCCGGCGCCATCATGCTGAAGGGCCAGGACATCACGCCGCTGCCGCCGCATCTCATCAACCGGCGCGGGCTGTCGCGCAGCTTCCAGGTGACGAACATCTTTCACCGCATGTCGGTGTGGGAGAACGTGCGCTGCGGCGTCTTGTGGTCGATCGGACAGCGCTACCGGTTCTGGCGCGATGTCGACAGCTCGCCGGAGGCCAACGAGCGCACCGAGCGCATCCTGACGGATTTCAACCTGATCGACCGCAAGGACGTGCTGGCGGGCGTGCTCACCTATGCCGAGCAGCGCGCGCTGGAGATCGCGATCACGGTCGCGGGCGGGGCCGACGTCATCCTCCTCGACGAGCCGACGGCCGGCATGAGCCGGCACGAGACCGACCGCGCGGTCGATCTTATCCGCAAGGTGAGCGAGGGGCGCACGCTGATGATCGTGGAGCACGACATGAGCGTGATCTTCGGGCTCGCGGACCGGATCTCGGTGCTGGTCTACGGGGCCATCATCGCCACGGGTACGCCGGACCAGATCCGCAACGATCCCAAGGTCAAGGAAGCCTACCTCGGGCAGGAGGCGCACTGATGCTCGAGGTGCGGGATCTGCACGCCTACTATGGCAAGAGCCACATCCTGCAGGGGGTGAACCTCCATGTGCGCGCGGGCGAGGTGGTGAGCCTCCTCGGGCGCAACGGCGTCGGGCGTTCGACGACGGTCAAGGCGATCATGGGCGAGGTGGAGCCCAAGGGCGAGATCCTGTTCAAGGAGCGCAACATCGCGGGGCTGCCGAGCTACCGTATCGCCCGCCTCGGCCTCGGCTACGTGCCGGAGAACCGGGACATCTTTCCGACGCTAACGGTGCGGCAGAACCTGCAGCTCGGTCTGAAGGACCCGAACAAGCCCGGCAAATGGCGCGAGGAGGACATGCTCGACATGTTCCCGAACCTCAAGCGCCGGGCCGATACGGCAGCCGGCGTGCTCTCGGGCGGCGAGAAGCAGATGCTCACCATCTGCCGCACGCTGATGGGCGATCCCGACCTGATCATGATCGACGAGCCGACCGAAGGGCTGGCGCCGCTCATCGTCAAGCAGGTGGGCGAACTGATTTCGGAGATCGCGCGGCGCGGCGTGTCGATCCTGCTCGTCGAGCAGAAGCTGTCCATCGCGCTCGACATCTCGGCCCGGGTCTACGTCATGGGCCACGGCGCCATCGTGTTTGAGGGCACGCCCGCCGACCTGAAGTCGGCCGACGACGTGCGCCGCGAGTGGCTCGAGGTTTGACCTCAGTCCGCAATGCAAACTTCCAGCGTCGACGAGGCTGCGGCTGAAGGAGGGCACAGTCTTCGAATTTGCGATCCCGGAATCCGTGCGCCAGCACGGCTATCCGGGATCTTTCAGCGTGTCATGAGGCACTACGGGGAAAGATCCCGGCTCTCGCTGCGCTCGGCCGGGAAGGCATTTCTGAAAGGTGCGGTGCTCTCTCGAACAGCCTCAGCGGCCGAAGAGCCAGGCGAGGAGGCGCTGCCACCAGGACACTTTGGCCTTCTGCGTCGGCATGCCGGAGATCTCCGGCTCCTTGGGGCCGCCGACGACGGTGCCGAAGCGGTCGAAGAACTCGCCGGCCAGCTTCTTCGCGGTGGAATCGATGAGGCGGCCGCCGACCTGGGCGAGCTTGCCGCCGACATCGGCGTGGACCACGTAGGAGAGCAGCGTCGCGCCCGGGCCGTCGTCCTTCAGGGTCACCGTGGCACCACCCTTGGCGTGCCCTGCCATGCCGCCCGAGCCTTCGCCCGAGATCTTGTAGCCGTTCGGCGGATCGAGGTCGGACAGCGTGACCTTGCCGGCGAAGGTGGCCCGGACGGGCCCGACCTGCAGGAGCACCTTGGCGGTCATCTCCGTGTCGGACAGCTTCTCGATCGATTGGCAGCCCGGGATGCACTGGCGCAGGATCTCGGGATCGTTCAGCGCCGCCCAGACCTTTTGGCGGCTCGCCTCGATCCTCTGTTCGCCGGTCATGTCCATAGGGGCCATCCTTTCGCTTTGGGCCGGACTATACCCGCCCCGGCACGGGCTGCCAGTGGAAACGGGGCGCCGCCGCCGCGCCTCCTTCTGCCCGCGGGCGTGGTAACCAAGTTCTTCGCCTCAATCGGATTTTTGACGTCCGGCCGTACCGTTCCGTATAAAGTCAAATTGTCGGGCAATTTCTCGCTCAACATAAATTGGGCCGCTTGAAGCCCTAAAAGGCGCGCATGCGTTGGGCGTATTTCCTGCCTGTGGTCGCCAGCGCCGTGGCTCTCGCCCTGATCTCGGGCTGTTCGGGGGCCGCGGGCCCGACGTTTTTCCCCGGCCTCAAAAATCCTGCGGATGAGGAGAAGGCGGAAGAGAAGGCGCCGGAGCCTGCCTGCAAGACCACGAGTTCGTGCGCCGGCGTTCTGAAAAAGCTCGTGGCGCAAAAGGATCGCTCGTGGGTGGGCAAGCCCGTCGCGCCGGAAGGCTACAGCGACGGCACGCGGCTCTTTGCCTATCGCGCGCTGCGCAAGAAGATGACCTGCCCTGAAATCGAGCGCGCGGTCGATGAGACTGCCTCGGCACGCAGCAAGCTCAGTGGCGAGAGCAATGCCGCCGTGCGCGCACTGATGGGCAAGGTCAACACGGAACTGCGCGCCGAGCGGCTCGCGCGCTGCCGGCACAAGCCCACCGGCTGAGTAAGGGACGCCGGGTCTCCTTGCCCGCCGGCTATCGCCTGTGCTTGATGCCCTCTCCACCGCAGAGGGCTTTCGCGATCATGACCGACTTGAGTGCCGTCCATGCAGGTCTCACGGGCTCCGTCACGCTGCTTGTCGGCGCGGAACAGACGGCGCCGCGCATCGGCAGCGGGCTCGTCCCCGTGCTGGCGACGCCGGTGATGATCAACCTCATGGAAGCGGCCGCCCTGAAGGCTGTCGAGCATCTCCTGCCGCCCGGGCACCAGAGCCTCGGCATCCATCTCGACGTGAAGCACTTTGCCGCGACACCCGTCGGCATGCGCGTGACGGCGACCGCGGAAGTCACGTCCGTCAATGGCCGCAGCGTTACCTTCAAAGTGAGCGCGGCGGACGAGCGAGAACTCGTCGGCGAGGGCAGTCACGAGCGCGTCGTCGTCAACGTGGCGCGCTTCGACCAGCGCGTGCAGAAGAAGCTCGCGCCGCCGGCGTGATCACGGCCGCGGCTATTTCAGGTCGTTCTTGAACTCCGCGACAAGCGCGTCCACACGTGTCTTGTTGAGGCCCGACTTCAGCAGCAGCGCTTCGTATTCCTTCACGGGGTCGGCAGCTGCGGCGCTGCGCGTGAGAACGGGCGCGGGCGCGCCCGCGGAGGCCACGGGACGGCCGCCGTTCGCCGGGTAGACGCGCGCCATGAATTCCCTGTCGGCTTCGGAGATCTCGAAGTTCGTCTGCACGTAGCAGGCGCTCTTCTCGCCCTGCTTGAAGAGCCACGGCGGCAGGCTGTAGTGCATGATCGACTTGCGATCGACCTCGGTGGCGTTGAGTTCGGGCGCCTCGGAATACTGCTTGAAGTTGCGGATCGTCTGCTCGCGGGGCCAGCCGCGCAGTGCGCCGTACGCCATCACCGCTTCCTCGTAGTACTCGGCGCCGCAGTTGGCCTTGGGGCTCTGGTGCTCGTGGAGAAGGCCCAGCGCGTGGCCGAACTCGTGCAGGATGAGGCGCCGGGCCTCGGCCTCGGGCATCGACTGGCCTTCGCGGTTCACGGGAAGCTGGTCGCGGCCGAGGTAACTCAGATTGAGCGAGTGCTCGTCCTTGCGGCTCAAGGTGCCGAGCGCCGACCAGAAGCCGGACTTGGGGCCGCTGTCCACGAAGTCGACCTTGATGGCCTCGCTGTTGTCGCCCTTGCAGGAGCGCAGATTGCCGGGCTCGCCGAATTCCAGTTTCACGTTGGCGTAGCGCATCCATTCGGAGGCGTACTTGGCGACGCGCTCGCGCGCGGCTGGCGTGCCGGAGCGGAAGCAGACCTTGATGAGTTCGCCGGGCTTCCAGGTGAGCGTGCGGACGACGACGGCGCGCAGGGCGCTGCGTGTGGCTGCGGGCGCCTCAGGGGGGGCGAGGCGGCCGAGATCGGGATAGAGGGCCTTGTTGTACTGTGCCGCGCACGGCTGGTCGTAGGTATCGGCGTTGACCTGCTGGGCGGATAGCGGAAGCGGCAGGAGGAGAAACGCAATCGTCCCGAACATCAGCCTGCGCATGCAGGATCTCCTCGCCACGCAATACGGGGGGCGGCGGCCAATGCGGCCACCGGACGGCTTACAGGTTGCTTGCGGATTATAGCCAGATTTCGACAGGGCGCTGTGGCGCGCCCCGAAGCTGATTAACGGCGGGTTGGCCGGGCCTTCCTCAGGCTGCGGCCTTTTCCGGCGGCGGCAGCACGGCCTCGATGGCGATGATGCTGATCAGGCGGCCTTCCATAGCGATCACGCCGCGCACGAAGCGCTTGGCCATGTCGGAGGCGACGTCGGGGGTCGGCTGGATCTCTTCCTCGGTGACCGTGAAGATATCCGAAACGCCTTCGACCAGAAGGCCGGCGATCTGCGTGCCCGACTGGGCGACCATGATGGCGTGGCGGGCGGTGGGCTCGGCAGCGGGGTAGCCGAGGCGCGAGGCGAGGTCGACGATCGGCAGGACCGTGCCGCGCAGATTGATTACGCCGCGCACGAACTCGGGGGCCTGCGGGAGCGGGGTCGCCATGGTCCAGCCGCGGATCTCGCGCACCGACATCACGTCGACGCAGAACTCCTGGCCGCCGATGCGGAACGCGATCAGCTCACGCTTGCCGTTGGCGCCTGCCTTGCCGGTCAGATTCATCGACGCATTACTCCGCTGCAAGTCCGCCGGACCGATACAACCGGACGGCACGTTGGGATGCGTCAGGGTAGCGCGAAATGGTTTAGAAGTTTTCCCATCCGTTATCGCCCGGTGGCCCGGTCGGCGCGTGGAATTGGGGCCGAATTCGCGGCCATTCACGAAATGGCGACAAAAAACCCCGGCGCGGAGGCCGGGGTTTCAGATCGATGAAATTCGGGCCCGTTCAGGCGCCGGGCTTCAGCGTGCGCGTGGCGGCCGCCTGGACCTTCTCGAAGACGTGCTGGGCGGCGCGGGCCGAGAGGTCGAAGAACTCCTTCGTCTGCTCCTGGGCCTGGCTGCTCAGCGTCTGCACGAACTCGTGCTGGAGGCGGGCGATCTCCGGGATGGACTTCGCGGCGGCGATGGAGGCGGCGGCGGCGAACGTCGCTTCGGCCGTGGCCTGGGCGTTCTGGACGAGCTTTTCCTGAAGCATCTTCGTGCTGCCCCAGGCCGTGTCGGCGATCTCGGTCATGGCCTTGGCGTTGTCGTGGACCGCGCTCGTGCCCTTGGTGAAAAGGTCACGCGACTGGGCAACGCTCTGCTGGGCAATCGCCGCCACGTTCTCGGGAACGCGCAAGTCGGCAAGGAAACGCTCGGGGTTGGCGAAGGCTTGGGAGTCGGGGGCGCGGTTCATGGCTCGTCCGTCTATGGTTCTTGGGGGCACATACTGCCCAAGGGCCCGGCAATGGTCCCGTTCGGCAGCGCGGATGATGTTGGCATCCATGCGGTTAGACAGTAACAATTCAGCAGTATAACGATCTTTTGTGCGACGCAACATAAAAATATCGCAATGCGGCTGGCTGCCCACGTGATAGGCAGACAACCAACGCCCCGCCAAAAACCAACTCGGGAGGCTTCCCTTGGACGAGCTCAAGCTCGATCGCGCTGCCATGGGCAAACTCGGCAAGGCCCTGTCCTTCATCTGCGGCGCTGACCACCCGGCGACGAAGGCCCTGTCGCTGGCGGCTGAAACCGGCGACGCCAAGGACATCAAGCAGGCGCGCGTCCAGTTCATGCGGCTGAAGCCGGCGGACCGGAAGGCTGCCCTGACCATGCTCTCCGACTAGCCCTGAAAGACCAGCAAGTCTCATGCCGTCCACCGTCTCGCGCCTCGGGCACAGCCTTTTCGCGCGTCCGATCCCATTGCTGCTCCTCGCCATGCTGTCCTGGTCCGGCAACACGATTGCCGGCCGGCTTGCGGTGGACGAGATCTCGCCGCTGCTGCTCGTCTCGCTCCGCTGGGTCGGCGTGATCGGCGCGCTGTGGCCGTTCTACGGGGCGGAGGTGAAAGCGCAGTGGCCCGCCATGCGGCCGCGGCTCGGGTGGCTGGTGCTGATGGCGACCTTCGGCTTCACCATCTTCAACGTGCTCTACTACTACGCGGCGCGATCGACGAGCGCCGTCAACCTCGGCATCCTGCAAGGCTCCATGCCGATCTTCGTGATGGCTGGCACCATCGTCATGCTCGGCACGCGGCCGACGCGGTTGCAATGGGCCGGCGCGCTCATCACCACGCTCGGCGTGCTGCTGGTTGCGACGCAGGGCAACCCGATGGCGCTCATCCACCTCTCGATCAGCCGCGGCGACGGGCTGCTGCTGATCGCGTGCCTGTTCTATTCGCTCTACACGGTCGCGTTGCGCGACAGGCCGCCCATGCAAGGCGCGGTGTTCTTCACGATGCTGGCCGCGGTCGCCGCGATCACGTCGCTGCCGCTCATTCCGCTGGATTGGCTGACAGGCGGTTTGCACTGGCCCACGTGGAAAGGCTGGCTGATCGCGGTTTACGTCGCGATGTTTCCATCGTGCCTCGCGCAGCTCTTCTTCCTGCGCGGGGTCGATCTGGTCGGGCCATCGCGCGCCGGCGTGTTCATGAACCTGGTGCCGGTGATGTCGGCGCTGCTCGGCGTCGGGCTCCTCGGCGAGCCGTTCCGCTGGTACCACGCCGTGGCGATGGTGCTGGTGTTCACGGGGATCTGGATCGCGGAGCACACCAAGCGGGTCGGCTGAGCCGGAAGGCTTGGCCGAGTTACGCGTCGGCCGTCGCGATGCGGTCGAAGGCGAAGCTCCGCGGGGTGCGGACTGCATAGGTCTGCACCGTATGGAACGAGTTGCGCAGCAGCACGCGCACACCCTCGTTCTGCTGGTTCTGGTCGCTGGCGCTGACGAGCAGCGCGATGGCGCTCTGGTTGAAGTGCTCGTTGAGCTTGCGGCACAGCTCTTCGATGAGGTGGCTCGAGGGACCGGTCGCCTCGCCCTTCTGCTCGGCGGTGGCCTGCGCGATCAGCATGCGCAGCAGGATGCCGGACGTCGCCAGCACCTCGATGTCGTCGGAGAGCCACGGCAGAAGCTGGCGCTCCCGCTTGTAGAGGGCGCGGCCCGTGCGCGGCATGAGCGGGCCGTCCGGGCGACGCACCAGTTCGTTGAAGGCCGAGCAGGTCCCGAGAAGGCAGAGCTCGCGATTGGTGAAGCCCGCCTGATGCAGTTCGGCAATGGCGCGCTCCAGCGGCGGGCAGGAGTCGAAGACCCCTACCGAAAGCCACAAGGTGCTGCTGCCTGCCTGCGCCATTGCAGTTGTGCCTGGGACTGTCTTTCTTGCGAGGTGACGACGGGAGTGGCTCAGCCTGCCTCGCCCTGCGCGAGATCCTCCAGGGCATCCATATCGAGCACGTGCACCTGGGTGCATTGCGCGAGGTCAATGATTTTCAGTTGGCGCAGCTTGGTGAAGGTGCGGCTCACGGTCTCGATGGTGAGGCCGAGGAAGTCGCCGATGTCGGAGCGGGTCATGGGCAGGTCGATGATGGTGTGGCCGTCCTTGGCGCGACGGCCGCGGCGGGCCATGGCGAGCAGGAACGCGGCGAGGCTTTCCATGGCCGTGCGCTGGCCGGTCGTGAGCAGGAGATCGTGGGCGGCTGCCAGTTCCTGGGCCGCTGCCTCGTAAAGCTTGAAGCCGAATTCCGGATCGGTGCGGGCGATGCGCTGGGCGAGGCTCCAGGGCAGGATGCGCAGTTCGGAGTTCTTGGTCGCCTGGGCGTTGAACTGGTGCTCGGCGCTGGAGCCGAGGCCGATCAGGTCGCCGGCGTACGCGAAGCCCAGAACCTGGCGGCGGCCGTCCGGCATGACCTTGTAGAGGCACACCGCACCCGACTCGAGGCGGTAGAGGTTGGCGCGCGGATCACCTTCCGTGAAGACGTGCTCCTTGGCGCCGAAGGAACGCAGCGGCGCGCGAGACAGGTGACCTTCGAGGCTCGAGGCCGACGGGGCGGGCGCGTTGCGCAAGGCGGAGGCGCGCGCGGTGTCGAAGGTCGGGGAAGCCTGAGCATGTGCCAGCATCTGAAGCTCCAGTGGTCGAGATCAACTGGAGCGCAGAAAAACAGGCCTGCGCTGTAGGCTTTCGCCGCGATTGTAATTTTTTGTAACAGCGCGCGGAATTGCGCGCCGCTTTACGCGGCAATCCCAACAGACGGTCGGGCTGGCGGCAGGGCGTGGTTAAAATCCTTCGGCCTCTCAGGGTGTTAGGTGCGATGGGCCATCGCTCGCGACGCGCTTGCGCCAAGTCAAGGACGCGGCGGCACGAGGGGCTAGCCTGCATTCCAAGGACCGGCATCGGCCGGCATCGCGGAGGATGGCAGCATGTTCAAGCATGTCCTGATTGCAACGGACGGGTCGGAACTCGCAGGCAAAGGCGTCGTCGCGGGATTCGAACTCGCCAAGACGGTCGGCGCCAAGGTCACGGTGGTGATCGCGATCGAGCCCTGGAAATCGATGATCGTCGGGGAAGCGGCCTTCTCATTCCCCCTGGAGGAGTACGAGAAGGCGGCTGCCGAAACGGCAGCGACCGTCCTGAACGCGGCCAAGCAGCTCGCGGACAAGGCGCAGGTGGCCTGCGAAACGCTGCATGTCACGAATTTCCCGGCCGAGGGCATCGTCGAGACGGCAGAGGCAAAAGGCTGCGATCTCATCGTGTTGACGTCGCACGGCCGCCGCGGACTGGCGCGGGCGTTCCTCGGCAGCCAGGCCACGCGGGTGCTGACGCTGAGCAAGGTGCCGGTGCTCGTCTACAAGTAGCGGCCCTGGCGCCGTTGCGACGGCAACTCGGTCCCTTAAGGCTCAGGCTACGCTCGGCAAAGGGTGCGTTGGCGCACCTTTGCTTGCCCGATCTATGTCGGTACTTCACACTGCGTGCATCGTCAGCTAGCAGAAGCCGCGATGGTGCCACGCAGCCAAATCCTCGTCGTCGACGACGAGCCCGAGATTCGCGCGCTCCTGCGCAAGTGCTTCGAGCGCGACGGCTTCGCCGTGTCCGAGGCCGGCTCGGGCGCGGAGATGCGCGCGCGGATCGAAGACAAGGACCTAGCGCTCGTCACCCTCGACCTGACGCTCGGGGGCGAAGACGGGCTGGAGCTTGCCCGCGAGATCCGGGCGACGCGCAACGTGCCCATCATCATGATCACGGGCAAGGGCGACACCATCGACCGGGTGGTCGGGCTCGAACTCGGCGCCGACGACTACATCGCCAAGCCCTTCCAGTTGCGCGAAGTGCTGGCGCGCGTGCGGGCCGTCCTGCGCCGCTACGCGGGCGCGGAGACGACGGCCGCTTCCGGATCGAAGGACGAGGACGAGGAGCGCTACACGTTCGAGGACTACCTGCTCGACGTGGGCCGCCGCGAACTGACTTGCGCCGGAAAGCCGTGCGAGCTGACGACGGCGGAATTCAACCTGCTGCACGTGTTCGTGCGGCGGCCGCGCCGCGTGCTGTCGCGCGACAACATCATGGACATGCTGAAGGGGCACGAGTGGTCGCCGCTCGACCGCTCCATCGACGCACTGGTCGGCCGGCTGCGCAAGCGGATCGAGGCGGATTCCAACAGTCCGCAGCTCATCAAGACCGTGCGCGGGGTCGGCTACGTGTTCACGGCGGATGTCGCGCGCCCATAGAGCGCGGCTTATTCAATCGTCCGCGTCAGCGCCCTTCTGCCCGAGCACCTTGTGCAGGGCCGCTGCCAGTTCCTCGCTGGCGTAAGGCTTGCGGATGATCTCGATCCCTTCGAGCCCGATCTCGCCGGCCTTCTCCATCTCCTCCGCGTAGCCCGTCGTCAGCAGCACGGGCAGATGCGGCGTGTTCTTGCGCATCCAAGAGGCCAGGTCGAAGCCCGATAGACCGCCCGGCATGACGATGTCGCTGAAGACGATATCGATGGCCGTGTCGCTGCGCAGGATGTCGATGGCGCGGTGTGCGGTCTCGGCCATCTTGACCTCGTAGCCGAGACGGCGGAGGCGCCGCGCCGTGACGGCGCGCACATCGTCGTTGTCCTCGACCAGCAGGATGGTCTCGCCGTGGCTCGTGCCGCTCGTCTCGCGCGGACGCCGCGGCGCCTGCGGTCGCGACATCTTCTCGGCGGCGCGGGGCAGATAGATCGACACCGTGGTGCCCGTACCGAGCCTGCTCTCGAGCGTGACGTGTCCGCCGGATTGGTGGACGAAGCCATAAATGACGCTCAGGCCGAGGCCTGTGCCCTTTCCGGTCGGCTTGGTCGTGAAGAAGGGTTCGAAGGCGCGGGACACCACCTCCGGCGACATGCCGACGCCGGTGTCGGATACGGTGAGGCGCACGTACTCGCCGGGCGTCGCGCCGGTTTCGCCGACGAGATCCTGCTCGGTCAGGACGACGTTCTTGGTCTCCAGCACCAGCTTGCCGCCCTGGGGCATGGCATCGCGGGCGTTGATGGCGAGGTTCAGCACCGCGTTCTCGACCTCGCTCGGGTCGGTGCGCACGAGCCACAGGCGCGGCGCCAGCAGCGTTGCGAAGGCGAGGTTGTCGCCGAGCGTCCGGCGCAGCAACTCGGCCATCGACATGACCTGCTCGTTGAGATCGATCAGCACCGGCTCGAGCCGGCGGCGGCGAGCGAACGTCAGGAGGCGGTTGGTGAGGCGCCCGCCCATCACGGCGGCGTTGTTGGCGCGGGTCAAGAGGTCGCGCTGCGATTCGGTTTCGAGCTCGAGTTCGAGAAGCTCGTGGTTGCCGGTGATGATGGTCAGCAGGTTGTTGAAGTCGTGGGCGATGCCGCCCGTGAGCTGGCCCAAGGCCTCGAGCCGTTGCGACTTGTGCAGGGCCTCCTCGCGCTCGATCTGGGCACTGATGTCGCGATTGAGCGAGAGCACGCCGACGAAGGCCTTGTCCTGGTCGCGCAGAACCGACGCCATCACCTGCGCGGGAAAGGTGCCCCCGGACTTGCGCCGATAGCGCATCAGGACCGGATGCGGTGTGACCTTGCGGCCGAACGGCAGGGTCTCGACGGAGGCCGCCACCAGGGCCTTGAGCTTGTCGTGCTCGGCCGGCGATTCGCACAGTGACTGGAACTCCAGCCCGATCATGTCCTCCGGCGAAAATCCGAAGACGTCGGAAACGGCCGGATTGCACAGGATGATGCGGCCGCCGCTGTCGGTCACCAGCAGGGCATCGGGGATCTGATTGAAGATCGCCTGCAGCAGCATCTGCTCGCGAAGCTGGGGCTGGGCATCCTGTTGTGAGAGGTCATGGACGACGCCGGTGAAATAGCGCCGGCCATCGGTTTCGAAGGCGCTCACGGCCAGGTGGATCGGAATCAACGTGCCGTTCTTGCGCCGCGCAGTGACTTCTCGGCCGATGCCGATGATGCGCTTCTCGCCGGTGTCGATGTGATGCTTGAGGTAGCCATCGTGCCGGCTGCGGTAAGGCTCCGGCATGAGAATGTTGACCGTCTGGCCGACCAGCTCGGAGGCCTCGAAGCCGAATACCTTGGTCACGGCTGGGTTGGCCGACTGAATGATGCCGTGGTCGTCGATGATCAGGATGGCGCCGACGGCCGTCTGCAGCGCCGCTTCGAGGATCTGATGGCTGAAATCGCGCTCGGCGGGCTTGTCGTGCCCGCCCTTGCTCTTCGCGCGCTTCTTGTGCGGATCCGGGCTCGTCACGCGCTCCTCGTCAGATGCCGCAAGCGGCGGTGACCTTTGCAAGGTCGGGACGCCGGTTTCGATCAGGGATTTCGCGCCACTTTGGGGGGAAGGGCGACCGTCCGTCAACTCGGTCGTCGCCCGGTGCGCCGGCTTTGGTCGAGCCTAGACGCCGACGGAGTGCTTGGCGCGAGAGCGGGCGAGGTAGGCATCGAACCGGGCGCAGATGCTGCGGACAAAGTGACGCCCACGCTCGGTGATGCGGAAGCCGTCGGCGGTGCGCTCGAGCAGGCCGTCGCGGTCCTCTCGCAGAGCGTCCTCGGCGATAGCGACGAGGTGCTCGCCAGCCTCCCCGTAGCGGGCCCGCAGCGCGTTCGCGGAGAAGGCGAGGGAGCACATCAATTCCTTGATGACCCAGCCGCGCATGCGGTCGTCGTCGGTGAAGGCCAGCCCCTTGGCGGTTGCGAGGCCGGTTGCGGCCACGCTGCGCGCGTAGTCGGCGGACGACACGGCGTTCTGGACGAAGCCCTGGGGCAGCTGGCCGATGGCGGAGGCGCCGAGGCCGATCAGCGTCTCGACGGTGTCGCTCGTATAGCCCTGGAAATTGCGGTTGACGGTCGCCTTGGCGAGTTCGTCGTCGGGCCTGGCGAAGTGGTCGAGGCCGACGCGGACGTAGCCGGCCTGCACGAGGCGCTGGGCCATGTGCTGGGCCTGTGCGTAGCGCGCCGTCACGTCGGGGAGCAGTGCCTTCGGGATCAGGCGCTGCTGGCGCAAGCGCTCGGGAAGATGCGCGTAGCCGAAGATGGCGATGCGGTCCGGGGCGAGGCCGATCACCTGGGTGATCGTGTCGTCCACGCTCTCGACGGTCTGCAGCGGCAGGCCGTACATCAAGTCGATGTTGATCGAGCGGATGCCGCGCGTTCGGAACGTGTCGACGACGCGGGCCGTGGCCGCGAACGACTGCATGCGCCCGATCGCCTTCTGCACCTCGACGTGGAAGTCCTGGACGCCGAGCGAGACGCGGGTCACGCCCGCATCATGCAGGGCCTCGGCGCGAGACGCATCCAGATCGCGCGGATCGATCTCGACGGCGAACTCGGCGTCCTCGGCGAGATGGAAGTTTGCGCGCAGGGCCTGCGCGAGCGTGCGCACATCGTCGGCTGACAGAATATTCGGCGAGCCCCCGCCCCAATGCATATGAGCCACGCGGTGCCGCGACGGCATGAGACTGCCAACGTAGGTGATCTCACGCTGCAGCGCCTCGAGATAGCTCGCCACCGGACGATATTGGCGCGTCGCCTTGGTGTTGCACCCGCAGTACCAGCACAGCGCCGTGCAGTAGGGAATGTGCACATAGAGCGAGAGCGTCTCGTCCTGCGGCAACTCGACAAGCCATTGCTCGTACTGGGCCGCTGAGACGGCCGGCGTGAAATGCGGGGCCGTGGGGTAGCTCGTGTAGCGCGGCACGGGCGCCGCATGCCTTCGAATGAGGTCGGCGTCGACGGGCACGTCTCGCATTCCACTGGACATATCCTGCCTCGCCGGTCGTTGCGGTGTGTGGCTCTTGCTCCCTCCTGACTTCGTGTCGCGGATGGGGGTCTTACATCCTTGATCTGCGTCAAAGCCCCGAAGGCCCCCGAAGGACGAGATGGGGGCGCTTACCAAGGGCGTGAAAATCGCGTGGCTCGCGCGCGCGCACGCCGCCGACGGAGGGGAGCAATGACAGCCAAACGAGAGGCGCTGACCGCCTTTTCAGACGTATTCACAGTATTCTCGATGGTCCTCATGGCGGCGATCGGTTTCGTCATCATGATCGGGGCCAAGGACCCGGCCTTCGCATTCCACGGGTTCCTGTTCCTGGCTGGCGGCATCGCCGGCGGCATTTTCGTTCTCAGCCACTCGTTCGGAAAAGGCGATTGGCACGGCAGCGCGGACGAGTATCTCGACGGTCCCAGCAAAGTGGCCACCCTCATGGCCGTGTTCTGGGGCATCGCCGGCTTCCTGGTGGGCCTCGTGCTCGCCCTGCAGCTCGCCTTCCCGATGCTGAACTTCGACCTCCCCTGGATCAGCTTCGGGCGGCTGCGTCCGCTGCACACCTCGGCGGTGATCTTCGCGTTCGGCGGCAACGTGCTGCTCGCGACGTCGTTCTACGTCGTGCAGCGCACCTGCCATACGCGCATCGCGGGACGCTGGGCGCCCTGGTTCGTGGTGCTCGCCTTCCAGCTCTTCATCGCGATCGCCGGCACGGGCTATCTCCTCGGCATCACGCAGGGCAAGGAATACGCGGAGCCTGAATGGTACGCCGACCTGTTCCTCACCGTGATCTGGGTCGTGTACCTGCTCGTGTTCCTCGGCACGCTCATCAAGCGCAAGGAACCGCACATCTACGTGGCGAACTGGTTCTACCTCGCCTTCATCGTCACGGTGGCGATGCTGCACCTCGTCAACAACGCGCCGATCCCGGTGAGCTTCCTCGCGCCGAAGAGCTATATCGTGTACTCGGGCGTGCAGGATGCCATGACGCAGTGGTGGTACGGCCATAACGCGGTGGGCTTCTTCCTCACCGCCGGCTTCCTCGGCATCATGTACTACTTCGTGCCGAAGCGCGCCGAGCGGCCGGTCTACTCCTACCGCCTGTCCATCGTGCACTTCTGGACCCTGATCTTCCTCTACATCTGGGCGGGTCCGCACCATCTGCACTACACGGCGCTTCCCGACTGGGCGCAGACGCTCGGCATGACCTTCTCGATCATGCTGTGGATGCCCTCGTGGGGCGGCATGATCAACGGCCTCATGACGCTGTCGGGGGCATGGGACAAGCTGCGTACCGATCCCGTCATCCGCCTGCTCGTCGTGTCGGTCGCCTTCTACGGCATGTCGACCTTCGAAGGCCCGGTGATGAGCATCAAGGCGGTGAACTCGCTGTCGCACTACACGGACTGGACCATCGGCCACGTGCACTCGGGTGCGCTCGGCTGGGTGGCGATGGTGTCGTTCGGTGCGATCTACTGCCTCGTGCCCTGGCTGTGGGGCCGCCGCGGCCTCTACTCGATGCGTCTCGTCGAGTGGCACTTCTGGCTCTCGACGCTCGGCATCCTTCTCTACATCACCGCGATGTGGGTGTCGGGCATCACGCAGGGCTTGATGTGGCGCGCCTACGACAAGCTCGGCTTCCTGCAGTACTCGTTCATCGAGACGGTGGAAGCGATGAAGCCCTACTACATGATCCGTGCGGTCGGCGGCCTGCTGTTCCTGCTCGGCGCCCTGATCATGGCCTACAACATCTGGCGTACGGTGCGCGGCGATGAATCCGCCGACATCGCGGAGCAGCCCAAAATCGCTGCCGCTCCCGGCCTGCGCCTTTCTCCTGCGGAATAGGGGCAACTCCACATGAAACACGAATTCTTCGAGAAGAACTCGATCCTGCTGTTGGTCGGCATCCTCGTGATGGTGTCCATCGGCGGCCTCGTGCAGATCGCCCCGCTGTTCTGGGTCGACAGCACGATCGAGAAGGTGAAGGGCATGCGGCCCTACACGCCGCTGGAGCAGGCGGGCCGCGACATCTACGTGCGTGAAGGCTGCTACAACTGCCACAGCCAGATGGTGCGCACGCTGCGCGACGAGGTGGAGCGGTACGGCCACTACAGCCTCGCCGCGGAGAGCATGTACGACCATCCCTTCCAGTGGGGATCGAAGCGGACGGGACCGGATCTCGCCCGCATCGGCGGCAAGTACTCCGACCAATGGCAGCGCGAGCACCTGATCAATCCGCGTTCCGTCGTGCCGGAGAGCATCATGCCGGGATATCCCTGGCTCGCGAAGAAGCTCGAGGCGTCCGACATCGTGGACAAGATGAAGACGCTGAAGCTCGTCGGCGTGCCCTACTCCGAGGAGATGATCGAGAAGGCGAAGGCGGATCTCGCCGCACAGGTGCAGTCGGAAGGCCGTGCCGTGCGCGATCTCCTCAAGCGCTACCCGAAAGCCAAAGTCGGCAAGTTCGACGGCAAGGCGGACGCCGAGCCGACCGAACTCGACGCCCTCATCGCCTACCTGCAGATGCTCGGCACGCTGGTCGATTTCGCCACGTTCGATGCGTCCGGTCCGAACCTGAGGTGAGATCATGACGTACGACGTGATCGCGACCTTCAGCCAGGTCACCTCGCTGCTGATGTTCGTGGCGATGTTCCTTGGGGTGCTGGTCTACGCGCTGTGGCCGAGCAACGGCCAGCGCTTCGAAGTGGTGCAACGCCAGGCGCTCGACCTTGACAAGTCCGAGCTCAGAATACGGGGGCGCAAATGACGACCAACCGCGAGATCGATGCCGTCACAGGCGTCGAAACCACAGGACACGTATGGGACGGCATCAAGGAGCTGAACAAGCCCCTGCCCAGGTGGTGGCTCCTCACCTTCTACGCCACCATCGTGTGGGCCATCGGCTACTGGGTCGTCTACCCGGCGTTCCCGACGCTGACGAGCTACACGAAGGGCATCTGGAACTACAGCCAGCGCGAGACGGTCGCCAAGGACGTCAGCGCGGCGCGCAGTGCGCAGTCGGGCTACCGCGACAAGCTCGCGGCCACCCCGCTCGATGACGTGAAGAAGGATCCCGACCTCCTGCGCTTTGCGGTTGCGGGTGGCGGCGCGGCCTTCCAGACCAACTGCGCGCCCTGCCACGGCCGCGGCGCACAGGGCTTTGCCGGCTATCCCAACCTCAACGACGACGACTGGCTGTGGGGCGGCACCCTCGCGGACATCGAGAAGACGCTGCAGGTCGGCATCCGTTCCGACCACAAGGACGCGCGTGCCACGCAGATGCCGAAGTACGGCCTCGAGAAGCTGCTCGACGAGAGCCAGATCTCGGATGCGGCCGAGTTCGTGCTCAAGCTTTCGGGCCAGAAGTTCGATGCCGCCGCAGCCGATCGCGGCGCCAAGACCTTCACCGAGCAGTGCGCGGCGTGCCACGGCCCGGCAGGCAAGGGCATGCAGGAGCAGGGTGCGCCGAACCTCACCGACGGCATCTGGCTCTACGGTGGCAGCAAGGCTGCGATCGTGGAGAGCATCCGGACAGGCCGCGGCGGCGTGATGCCGGCGTGGGGTGGCCGTCTCGATCCTGTGACGCTGAAATCGCTTGCGGTTTATGTGCACAGCCTCGGCGGCGGCAAGTAGACCGTCTCGTCACGGGGGCTCACGATGCGAAGTGGAGCGAGAGACATGTGCTGCAGCTGCGGATGCGCATTGGCAGTGGCCATGGCCGAGGCCGAAGAGAAAGCCCGGATCAGGCTCTCCTCCACACGCAGCGTGAGCGCCCTGGCCGGGCCTGAGATGAAGGAGACGCAGGGCGGGCGCCCTGCGAGAGGATGGGAAGCGCTGAAGCAGTCGCTGCGCGTGTTCGTCGAGCGTCCGATGCCAGATCATGCGAGCCGGAGCCTTGCGAGGCCCGCATGACCAAGATGATGAGGTCGATCATTCCTGCAACCATCCAGGCGGCACCGGGCATCGACCAGCACGATGCCCGCGCCGTCAACAGCGCCGAGAAGCGCTCGCTCTATTCCAGCCGTCAGAAGATCCACCCCAAGCGCGCGGGCGGCACGTTCCGGCGCATCAAGTGGATGGTGATGCTCGTCACGCTCGGCATCTACTACGCGCTGCCGTGGCTGCGCTGGTACCGCGGGCCCGATCTTCCCGATCAGGCCGTGCTGCTCGACATGGCGCACAACCGGTTCTTCTTCTTCTTCCTCGAGATCTGGCCGCAGGAGTTCTACTTCGTGACCGGGCTCCTGGTGCTCGCGGCGCTGGGCCTGTTCCTGGTCACCTCGATGGCGGGCCGCGTGTGGTGCGGCTACACCTGCCCGCAGACGGTCTGGACCGACCTGATGATCGCGGTCGAGCGCTTCTGGCAGGGCGACCGCAACCAGCGCATCAGCCTCGACAAGAAGCCCTGGGGCCTCGAGAAGATTTTCAAGAAGAGCATGACGCACGTGACGTGGGCCGCCATCGGCGTGCTCACGGGCGGCGCCTTCATCTTCTACTTCGAGGATGCGCCGACGCTTGCTCGCGACCTGTTCGCGGGAACGGCACCCGCCATCGCCTACCTGTTCCTCGGGATCTTCGCGGCCACCACCTATCTCCTCGGCGGCATCGCGCGCGAGCAGGTCTGCATCTACATGTGCCCGTGGCCGCGCATCCAGGGCGCGATGGTCGACCACGAGACGCTGCTCGTCTCCTATCGCAAGGAGCGTGGCGAACCGCGCGGGCCGCACAAGAAGGGCGATACCTGGGACGATCGCGGCGACTGCGTCGACTGCAAGGCCTGTGTGGCCGTCTGCCCGACGGGGATCGATATCCGCGACGGCTCGCAGCTCGAATGCATCCAGTGTGCGCTGTGCATCGACGCCTGCAACGACATCATGGGCAAGATCGGGCGTCCGAAGGGGCTCATCGCCTACGATACGATCGCCAACCAGGAAGCCGCGGCCGTCGGCAAGACTGCGCCACTGAAGCTGATCCGGGCGCGCACCATCCTCTATGCCGTGGTCATGGGGGTCGTCGGACTCGTGATGCTCGCGGCACTCAGCCTGCGCACGACGCTTGAAGTGAATGTCCTGCACGATCGCAACCCGCCGTACGTGCTCCTGTCGGACGCCTCGGTGCGCAACGGGTACGTGGTCAAGGTCCTCAACAAGTTGCACGAGCCACATACGTACCGGCTCGAAGCCCGCGGGCTCGACGGCGCGCAAATCTCGATCCTCGGCGTTGACAATTCTCAAGGCGTGAAGGTCAGCACCGATGATCTAAGGGAGCTCAGGGTCTACGTGACGGTGCCGAAGGACCGCCTGGCGACACTTGCCGACGCCACCAACTTCAGCTTCGTCGTCAAGGACATGGCGACGGGACACGAGGTGGCCCGCAAGACGCTGTTCCAGAAGCCTGCAGGCGCTGGGAACGCTGGGAACTAGGAGAACGACATGAGCCCGACGGTACTTCCCGCGCGGCGCGAGCAAGGCCTCAAAGGCGGGCACGTGCTCGCGGGGTTTCTCGCCTTCTTCGGGATCATCTTCGCCGTCAACGGCTCGATGATCTACAACGCGGTGACGACCAACGCCGGCCTCGTCGCCAACGAGCCCTACCGCAAGGGCTTGCACTACAACGAACGCATCGCCGCCGACGAGCGGCAGGCGCAATTGCACTGGAGCGACGGCGTCTCGCTCGTCCGCAGCGGCGCTCTCGAGATCACGTTCGCTGCCGGCGATGGCGCGCCTGTGAGTGGGCTCATCGTCAAGGCGGTCGTCGGGCGTCCCGCGACCAATCGCGAGGACAAGCCGGTGACCCTCACAGAGACGACGCCCGGCACCTATGTCGGTGACGCCGGTGCGCTCGAAGCGGGCGCGTGGCTGCTGTCGTTCGAAGCCTTCCAAGGCCAGGCCGCGGAGCCCAGCTACCGCGCGCGGAGGCGCCTATGGCTCAAGCCCTGAGTGCGCCCGCCGCCGACGAGATTGCAGCGCGCGACGCCGCCAAGCTGAACGAGCGCAGCGCGCAGACGATCACCCTTGCCGTCGAAGGCATGCATTGCGGCGGCTGCTTGCGCAAGGTCGAGACGGCCTTGATGAACGTGCCGGGCGTTGCCGGCGCACGCGCCAATCTCTCCGCGCGCCGCGTGACGGCGCTGGTGAAGGGCGCCGACGTCAACTCGGTCGCGCTGATCGAGGCGCTCGGCAACGTCGGCTTCAAGGCCGCCGATCTGCCGATCGACCGTATCAAGCCGCTCGAAGGCGCGGACGATGCCCTGCTGCGCCGCATCGGCGTCGCGGGCTTTGCGGCCATGAACATCATGCTGCTGTCGGTGTCGGTGTGGGCCGGCCATGGTGACATGAGCCCGTCCATGCAGAGCCTGTTCCACTGGGTCTCTGCGCTGATCGCGTTGCCGGCCGTCGCCTACGCAGGGCAGCCGTTCTTCCGTTCGGCGCTCGACGCCTTGAAGGCCGGCCGGGTCAACATGGACGTGCCGATCTCGCTCGGCGTGTGCCTGGCGACCGCCATGAGCTTCTACCAGACCATGCGCGGCACCGAGCACGTGTTCTTCGACGCCGCCGTCACGCTTTTGCTGTTCCTGCTCATCGGGCGCTATCTCGATCAGGCCGTGCGCGTGAAGGCCGCGAGTGCCGCTGCCAACCTCTTGGGCCTGCGCGGTGGTGCGGCCACTATCGTCGATGCAGAGGGCAAGACGAGCCGCGTCGCGGCCCACAAGATCGTGCCCGGCATGCGGGTGCTCACGGCGTCCGGCGAACGCTTTGCGGTGGACGGCCGCCTCGTCGAGGGCGCGGCGGATGTCGACGAAAGCCTCATCACCGGCGAGACGACCCCGCGTGCGGTGAGCCAGGGCGGGCGCGTCTACGCCGGCACTGTCAATCTCTCCGGCCCCGTCTTGAGCGAAGCGACGGCGACGGACCAGAACACGCTGCTCGCCGAGATCAGCCGGCTGATGCTCGCGGCCGAGCAGGCGCGCGGGCGCTACGTGCGTCTCGCCGATCGTGCCGCGCGCATGTATGCGCCGGCCGTGCATGCCCTGGGGCTCATCACCTTCGTCGGCTGGATGCTGGCGGGGCAGGGCTGGGAGATGGCGCTGACGGCGGCCATCGCCGTGCTGATCATCACGTGCCCCTGCGCGCTGGCGCTCGCCGTGCCGGCCGTGCAGGTCGCGGCCAGCAGCCGCCTGTTCGGCATGGGCACGCTGCTCAAGGCGGCAGACGGGCTCGAACGGCTGGCTGAGACCGATACCGTGGTCTTCGACAAGACAGGAACCGTGACGCTCGGCGAACCGCAGCTCGTCGACCCCGATGCGATCGACAAGGCTGTCCTTGCGCGCGCGGCCGCGCTCGCCTCCGTGAGCCGGCACCCGTATGCGCGCGCCGTCGTGCGGGCGGCGCAGGCCTCGGGGCTTTCCGTTGCTGCGCTGTCCGACGTGCGCGAGGTTGCGGGCTTCGGTCTGGAGCGCGTGAGCAATGGGACCAGCGAACGCCTCGGTTCGGCTGCCTGGGTCGGCTTCACGGCGCCTGCCGACGGGCGCTCCGGCGTCTACTACCGCGCGGCGGATGGCTCGATCACGCTTCTCGCTTTCGAGGACCGCATCCGGCCTGATGCCAAGGAGGTCATGGAGACCCTGAAGGCGGCCGGCTACCGGATTGAGATGCTGTCCGGCGACCAGAAGCCCGTCGTTGAGGCCGTTGCCTCGGCGTGCGGGATCGACACGTGGACGGCTGCCGCGTCGCCGGCCGACAAGATCCATCGTCTCGAAACGCTCGCCGCCGAGGGCCGCAAGGTGCTCATGGTCGGCGACGGCCTCAACGATGCGCCTGCGCTCGCCGCCGGCCACGCCTCGCTGTCGCCGACGACCGCCGCGGATGTCTCTCAAGTGGCGGCCGACGGTGTGTTTCAGGGCGAGCGACTGGCGCCGATCCTCGAAGCGATTGCCGTTGCGCGGGCGACGCGACGCATGTCCTTACAGAACTTCGCGATCGCCATCGGTTACAATGCGCTATTCGTGCCGCTCGCCATGGCGGGCTACGTGACGCCGCTGATCGCCGCGATCGCCATGTCGGCGTCGTCGATCGCGGTCACGGTCAACGCGGTGCGGCTGCGCACCATGAAGCTGGAGCTTGCGCCATGACCGCTCTTGCTTGGCTCATTCCCTGCGCGCTGGCCCTCGGTGGCCTCGGCCTCGCGGCCTTCCTGTGGGCGCTCAACTCGGGGCAGTTCGAAGATCTCGAAGGCGCCGGCTGGCGCGCGCTGGAAGACGTGTCCCCGAGCGAAGACAAGCGCGGTTGACGCAGCGCCGCAGCGAATACCACCAGCTGAGTAGGCGGGTTTTGTATCCGTGTGCCCGTCCGCTCGTGTCATCCCGGAACGTGCGCAGCTCGTATCCGGGACCCAGGGGCCACGGTACCGACAGCCGCCCTGGGTCCCGGCGCTACGCGCTCACGCGCTCCGGCCGGGATGACAGTGTGGTCTGGACAAGCACCCTTCGCTCGCCCTGCAGAGGGAGCGTGTGAACTGCGGATCTTCAGTTCGCGCCTTCGAGGAGGCGGCGGGCGATGACCTGGGCCTGGATCTCGGCGGCGCCCTCGAAGATATTGAGGATGCGCGCGTCGCACAGCACGCGGCTCACGGGATACTCGAGCGCGAAGCCGTTGCCGCCGTGGATCTGCAGCGCATTGTCGGCGTTGGCCCAGGCGATGCGGGCGGCGAGCAGCTTCGCCATGCCGGCTTCGAGATCGCAGCGGCGGCCCTGATCCTTCTCGCGCGCGGCGTGATAGGTGATCTGGCGCGCGATCATGGTCTCGACCGCCATCATGACGATCTTGTTCGACACGCGTGGGAACGAATAGATCGGCTTGCCGAACTGGTTGCGCTCGAGCGCGTACTTGAGCCCGAAATCGAGGGCGCACTGGGCGACGCCGATGGCGCGCGCCGCCGTCTGGATGCGCGCGGCCTCGAAGGTCGTCATCAGTTGCTTGAAGCCCTGGCCTTCGACGCCGCCCAAAAGCTGGCTCTTCGGCACCTCGAAGCCGTCGAAGGAGATGTCGAACTCCTTCATGCCGCGATAGCCCAGCACCTCGATCTCGCCGCCGGTCATGCCTTTCGCGGGGAAGGGATCCTCATCGGTGCCGCGCGGCTTCTCGGCGAGCAGCATGGACAGGCCCTTGTAGCCCTTCTCGTTCGGGTTGGTGCGCACGAGCAGCGTCATCACGTCGGCACGTACGGGATGTGTGATCCAGGTCTTCTGGCCGGTCACTTTGTAGACGTCGCCCTCCAAGACCGCGCGGGTCTTCAGCGAGGCGAGGTCCGAGCCGGTGTTGGGCTCGGTGAAGACGGCCGTCGGCAGGATTTCGCCGGACGCGATCTTCGGCAGGTACTTGGCCTTCTGCTCGGGCGTGCCGGCGCCGAGGATCAATTCGCCCGCGATTTCGGCGCGGGTGCCGAGCGAGCCGACGCCGATATAGCCGCGCGACAGCTCCTCCGAGACGAGGCACATGGCTTCCTTGCCGAGGCCCATGCCGCCGAATTCCTCCGGCATGGTCAGCGCGAACACGCCGAGTTCGGACAATTTGGCAAGGACTTCGAGCGGGATGTAGTCGTTCTTCAGATGCCACTCGTGGGCGTGCGGGATCACTTCCGCCACACAGAACTTGCGCATCTCGTTGCGCATGGCTTCGAGCGTCTCGTCGAGGCCGCTGTCGCCGAAGGTGATGACGCCCGGCTGGTCGGCGATGAGTTTCGCGACCTTCGCCTTCAAGGCGTCCGACTGGCCGGCCTCCACGAGGTCGGCCGTTTCGTCCTCGAAGCGGCGCACCTCGGCGCGGGAGACACCGAGCGCAGGCAGGCGCACGACCTCGTTCTGGCTCATGGGGATGCCGCCAGCGATCTGAGCGAGGTACTCGCCGAAAGCGATGGCGAGGAGGGCGCTCTCCATCTCGCCGAGGCGGCCCTGTTCGGACAGGCGTTCCGCCCAACCGAGCATCTGGCGCAGGGCTTCCACGTAAGTCGCAAGCCAGGCGAGGCCATGCGCGGGGGCCTGGGCGCCGTCGAGACCGGCGGGACCGTCGACGGCCGTGCGGACCGCGCTGCGCGCCACGTGCAGCATCCGTTCGCTCGCCGCCACGGCCTGGGCATAGCGTGCGAAAGGTGCGGCGGTGGGGGCGGTCATGGACGGGATCTCCTGGCGAGCCTGCATACGTGCGTGCACCGCACAATAACGTGGAAAGCCCGGCGCGCAACGCCCGGCTGCGGCGGCATGGCGGCGCGACTAGGAGCGGTTCCAGGCCTTGAGGAGCTGGCTCAGGCGCGCGGCTTTCTCGCGGCCCTCGTCCTCCGACTTCGCCGTCTCGGCGCCGTCGGCTTGGGGCGGCGGTGTGCCCGTGACGCGGCGAACGACCGTCACTTCGGCCTCTTCGGCCGGGGCCTGGGTGATGGGGCGCGGCACCTGGTCTTCGGCCGTGAGGCGCTGCAGGAAGGGTTTGCGTTCTGGCGCCGGCTTGCGGACGGCCGCTTTCGTCGGCGCCGTGGAGGGGCTCAGCAGGAACGCCAGGTCCTCAGCGGCGAGCGGTACGGAGTGCGTATTCTCGTGTTCAGCGGGATCTTTCGCGCCGGCGAGCCGCTCGCTGAGACCGCCGCGGCGCGGCTTGCGGTCGAAGGCAGCGGCACGGCGGCGCGCCTCTTCCAGTTGCTCGGCGCTGACGGGTTCGACTTCAGGAATGTCGAGCAGCCGGTCGATGGCGCGTGTGGCGCGGGCGCCGACGGCTGCAGCTTCGTCGGTCGGCTCGGCAACGCTGGCTTCACGCTCGACGAGTTCGAGCTCCTCGCGAATGAGGTTGGCCAGTTCCTCGGGCAGCTCGTAGTGCGCGGCGAGGTCGTCCGGCGGAGGAGATGGAGCTGCCGCCTCCACGGGCGGGTCGGCCGTGGCGATCGGGGCGGGCACGAGAGGCTCGTCCGGGCTCGCCAACTCCTGCGGGGGCACTTCGGCCGCTGGGGCCGGTTCCGGCGCATGGGGAGGAGGGGCATCTTCTTCCGTGGCCACCTCGTCGACCGGCTGGGGATCCTTGGCGCGCAGGAGGTCGGTGACGTCCTTCACGTCCTTCCAGGCACGGTAGACGGGGTTGGCCTCCAAGGCGAGACGCAGCCGGGTATTGCGGGCGTCCATCGCGGCAGGATCGGCCACATCGGCGGACACCGGCTGATTGAGCGCACGCCAATGCTCATCGTGCCGCAACTCGCCTTCCAGGCGCTTCATAGCCTGGTCGAGAATCGAGAGCTTTGCCTCGAGCTCGAGCGCTGGCATCAGCGTCTCCTGTGCGCCGAGAATCGTTGCCGCATGCCATCAACATACGGACGAACGCGGAATTTGCCAGTCCGGCCGCGCCGCCGACGCTCACGGATTATCAGAGGTTGCGGAATATTGCTGACGCACGCGATGGATTTGCACCACCACACCGGCTAAGTGACGGGGAAACTCGACGACGCATGAAGGCGTCGTTAAGGTCCGCCACCTTTCCCTCCGGCGGCGCTGTAAAGCCAGCGCTGCACCCCGGGCGGCTTGGAGCAGCGCATGTTCTTCCGGCAGATCAAGACCGTCGTGCAGGCCTTCCGCGAACTGTTCGCGGACAGCGGCTTCTCGATGGCTGGCGCCGTGGCCTTCGCGTTCGTGCTGTCGCTGTTCCCGTTCTGCATTTTCCTCGGCGCGCTCGCGGGTTATTTCGGTGGCGAGGCGCTCGCCCGGCAGGCGGTCAACCAGTTGTTCGAGATGGCGCCGAAGCCCGTAGTCGAGGCCATTGCGCCCGAAGTCATGAAGGTGATGGGGCGCAGCCGCTTCGACCTCCTCACCTACGGCGCCTTCATCGCGCTGTTCTTTGCCACCGGCGCCATCGAAAGCTTGCGGGCGGCGCTGAATGTGGCCTACCGCGTGAAGGAGCGCCGGCCGTACCCGGTGTGCGTGCTTGAAAGCTGCGGGTTCGTGATACTCAGCGCTGCCGGCATGCTGGTGCTGGCCTGGGGCATCGTCGTCGGCCCGCAGGTCGCCTCGCACCTGAAGCCGACGTGGCTTTTGTGGCTCGCCGACAATTCGTGGATCGCGCTCATCACACGCTACATCATCGTCACGGTCGGCGTCGCCGGCCAGCTGATGGCCTATCACCTTTGGCTCGCGGCCGGTAAACGCCGCATCGCCGACGTCTGGCCCGGCGTGCTGATCAGCATGGTGCTGCTCATCCTCGCCGCGCAGCTCTTCGCGCGCTGGCTGACGATCAGCGATTACTCGCGCTTCTACGCGGGGCTCACGCAGATCATGAGCGCCCTCGTTTTCTTCCAGATGAGTTCGGTGATCGTCATCCTCGGCGCCGAGATCAACCGGGGCATCATGGAGATGAAGCGCAAACTCGCGGCGGCGCACGACCTGCTCGATGCGCGCTATCCCGAGCCGCCGACGCGCGAAGCCTTCGTCGCGCAGAACGACGACGGCGGCCCGCACGGCGCCAGCGGGCCGTTCAACCCGGGATACGCACGGGCAGGTACTCGTAACCCCTGACGAAGCTCGAGTAGACGCGGCGCGGTTCGCCGACGACCTCGATGCGCTCGAAGCGCTTCAGGATCTCTTCCCAGATGATCTTGAGCTGCAACTCGGCCACGCGCATGCCGAGGCAGCGGTGGATACCGAAGCCGAACGACATGTGATTGCGCGGGTTCGTACGGTCGATGATGAAGCGGTCCGGCTGCTCGATCACGGCTTCATCGCGGTTGCCCGAAGCGTACCACATCACGACGCGGTCGCCCTTGCGGATGGTCTTGCCGCCGAGTTCGGTGTCCTCAGTCGCGGTGCGCCGCATGTGGGCGAGCGGCGTCTGCCAGCGGATCACTTCCGGCACGAAGCTGTCGACCAGCGCCGGGTTCGCCAGCAGCTTTGCGTACTGGTCCGGGTTCTCGTTCAGTGCCAGCACGGAGCCCGACATGGAATTGCGGGTCGTGTCGTTGCCGCCGATGATGAGCAGCATCAGGTTGCCCATCAGGTTCTCGCGGTCCATGGCGCGGGTTGCTTCTGCATGCGCCATCATGGAGATGAGGTCGGGCTTGGGCTCCTGGCGCGCGCGCTCGGCAAAGAGCTTCGCGAACGCGACGTAGCAGTCTTCGAGCTCCGCCATGCGCTGCTCTTCGTTCTCGACCACCTTGGATTTCGGCAGCGCGGTCGCGACGTCGGACCAGCGGGTGAGCTTGCGGCGTTCCTCCCAGGGGAAATCGAACAGCGTCGCCAGCATCTGCGTGGTGAGTTCGATCGAGACGCGCTCGACCCAGTTGAAGGTTTCGTTTCGGGGCAGGTTGTCGAGCACGCTCGCCGATCGCTCACGGATCAGCACGGCCATCTTGGCGAGGTTGGGTGGCGTGAACAGGGGCTGCACGGACTTGCGCTGCGCGGAATGCTTCGGCTCGTCCATGGCGATGAAGCTCGGCCATTCGTACTTCGGATCGACGTCGCGCAGCATGATGCCGCCGAGGCGCACGTCGGAGGAGAAGATTGCCGGGTTCGTCTCCACGTGCATGATGTCGTTGTAGCGGGTCACCGACCAGTACTCGCCGACCGGGCTCGCGGTGCAGTAGTGGACCGGCTCCTCCTTGCGCAGGCGCTCGAAGAAGGGCCACACGGTGTCGGTGCGGAAAAGCTCGGGGTTGCCGACGTGGAACTGCGACAGCGGCAGGCTGTAGGCCATGCGGCGCGCCTTGTCCTGCAAGTCCAGGCGCTCCTCGCGCGTCAAGGTCGCGAGCATCGTGATCCTCCCGTCTTACCGGCCGTCTTGTTGGTTGACGTAAAGGATAAGGCAGGTGCGCGGGGTTTGCCAATGGTGCGCGGGACGTCGAGTCCTTCCGATCCCGTTTGTCCTGTTCAGTACGGGTTGCTGGCTTCCAAAATCTCCTGGCCCATCAGCGCGCACGATCCCTGGATGCGGGCGTAGATGAAGCGCATCCGGTAGGTCCCCTTGTAGATGTGCGACGTGACCTCCAGCACATCGAATTTGCCGTTTCCTTTCAGGGCGCTGATGGGTGGCAGGACGCGGGCGGTGGTGCCGTCGTCGACCGTGGGCAACGGGGTTTTGTCCTCGAAGTGGAAGCGGAGCAGCTTCTTGGCGCGGGCGGTCGCGTCGCCGGCGCAGGGATGGTCCTGCGCGTGGGCCGGCAGTGCCGCCGCGATCGCACACACAAGGGAGGCAGCAAACCAAGTCTTCAAGGCCATCGACGGCTCCATCGCTCCAGCAATGCGGCCGTCTCGGTTTCAGGCGCGGCCGGTTACGCCTTCTTACGTGGCGGCGGAGCGGTGTTTTTGTATGACGGCCGCTCGCTGAGTTTGGCCACATAGGCCTGCAGGTTCGGGAACTTCGCCAGGATTTCCGCTCCCTGCGGGAAGTTTCCAAGGGTCGCCAGCATCGGCAGCACGTTCATGTCGGCATAGGTGAGGCCGTTGCCGACGAGATAGCCTGTCGGCGTCACGGCCTTGTCGAGGGCCGCGCAAACGTTCTCGATCTGCGGGAGTGCGGCGGTGATCTTGGCCGTGTCGGGGCCCTTGGCCTTGTCATAGAAGACCGAGGGCACGACGAACTCGCGCATGATCCAGCGGTCGACCTTGACGTTGCCGAACGAGACCCACTGCTCCACCTGGGCGCAGCCCACCGTGTCCTCGGGGATGAACTTCGGGCCCGGGAAGGCCTTGTCGATGTAGGTGGCGATGGCCTTGCTCTCGAACAGCTGGACATCGCCGTGGCGCAGGCATGGCACCTGGCCCGCGGGATGGATAGCCTTGATCTCGTCGCACTGCGGGGCGAGCGGGTTCAGCGTGTAGGCGACGCCCTTCTCCTCGCACAGCATGCGCACGCTGCGGACGTAGTTGCTGAATGCCACCCCCAGGATTTCGAGCTTCGCCATGAATCAATTCCTCCGCTTTCAGACGATTTTTATGGACATATCGGGCAGGCCTTCGATCTTGCAGAGCAACGTGTCGCCGACGACGACCGGCCCGACGTTCTCGGGCGTGCCGGAATAGATGATGTCGCCCGCCATCACCTCGTTGGCTTCCGACAGCTTGGAGATCTGCTCGGCGACGCTCCAGATCATGTGGGCGAGCGTCGCGTCCTGCTTCACGGTGCCGTTGACGGCGAGCGAGATGCGGCCCTTGGTCGGATGCCCGACCATCTCCACCGGATGGATGGGGCCGATGGGGGCGGAGCGATCGAACGACTTGCCGATTTCCCATGGCTTCTTCTGGTCGCCCATGGCGCGCTGCAGGTCGCGGCGGGTCATGTCGAGCCCCACGGCATAGCCGAAGACGTGGTCGAGCGCCTTGTCGATCGGGATATCGCGGCCGCCGGACTTCAGGGCGACGACCAGCTCGCATTCGTAATGGTAGTTTTTGGTGAGCGTGGGATAGGGGTGATCGACGATGCCGTTGGCCGGCACGAGCTGGATGGCGTCGGTCGGCTTCTGGAAGAAGAAGGGCGGCTCGCGCGTGGGGTCCGAGCCCATCTCGCGGGCGTGGGCGGCATAGTTGCGGCCGATGCAGTAGATGCGGCGAACCGGGAACTGCTCCTCGCGCCCGACGATCGGGATCAGCGTCTGCTTGATGGGGAACAATGGCTTGGCGGCCGTCTGGGCGTGCACCGTGCCGCCCAGAGCCGTAGCGCCTGCCAGCAAAGCGCCGCCTGACAGCAGCGCGCGTCGAGCCACATCCGTCATGTCCTGTCTCCGTCCCTAGAACCGATCCTGCGGGTCTATCGTCCGCGGCATGCGGTGTCAGCCTCGCTCTTGCGACGAGGTTCTTTGAAATTATTGCCTGTTCGGATGGAGGCAGCAATCGCCTTCGCGATGGCCGTCCGCCTACGGCCTCTCAGCCGCCGAGGAAGATGCGGCGGACTTCCGGGCTGTCGATCAGCGAGCCTGAGGCGCCCGAGATGGCGAGCCGGCCGCTTTCGAGGATGTAGCCGCGGGTGGCCATCGCCAAGGCGAGACGCACGTTCTGCTCGATGAACAGGATGGCCATGCCTTCCGACTTCAGGCGCTCGAACACGCCCTGCATCTGCTCCATCACCTGCGGAGCGAGGCCGAGGAACGGCTCGTCGACCATCAGCAAGCGCGGCAACGACATGAGACCGCGGGCGATGGCGAGCATCTGCTGCTCGCCGCCCGACATGGTGCGCGCCAATTGGTCCTTGCGCTCGTCGAGGCGCGGGAACAGCGTGAAGGCGCGCTTGAGGGAGGCTTCACGCTCGGCCTTGGCGCGCGGGTGCCACGCGCCAAGCTTCAAGTTCTGCAGCACCGTCAGATGCGGGAAAACGCGACGCCGCTCCAACACGTGCGCGATGCCGATGGGTGCGCGGGCGTGCGTCGGCTGGCGCGTGATGTCCTGTCCGTCGAAGATGATCGCACCGGCCTTGGCCTTGTTAAGACCACTGATGGTGTTGACGACGGTGCTTTTGCCCGAGCCGTTGGGGCCGAGCAGCGCCACGCTCTCGCCGGCTGCAACGTTGAGCGATACGCCCCACACGACCTGGTAGTCGCCATAGGCGACCTCGAGATCCTTCACCTCAAGCAACATGTGGCGTAGACCCCAGGTAGGCATCGACGACGGCCGCATCCTGGCGCACGTCCTCGGGCTTGCCGAAGGCAATGCGGCGGCCCGCGAAGAGGGCGAGGATGCGGTCGGAAATGCGCATCATCACTTGCATGTTGTGCTCGATGGTGACGATCGTCATGCCCTTGCGCTTCAGTTCGAGCACCAGATCGACGAGCCCCGGAATGGTGCGCTGATCGACGCCACCGGTGACCTCGTCCATGAGGATGAGGCGCGGCTTAGTGGCGAGACCGCGTGCCAGCTCCAGGCGCTTGCGCTGACCCGTCGAGAGTTCACGCGCGAAGTGATGGCGCTTCTCGAGCAGATCGACGAAGGCGATGGCCTCGAGCGCGTTGTCGCGCGCTTCGTGCATGTTGGACGTGCGGGCCAGCGCGCCCACCATCACGTTTTCGGTGACGGTGAGTTCCGTGAAGGGTTTGAGTTTCTGGAAGGTGCGGGCGATGCCGAGCCGGTTTATGTGGTCGGGCCGCATGCCGGTGATGTCGCGCCCCGCGAACGTCACCGACCCGGTGTCCGGCGTCTGGAAGTTGGTGAGCAGGTCGAACAGCGTCGACTTGCCGGCGCCGTTGGGGCCGATGATGCCGAGGATCTCGCCTTCGTTCACGTCGAAGGTGATGTCGTTGTTGGCCGTGATGCCGCCGAAGCGCTTCGTCACGCCTTTGACGTCGAGAAGGATGCTCATGCCGGCTTCTCCACGGCGACGGGTTCGACGGACGCAGGCACTTTGCGGCGGCGCATGCGCTCGGAGAAGATGCTGACGACGCCGGCGGGTCGCCACAGGCAGATGGCGAGGATCAAGAGCCCGTAGATGATAAGATCGATCGTCTTGCCGGTGCCGCCGAGCCAGATACGGCTGTATTCCGACAGGGGCACGAGGATCGCCGCGCCGACAGCGGGGCCCCAGAGCGTGCCGCTGCCGCCGAGCACCGTCATCAGAACGACGATGACGGAGATGTCGGTCGAGAAGACGCGTTCGGGGTCGAGGACGAGGATGTACTGCGCATAGAAGGAGCCTGCGACGGCCATCATGGCGGCGGAGAGCATGAACGCCATCACCTTGTGGCGTGCGACGGCGATGCCGAGGCTCGCGGCCGCATCGGGTTCGTCACGCACGGCCGTCAGGCGGAAACCGAAGCGGCTGCGGCGCAGGTACCAGACGAGGGCGAAGCCCAGCGTCGCGGCGCCGAGGGCGAGGTAATAATACGATACCTTGCCGACGTGGAACTGCAGATCCCACCACGGCGAGCCGCGCTTGATGGGGTAGATCATGCCGGACGCCGCGCCCACATACTCCCAACGCTGGAAGATGATCTGCACGCTCGAGCCGATGAGCAGCGTTGCGATCGCGAAGTAGTGGCCCTTGAGGCGCAACGTCGGCAGGCCGACGAGCATGGCCGCGATTGCCGCCGCGATCATGCCGAGGAGGACGCCGATCCACGGCGTGCCGCCGAACTTCACGACGACGACGCCCGTCGCATAGGCGCCGATGCCGAAGAACATCGCGTGGCCGAGGCTGATCTGCCCCGAGATGCCGGCCATGACGTTCCAGGCCTGCGCCATCAGCGCGTAGAGGAAGATCATGATCATGACGTGGTGCGAGAACGTCGAGGTGCCGGCCAGCGGGAAAACCACGAGGGCAATGGCGAGCAGGGCGCCGAGTGCGATCGCCCACACGGGCGGACGCGGCCAAAGCGGTTCGGCCCGAGCTGCCTCGAGAAGACGCGTCTTATCGGTCGTCATGGATCAGAACCTGCCGAACAGACCAGTGGGACGAGCGATGACGACGGCGAGGTAGAGACCGAACACGACGAGCGCCTTGTAGGAGGGATCGAACAGCACGCCGCCGATGCTCTCCACGAGCCCGATCAGCACGCCGGCGACGAGGCTGCCGAGAATGCTTCCGAAGCCGCCCAGCGCCACCGCCACGAAGGCGAGCGTAGCAAAATTCACGCCGACATCCGGAAAGATGTAGAAGAATGTCGAAAGCATGCTGCCCGCGACGCCGACACAGCCGAGGCCGATGGCCCAGCCCAGCGCCGACATGCGCTCCGTCGGGATACCCATGACCGCGGCGGCCTGCCGGTCCTGCGCGGTGGCCTGAAGTGCCAGGCCCGTCTCGGTGCGCGTGACGAAGAGCCACAGCAGGATGAAGGCCAAGAGGCAGATGCCGCCGGCCACGAGTTGCGGTTGCCCGATGAATATTCCACCAGCCTGAACGCGGCCCGCGATCCAGGGATTGGTGATCGTACGAAAGTCCGGAGACCAGAGGAACTGTGCGCCCGCGCGCAGCGCGACGGCGAGCCCGAATGTGCCGCAGACTTGGGCAAGCATCGGCGCGGTCAGCAGTCTCCGGATGATCCCGTAGTGCACGGCGAGACCGCTCAGGCCAAGGATGATCACCACGAGAGGCAATGAAATGAGGGGATCGAGGCCCAGCACCCAGAACCAGAACGATGCGAACATGGCGAGCATGAGAAACTCGCCATGTGCAAAATTTACGATCTCCATGAGCCCAAAAATCAGGCTCAGGCCTACGGCGACCAACGCGTAGATGAGGCCCATGAGAAGGCCGCTGACGACGGCTTGGATGAGGACTTCGCTAGACAATTGACGAACGCTCCAGAAACACGGCGTAATCCGGCCCGACGTTACGCACCTAAAAGGAGTGAGGTCAATGAACCCCTTGAAACTCGCTTGCGCAGCGGCCGTGCTTTTTGCCGGCACCGTTGCGGCGCAAGCCCAAGAGGAAGTCCGCATCGGCGGGCTGTACCCGTTGTCGGGTCCGGTCGCGCAGGTCGGTATCGATGCCGTCGCTGCCCTGAAGACGGTTGTCGAGATCGTTAACGAGGGCGCCGATCTCCCACTTCCACTCGCCAAGTCGAAAGGCTTGCCGGGGCTCAAGGGTGCGAAGATCAAACTCTTCATCGCCGACCACCAGGGCAAGCCCGAAGTCGGCCTCAGCGAAACGGAACGCCTCATCACGCAGGACAAGGTGCACGCCATGATCGGCGCGTACTTCTCCTCCGTCACGGTGGCCGCGAGCCAGGCAACGGAGCGTGCCGGCGTGCCCTTCATGAACGGCTCGTCGACCTCGCCTGCACTCACCGAGCGCGGCTTCCAGTTCTTCTTCCGCACCACGCCGACGGATGAAGATTTCTCGAAGCTGATGTTCGACTTCATGAAGGATCTGTCCGCCAAGACGGGCAAGAAGATCGAGAGCGTGTCGCTCTTCCACGAGGACACGGCCTACGGGTCCGACAGCGCGAAGGTGCAGAATCGTCTCGCCAAGGAGCAGGGCTACAAGGTTCTCGAGGACATCACCTACAAGGCGCAGACGACGTCGCTCTCCTCGGAAGTGCAGCGCCTGAAGGCTGCCAACGCCGACGCGTTGCTGCCCTCCTCCTATACGTCCGACACGTTCCTGCTGCTCCGGACGTCGAAGGAACTCGACTACAATCCCAAGCTGATCGTGGCGCAGAATGCGGGCTTCACCGATCCCACGTTCATCAGCACGATGGGCAAGGACGCGGAAGGCGCCATCACGCGCTCGCCCTACAACGGCGATCTCGCCAAGCGCATTCCGCTGATCACGAAGGTCAACGAGATCTTCAAGAAGCACTCGAACGGTCGCGACCTGTCCGACGTGCCGGCGCGTGAGGTCACGGCCATGTTCACGCTGCTCGATGCGTTCAACCGCGCCGGCTCGACCGACCCGGAGAAGGTGCGTGCGGCACTGGCGGCGACGGACATCCCGCCCGATCAGCTGATCGTTCCCTACAAGGGCGTGAAGTTCGACGCGAAGGGGCAGAACACCCTGGTGCGACCGATCCTGATGCAGGTGCAGAAGGGCGCCTACTGCACGGTCTATCCGTTCGAGCTTGCGAGCTGCGACGTGCAGTATCCGATCCCGACGTGGGCCGAGAAGGCGAAGATGTAAGCACTTCGCTTTGAGGTGAAACGAGGCCTCGCGCGGCAACGCGCGGGGCCTTTGTGTTTTTGGGCGGCCTGCTCAAGCCCGACCGGTGAAGACCGAAAATTCCAAGCCACCGTCGAAGGGAAGGGTCATGCTCGTGAAGCCGCGAGCTGGATCGCGCACGAATGCCAGGTAGTCCGCATAGTCGGACCTCTGGATTTGCGTGTTGTCGCAGACGACCACGGCACCGGGCCGCAGGTGCGGGGCAACGAGCTCGATGGCTGCGCGTGCGTAGCGGATCCAGATGTCGACCAGGACGAAATCGATCGCAGGCGGCAGCGTCTTCAGGGTCTCGCGGAAATCGCCCTCGCGCAGGTCGATGAGATCGGCCACGCCGGCGGCAGCGAAGTTGGCGCGTGCTTGCGCTGCTTTCGACGGCTCGTACTCGGTCGCCACGACAATGCCTTCGCCACCCAGCGCGGCGAGGTTGGCGCGAACGGCTGCAGCCAGATAGAGCGTTGAGACGCCGAACGAGGTACCGATTTCAATGACGCGTCGGGCGCCCGTCGCGCGGCAGAGCCGGGTGCAGAACTCCGCCTTGTCTCTGTCGAGCGCCACCAGCTTGTCGCGCCGAAAGGTTTTCAGATCCTCTTCCGATACGGTCGAACCGGCGGCTCTGCGATCGGCTTCGAAGGCTGCGAGCGCCGCGGTCTGCGCGTCGCTGAGGGCGTGCAGGCGCGAGAGCACACCTTGCAGGGCGGGATCGGTGGTCAACGGCATGGTGCTCCCTTCGCTGGCATGACCCAGGCAGGTTCGACGGGTGTGATCTCAGCCCGCACGTCGCGGGCACCCCGGTGTCCTCACCCTCGCAGCAACGGGTGCGCGCGGCAAGTGCTTCAGCATGAAGTTTACGAGGAGCGCAACGTTGCGCGCTGTGATCTTTGTGCGCGCTTGGCTGGCCTCGGCGCCGCAGATGCTTTCACCGGCAGCGGCAGCTTCGTCGTCTGCTTGAGGCGGTCGAGGACGATCGAGGAGCGGACCTGCGCCACGCTGCCGTGCGGCAGCAGCACGTCGTTGAGGATGCGCGAAAGTCTTTCGAGGTCGGGCACGATGAGCTTCATCAGGTAGTCGGCCTCGCCGGTGAGGGAGTAGGCCTCCTGCACTGCGTCGAGACCGTCGATCAGCTTCTGGAAGCGGCGCGAATTGTCCGGGGAGTGCGCGGCGAGGCGGACCTGCACGAACACGGTGATGCGCAGGCCTAACGCCTCGGCGGACAGGCACGCCCGATAGGCCTCGATGATGCCCTGGGCTTCGAGGGCCGCGCGCCGGCGCGAGCATTGCGAGGGCGATAGCCCCGCCTTCTCCGCGAGTTCGAAATTGGTCAGACGGCCTTCGTCCTGCAGCGCTGCCAGGAGCCGCAGGTCGATCTCGTCGATGCTCGATGTTTGCATGTTTTCATTCCAAAACGCACGAACTGTGCGGTATAGGACTGCCATTCGACGTGAATGCAAGCACATTGCAGGCCGTGTGCGCTAGTCTGATTTGCATCGGAAATTGCAGCGCCAGCCACGAGGACGCGCCATGGGCCCCTTCCCGCACGATGCTCTGCCTGCCGCAATCAGCGCCGCCAACCCCGCCGGCACGGATGGA
>RXJK01000054.1:38065-64588 GCA_003963125.1 Hyphomicrobiales bacterium
GTCGCCCGACACAAGCGCAAGGACATCTCGCTCTATCGCCAAGGCGGCATCAACTACATCGTCAACCGGGAACCCGGATCTCATGCCGCTCGCTTCGTCGGCGAGCACGGACCGTGCGCGCCAGCAATGGCGTGGCGCGTGGTCGATGCGCAGCATGCTCTGAAGCGCGTGTTGGAACTCGGCGGCACGGAATACACGGGCTCAGACAAGTCGCTCGACGTGCCGGCCGTGATCGGCATCGGCGGGTCGCTGCTCTATCTGGTCGAGACGTACGGGGCGAAGGGCTCGCCTTATGCCAGCGAGTACGAGTGGCTTGGCGATGTCGACCCTCGCCCCGCCGGGGTCGGCTTCCACTACATCGACCATCTCACGCACAACGTGATGCGCGGGAACATGGACACCTGGTACAAATTCTATCATGAGACTTTCAATTTCCGCGAAATCCGCTTCTTCAACATCGAGGGCAAACTGACGGGCCTGCACAGCCGCGCGCTGACCTCGCCGTGCGGGAAGATCCGCATCCCGATCAACGAGAGTTCGGACGACAAGAGCCAGATCGAGGAATACCTGAAGGCCTACAAGGGCGAGGGCATCCAGCACATCGCCGTCGGCACGGACGACATCTATGCCTCGACGGATGCCATCGCGGCGCGCGGGCTCGCGTTCATGCCGGGGCCGCCGGACGTCTACTACGATCGCTCGTTTACCCGCGTGAAGGGGCATACCGAACCGCTCGCGCGCATGAAGCGGCACGGCATCCTCATCGACGGAGAGGGCGTGGTCGACGGCGGGCGCACGCGCATCCTGCTACAGATCTTCTCCAAGACCGTGATCGGCCCGATCTTCTTCGAGTTCATCCAGCGGAAAGGCGACGAGGGCTTCGGCGAGGGGAACTTCAAGGCGCTGTTCGAGTCGATCGAAGAGGACCAGATCCGGCGCGGCGTTCTGAAGGCGTCGTAAGCGGCGCTCGGCTGAGGAATACCCAACGCTCCTATCCATTGCATTCCCGGCCGAGCGGAGCGAGAGCCGGGATCTTTCCCCGCTGAGGGAAGCCGCGCGCGGCAAAATTCCGGACAGCCGTGTTGGCGCACGGCTTCCGGAACGCACAAGGCAGGGGGCAGGGGCGGATGGTCTAACGGCCCTGCGGGCGCTGGGGGTCGGGGGACAGGGCGCGGGCAATGTCCTGGAAGACGTCCTGGCTCTGCGGATCGGACGGGGCCTGGCGCATGGCCTCATAAAGCCGCGGCACGATCTCGATGGCGCGGTCGAGGGCCGGATCGGAGCCAGCGCGATAGCCACCCATGAGGCGCAGGTCGCGCGTTTCCTCGAAGCGCGCGATCATCGCCTTCAGCCGGCTGATGAGCTGCGCCTGCTCCTTGTTCCAGGCCATGTTGGCCAATCGCGAGATCGAGCCCAGCACGTTCACAGCCGGAAAGCGGCCGGCATCCGCAATGGCGCGGTCGAGCACGATATGGCCGTCGAGCGTGCCGCGGATGTTGTCGGCCACGGGATCGTTGTGGTCGTCGCCATCGACGAGGACGGAGAAGACGCCGGTGATCATGCCCGTGCCCTCGGCGCCGGGACCGGCGCGCTCGAGAAGCTTCGGCAGGTCGGAGAACACACTCGGGGTGTAGCCGCGCGCGACGGGCGGTTCGCCGGCGGCCAGCGCCACGTCGCGGGCGGCGTGCGCGTAGCGCGTGACGCTGTCGACGATCAGCAGGACGCTTTCGCCCTGATCGCGGAAATGCTCGGCGATGGAGAGGGCCGTGCGTGGCGCGAGGCGGCGCATCATCGGGCTTTCGTCGCCGGTCGCGACCACGGTCACGGCGCGGCGGGCTTCGACGCCCAGCGCATCCTCCATGAATTCGCGCACTTCGCGGCCGCGTTCGCCGACAAGGGCGATGACGGCGGTGTCGAAGCCCTTCGAGCGGGCGAGCATCGCCAAGAGCGTCGATTTGCCGACGCCCGAGCCTGCGAAGATGCCGATGCGCTGCCCCGCGCAGATCGGCGTGAACATGTCGATGACCTTGACGCCGGTCTTGATCGGCGCCTTCACGCGCTGGCGGCTCAAGGGCGGCGGCGGCTCGCGCTCCGTCGACAGTGCACGCGGGCCGGGGCTCAATGCACCGCCGCCGTCGATCGGGTGGCCGAGCGCGTTGATGGTGCGGCCCTTCCAGGATGCATCGGGCTCGATCATGACGTAGCCGCGCCGCCAGGCGTGCTCGCCGAGGCCCGCCTGCAGCACCGCGTCGAACGGCTTGATTGTGACGCCCGCGGCATCGATGCGCACGACTTCGGCCAGTTGCGTCTTGCCTTCGCTGCGCAACTCGACGCATTCGCCGAGCTTGACGAGGCGCGAGAGCCCGGCCACGCGGCAATAGGAGGGGGCCACTTCGACCACGGAGCCGCCGACCGCGGTCAGCGGCTCGGCCGTCACGAGGTTGCCGACGGTCGTCGCGAGGCGCGCGAGCGGATTGGCGGTACGGGCGGCTGCGCTCATTCGCGCCTCTCAGCTACTGGTTGGCCGCCAGGGTGCGAACGGCTTCCTGCTGCGAATTGTCGGCATCCTTCATGGTCGCCGTCACCGCATCGAACGTGCGCTGGACCATCACCATCTTCGACATCTCGGTGACGGGATTGACGTTGGAGCGCTCGACGAAACCCTGCTGCACGCCGTAGCGGCTGCCTTCGACGGCAGGCTCGGCGGGCCGATCCGGGATGACGCCCGAATTCTGGAAGCGCGAGAGATTGGCCTTGGGATCGATCACGAACAGGCCGATGCGGCCGACCTGGCGCTTGCCCTGGGCGATGGTGCCGTCGCGGCCGATGCTGGGCGAGCCCGCCTGCGGCTCGAGGCTCAGGGCCGAACCGCTCGCGTCGAGAATGGGATAGCCCTCCATCGATTGCAGCTGGCCCTGTGGCGACATCTGCATGCGGCCGTCGCGGGTGTAGACGGTGCCCGACGGCGTCTGCATGGCCATCCAGGCGTTGCCCTGGATCGCAACGTCGAGCGGGTTGTCGGTGCGCACGACGTCGCCCGGGCGGCGGGCGATGTAGGTGCGACCCGTCGATGCAAATGCAACCGGGTCCTTGTTGACGTCGGACATGATGGCCGAGAACGTCACTTCCTCCGCGCGGTAGCCGCCGGTCGAGACGTTCGCCACGTTGTTGGCGATGGTGTCGAGGCGGCGCATCAGCGATTTCTGCGCCGACAGCCCCACGTAGAAATTATTCAGCACGGACGTTCTTCCCCGCCAGGATCGTCGGTTTCCGGGCGGGAGGCAGAGGCCTCCCAGCGCGGCTGCGACAACTGTGGCGAAAAGGCCTTGTACGAGGCTGACCAAGTGCCCGAAGCAATTCGATTAAAATGCCCGGACACAAGCCTCGCGCAAGCGTTGCCCCGCACACAGGAACGTGGGCAGGAATAGGGGCTTCCCGTGACCATCGGCATTGGATTGATCGTAACGCTGGCCTGTATGCTCGGCGGCTTCATGGCCATGGGCGGCCATGTCGAAGTCATGTGGCAGCCCTGGGAATACGTGATCATCTGCGGCGCCGCGCTCGGTACGTTCATCGTCGGCAACCCGATGAAGACGATCAAGGATGCCGGCGTTGGCCTCGTCGAGGCGCTATTGCACAAGGCGCCGAAGAAGAACGACTATCTCGATACGCTCGGCGTGCTCTACTCGCTGATGCGCGAACTGCGGACCAAGCCGCGCAACGAGGTGGAAGCGCACTTCGACGACCCCTCCCAGTCCTCCATCTTCCAGCGCTATCCGAGCGTCGTGAAGAACACGGAGATGCTGACCTTCATCTGCGACTACTGCCGCCTCATCATCATCGGCAACGCCCGCTCGCACGAGATCGAGGCGCTGATGGACGAAGAGATCTCGACCATCAAGCACGACAAGCTCAAGGCCTACCATTCCATGGTGACGATCTCGGAGAGCTTTCCCGCTCTCGGCATCTGCGCCGCCGTCATGGGCGTGATCAAGGCCATGGGCGCTCTCAACGAGGCGCCGGAAGTGCTGGGCCACCTGATCGGCGCGGCCCTCGTCGGTACCTTCGCCGGCATCTTCTTCTCCTACGCCGTGGTGACGCCGATTGCGACCAACATCAAGATCGTGCGCGAGAAGAAGCTGCGCCTCTACTACATCGTGAAGCAGACGCTGCTCGCGTTCATGAATGGGGCGATGCCGCAGGTGGCGCTGGAATACGGCCGCAAGGCGATCTCGGGCTACGAGCGGCCGACCATCGACGACGTCGAGCAGGTGACGGTGGCTGCGACCGACCCGAACGCGGGGCAGAAGGCAGCGGCATAGTCCATGCTCGGCGAAGTGGCAACGGCTCCGGCGCGGGCGACCAAGATCGAGGACATGTTCGGCGCCGGCGCTGGCGCCGTCGACCGCATGCCCATGATCCGGGTGTGCCTCGGCAACGTCGGGCCAATGCTCTACGACCAGATGCGCCAGACGATGTCGGCGCCGCCGAAGCTGTCGCTGATGCAGTGCCGGTCGATGACGGCGGAAGACGCGTTCGCGCTGCACGGCGGCCCCACGGCCATCGCGGTGTTCTCCACGACGGGCTGGTCCGGCCCCTGCTACGTCACCTGCAACCAGTCCGCCGCGTTCATGATCCTGGAGATGCTGCTCGGGGCCGACCCGGCCGAGCCGTCGCCCCAAGACGTGCGCGAGATCTCGAAGCTCGAGCGGCGTCTCGCCACCGTCTTCTTCAAGACCTTCCTGGGCGCCGTCTCCAACGCCTTCATGCTGGTGGCGGAGACGGGCTTCGACCTGATGACCACGTGGGCCGCGCCGGACTTCGACGAGGTGAAGCCGCGCAGCGCCATGATCGCGGCGCGGTTCGAGATCGAGACGGCGAAGCAGAAGGGGCAGATCCATTTTCTGATCCCGGACGACTCCCTCGCAATGGTGCGGGAAGCGCTCTCGAAGCAGCCCGAGACATCGACGGACGCCCACGACGACACCTGGGAAGAGCTGATCCGCAAGGAATTCAACCGCAGCAACGTCACGCTGACGGCGGTGCTCGACGAGCGGCCGGGGACGCTCGGCGAGATCGCGTCGTTGCGGCCGGGCGATGTTCTGCCACTCAACGCCACGACGGAAAGCCAGCTCGTGGTCGAGACCAACAACGAGCGGCTCTTGTGGTGCTCGCTCGGCAAGGCCAACGATGTCTACGTGCTGCGCGTCGAGGAGTTCGTGAACAAGGAGCAGGAAATGATGGACAACATTCTCGGCTCCTGACACCTGCTCCTGTCTCGCAACGTAATCGTGCGTTCGCAAGAAGATGCAACCATCCATCGTGCGCGGTGAGAGACGATGAACGATCCTACTGACGAGACGCCGGCGGAAGGCGCGCTGACGGAAGACTACGGCACCGAGAGCGCGATGCCGGCGATGATGGACGAGGGGGCGCTCACGGAGGAGCCCTCGTTCGGGACCCAGCTCTCCTCGATCGGCGGCGGCGAAAGCGCGCCGCCGCGGCTCGACACGATCATGCGCATTCCGGTGACGGTGCGCGTGGTGCTCGGCTCGGCGACGATGCCGGTCGCCAACCTCATGAAGCTCGGCCGCGGCTCGGTCATTCCGCTCGAGCGCAAGGTCGGCGAGCCGGTCGAGGTGGCGGTCAATGGGCATACGGTCGCTCGCGGCCAGGTGGTGGTGATGGACGAGGCGACGTCGCGCTTCGGCATCAAGCTGACCGAGGTGCTGACCCAGTCGCCGCTGTCGGACGTGGCATCCTGAGGGTTTAGGCGTCGCCAATGGCCATCGGCTCGAACATCGCGAACCTCACCGGGGCCGAAAAGGTCGCGGTGCTGCTGCTCGCGCTGGGTAAGAGCAAGGCGACGGGCCTTTTGCGCCGTCTCGATCCCGAAGAGATCAAGATCCTCACGCGCTCGAGCACCAACCTCAAGCCCGTGGGCGCGACCGACGTCGAAAGCCTCGTCGAAGAATTCGCGCAGAAATTCTCGAACGGCGTCAAGTTCATGGGCACGGAGCGCGAGATGCGCGACCTGCTCAGCGACGTGCTCAGCGAGGAGGAATACAACACCGCGCTCTACGGCGAGATGGAGCCCATGGTGGCGCCGCTCATGCAGGCGGCTGCTGCCGGAAACATGCGCGACGACCAGATCTGGGACAAGGTCTCGAAGGTCAAGGTCGAGGAGCTGCGGGGCTATCTCATCAACGAGCACCCGCAGACGATCGGCGTGATCCTGTCGAAGCTCGATTCCGAGACGGCGGCCAAGATCGTGAGCTCGCTCCCCGCTGAGATGCGCCCCGGCATTCTCGTGCGCATGCTCGGTGGCCGCGACGTCGATCCCGATGCCCT
Source organism: Hyphomicrobiales bacterium (assembly GCA_003963125.1). Taxonomy (GTDB): domain Bacteria; phylum Pseudomonadota; class Alphaproteobacteria; order Rhizobiales; family Hyphomicrobiaceae; genus AWTP1-13. Next base: position 44,417 of record RXJK01000054.1, read on the forward strand.
GATCATCCTCGAGGACACGCTGGCCGAGGATCTGCTCGCGGTGTCCGGTCCGACCAAGCACGGCGGCGTCGCGGACATCCTCAACCGGCTCGAGAAGGCGCAGAGCGAGGACGTGCTGAAGTCGCTCGCGGAAGTCCGGCCCGACGACGTCAAAGTCTTGAAGAACATGCTGTTCACGTTCGACGACATGATCACGCTGGCGCCGCCCGCGCGCACGCTCGTGCTCGATCAGGTGCCGATCGAGAAGCTCGTCATGGCGCTCAGGGGCACGGACAGCGCCTTCCAGAACGCGATCCTCGCGTCGCTCGCCGCGCGGTCGCGGCGCATGGTGGAAGCCGAACTCGCCGGTGGTGCCGCCGGTCCGCCGCGCGAGGTGCAGGAAGCCCGCCGCTTCATCGTCGACACGGTGCTGCGCATGAATTCGCGCGGCGACATCCAGATCCGGCAGCCGGAAAACCTGAGCGACGTGACGCAGTAGAGCCCTATCGGGACGGGGTGAATCGTTCTACCTGTCGTGGCTCACGCATTGATTCGAGCCGCGGATCCCTCGCATGGCCGAAGAGTCCGACAAGGACAGTAAAACAGAAGAGCCGACCGAGAAGAAGATCCAGGACGCCATCGAGAAGGGCAACGTCCCCTTCTCCCGTGAAGCGGCGACCCTCGCATCCCTGATCGGCATGCTTCTGATCGCGAGCTTTTTTCTCGCTTCGGGTGTCGGCGAACTCACGTCGACGCTGATGAAGATCCTCGACCAGCCGGCGAATTTCGCGCTCGAGAATCGTGCCGATGCAACCCTGCTGCTCACCGCCGTGGCGATGGAAGCGGGCAAGCTCGTCGTGCCGATCGTGATCGTGCTCGGCATCGCGGGCATCCTTGCCTCGGCCCTGCAGAATCCGCCCAGTATCGTGGTCGACCGCATCATGCCGGAGATGTCGCGCATCTCGGTGACGAGCGGTTGGAAGCGCGTGTTCGGCGTGCAGGGGCAGGTCGAGTTCCTGAAGGCCGTCTTCAAGTTCGGCCTCGTCTGCGTCGTGGGCTACTTCTTCGTGAAGTCGAACACGATGAGCGTCGCGAACGCCATCTTCGTCGAGCCGGCGGACTTGCCGGGGCTGATCCTCAATCTCGGCATTCGCGTGCTCGCGACGATCACGGTCGCGACCGCGGTTCTCGTGGCTGCGGACGTCGTGTGGTCGCGCATCTTCTGGCACAACGAACTGCGGATGACGCGGCAGGAGATCAAGGACGAGCTGAAGCAGAGCGACGGCGATCCGATCATCAAGGCGCGCCTGCGGTCCATGAGCCGCGACCGGGCGCGCAAGCGCATGATGGGCGCGGTGCCGCGCGCGACGCTCGTGATCACGAACCCGACGCACTACGCGGTGGCGCTGCGCTACGTGCGCGAGGAAGGCGGCGCGCCGCTCGTCGTCGCCAAGGGCAAGGACCTGATCGCGCTCCGGATCCGCGAACTCGCCGGCGAGCACGGCATTCCGATCGTGGAGAACAAGCCGCTCGCCCGGGCCCTCTACAAGGCCGTGGAAGTCGACAAGATGATCCCCAAGGAGTTCTACAAGGCCGTGGCCGAGATCATCTACTATCTGTCACAGCGTCAGGCTCAGATAAGGCCGCTCGCCTAAGGTCATCTGGCGACGGAGATCGCGCGCCTGTGGCCCTGACGGTGCGTGCTTTTTCCGAAAATCATCACCATCGGAAGGCCGGTTGCCGCGCCGATCCCGCCCGGGGTCGACCGCGACCTTGCGCGCCTCCCCTCAAGCCGACGCCATCCGATCCCCATGCTGAAGCAACCCAAGAACCATGCCCTCGAGCGCGAAATGGCCCTGGCCGAGGGGTTGCGGGACGTCGCGTCCGAATTGCGGCTGATCGAGGCCGCCGATCTCATCGCCTTCATCCGGACGGAGCAGTTCGGCAACATCGCGAACCTCGTCGCCTCGTCGACCGAGTTCTATTTCCTGCCGGGCACGGTGCGCTTCGGCCAGTCCGGCGATATCGACGTGCGCTGGGGCGGCACGCCCATCGTCAGCCTCGACATGGAATTCAACCACCAGGGCGTCAGCGTCTATTTCCGGTTGCGGCTGGAAGCGCTGCAGGCCGGTGTCGAGATCACCTACATCAATTTCGATAACAATGCGGGCGATCCGCAGGACAACACGCGGCGGCTCACCGATGCCATCCGCGACGCGCGCGTCGCCCCCATCCGTGCATCTGCATCTCTCGCCGCGGACGCCGGCCTCGGCGCCTGAGACGCTGCGCGCCCGGAGCGTTGAAAAACGCCTGATTTTGCAAGCTTCTGACGTGCTCTCGCGGCATCGGGCCAAACGCCTCGATCGCAAGCTTGAGACAAGCCAATGCCGCTAGGGTCACGGGAGCCTTCACTCCCTCTGGTCGCGGCGATGACGCAACTCTACCTGTTCGCACTGGCTTCGCAGCACAACCGCTGGCTCTCCGCGCGCCAGGCGACGGTTGCGACCAACGTTGCGAACGCCAACACGCCCGGGTTCAAGGCGCAGGACGTCACGCCGTTCGATGCGGTGCTCGATTCCACGCGCATCGCCATGACGGCCAGCGACCCGAAGCACCTGTCGATCGGCGACATCAAGCAGAAAGATGCCGAGACGCTGAATGGCCAGGACAGCTGGGAAGTCACGCACTCCGGCAACAGCGTCAATCTCGAGCAGGAGCTGATCAAGGCGGGTGAGGTCGGCCGCGACTACCGGCTCAATGCGAACGTGGTGAAGACGTTCCACCGCATGCTGCTCGCCAGCACGAAGGTCTAGGGCCCATGGTCGATCCGCTGCAGAGCATTCTCAAGATCGGCGCTTCCGGCCTCGAAGCGCAGTCGGTACGCATGCGCGTGCTCGCGGAAAACATCGCCAATGCCAGCTCCACCGGCTCGACGCCAGGTGCCGACCCCTACACGCGCAAGATGGTGACGTTCGAGAGCGAGCTCGACGACGTGCAGTCGACGACCGGCGTGAAGGTCGCGGGCGTCGAGACGGTGCGCTCGGCCTACCGCCTCGAGCACATGCCCGGCCATCCCGCGGCCGACGAGAAGGGCTACGTCAAGATGCCCAATGTCGACGTGATGGTGGAAGTCGCGGACATGCGCGAAGCCAATCGCTCCTATGACGCGAACCTGCAGCTCATCAAGCAGGCGCGCGACATGATCAACTCGGCCATCGACATGCTCAGGAGCTCGTGATGATCGAGGGTCTCAAAGGCGTCAGCGTCAATCCGGCCATCACTGGCGAACTCGAGCTGTCGCCGGTGCAGTCGGCGCAGAAGGCGACGGAAGCGGGGGATGCGGACTTCGGCTCGCTGCTCGGCGGGCTCTTCACATCCACGGCCGACAACCTGAAGAAGGCGGAAGCCGTCTCGGTCGCCGGCATCAAGGGCCAGGCGACCGTACAGCAGGTGGTCGAGGCCGTCATGAATGCCGAGCAGTCGCTGCAAGGCGCCATCGCCGTGCGCGACAAGGTCGTCACTGCCTATCTCGAAATCAGCCGGATGCAGATCTAACGCCCAAGTCGGCGAGGAGTTGAGACGTGAGAGCGCTTGCCATTGCGGCCACGGGCATGAATGCCCAACAGACGAACGTCGAGGTGATCGCGAACAACATCGCGAACATCAACACGACGGGCTACAAGCGCTCGCGCGCCGAATTCGTCGACCTGCTCTATCAGGCCGAGAAATCCGCCGGCGCTCCGACGCGCGGCGGCGGCGAGCCGGTGCCGGAAGGCGTGCAGATCGGCCTCGGCACGCGCACGGCCGCCGTGCGCAACCTGCACATCCAGGGTTCGCTCACGCAGACCGGCAACAAGCTCGACGTCGCCATCAACGGCCGCGGCTGGTTCCAGGTGGCGGGGCCCAACAACGAAAACCTCTATACGCGCGCCGGCTCCTTCAGCAAGAATGCCACGGGGCAGATCGTCACCGTCGACGGCTACGTCGTGCAGCCCGCCATGACCATCCCGGCGACGGCGACCGACATCACCATCAACGAGACGGGACAGGTCTATGCGACGGTGAGCGGCACCACGGCGCCGACGCTGCTCGGCCAGTTCGTGGTCGCCAACTTTGCCAACGACGCCGGCCTCGATCCGCTCGGCGGCAACCTGTTCCGCGAGACGACGGCCTCGGGCACCGCGACGCTCGCCGTTGCCGGCGATCCGGGCTACGGCACCATCAACCAGGGCTATCTGGAGAACTCCAACGTCGATCCCGTGAAGGAGATCACGGAGCTGATCTCGGCGCAGCGCGCCTACGAGATGAACTCCAAGGTGATCACGGCGGCCGACGAGATGTTCTCGACGATCGCCAAGAGGTAGCGGGGGACCATGCCGAGCTTCCTCAGATCGATCTGTGCCGGCTTTCTCGCTCTCGCCGCGGCGCTCGCCGTGCAGCCCGCGTCAGCGCAGCAGCAGGCGCCGCAGCAGGAGATGCTGCTGCCGGTGCCGGCCGTCACCATCTATCCCAACGACGAGATCAACGAAGAGCACATCATGGACCGCGCCTTCATCGCGGCGACCGTGACGCGCGGATCGGTGCAGGAAGACCGGCGCTCGGTCGTGGGCAAGGTCGCCCGGCGCACGCTGCTCAAGGGACAGCCCATTCCGGTCAACGCCCTGCGCGAACCCTATCTCGTCGTCACCGGCAAGCCCGCGACTGTCGTTTTCGAAGAGGGCGGCCTCTCCATCACGGGCCAAGCGACGGCGCTGCAGAGCGGCGCGGTCGGCGACGTCGTTTCGCTGCGCAACACGGAAAGCGGGCTGCAGCTGCGGGGTGTCGTCACCAAGGACGGCACCGTGCGGGTCGGAGGGCAATGATGCGGCGATGGTGGTTCATCATCGCTCTGGTCTGCGGCGCCGGGTGGGTCGACCACGCCGGCGCTGAAACGCGTGTGAAAGACATCACGACAGTGCAAGGCGTGCGCTCCAACCAACTCGTCGGCTACGGCCTCGTCATCGGCCTCAACGGCACGGGCGACACGCTGCGCAATGCGCCCTTCACGCAGCAGTCGCTGCAATCGATGCTCGATCGCATGGGCGTCAACGTGCGCAATTCGCAAGCCCGCACGCGCAACGTTGCCGCGGTGATCGTCACGGCGGAGCTGCCGGCGTCGGCCGGCAAGGGCTCGCGGGTGGACGTCACGGTGTCGTCGATGGGCGATGCCACGTCGCTCGTGGGTGGGTCGCTGATCCTCACGCCGCTCACGGCCGCCGACGGGCAGGTCTATGCGGTGGCGCAGGGGCAGCTCGCGGTGACCGGTATCTCGGCCGGCGGCAAGGCCGAGACGGTGACGCAAGGCGTGCCAACGACGGGGCGCATTCCCAACGGCGCCACCGTCGAGCGCGATGCCATCGGCAACTTCCCTGAGGAAAAGGAGTTCGTGCTCGAACTCCGCAACCCGGATTTCAACACGGCCGTGAAGGTGGCGGACGCCATCAACGCTTTTGCCGCGCAGCGCTACGGCATGCGCGTCGCACGCGAGGACGATCTGCGCAACGTCAGCCTGCGCAAGCCGCCGAAGCTGACCGCCGCGCGCTTCATGGCCGAGATCGGCAATCTCCCGGTTAGCCCCGACGTGCCGGCCAAGGTGATCATCGACGAGCGGACGGGGACTATCGTCATCGGCAAGGACGTGACGGTCTCAACCGTCGCGGTTGCGCATGGCAGCCTGACGGTGCGCGTCACCGAGACGCCGCGGGCGAGCCAGCCCAATCCCTTCTCGCGCGGCGAGACCGTCGTGCTGCCCGAAACCCAAATCGGCATCGACGAAAAGGACGGCAAGCTCGCCATCGTCAAGGGCACCAACCTGCAGACGCTCGTCAGCGGCCTCAACCGCATGGGACTCAAGCCGCAGGGCATCATTGCGATCCTGCAGGCGATCAAGTCGGCCGGTGCGTTGCAGGCGGACCTGGTGGTGCAATGAAACGAGCCCTCACAGCCAGCCTGATCCTGACGGCGCTCTTCGCGCCCGCCGCGGCGCAGCAGGGCTGGGCGCCGACCGTCACGCCGATCGACGCCGCGATCCAGCCGCTACCCAAGATCCGCGGTTCGCAGCGGCCCGCAGCGACGGACGAACCTGCAACGCAGCTTCCGACCGAAGCCGCCGGCCCCGCGCTGTTGCCGCTGCCGTTCGCGGACCAGCGCCGCAACGTGCGCGACCGGGCCGCGCAGGGCGTGCCGGATGCGACGCCCGTGCGCATGGACTCGCCGCCGGCCCAGCCGCTCGAAACGCCGCTTGCCAAGGGGTATTGCGCCAACGTCGGCACGCTCGCAAGCGATGCCAAGTTCGCCTGGCAGAAGAAGGCCATCGCGGAACTCGCAACCGAACTCGACGACCGCATCGCGCAGCTCGAGGCGAAGACGGAAGAATACAAGGCCTGGCTCGCCCGCCGCGACGAGTTCGCCCGGCGCGTCACCGACAACCTCGTCGTGATCTATACGCGCATGCGCCCGGAAGCAGCGGGCCAGCAGCTCATGGCCATGGACGAAGAGACCGCGGCGGCCGTGATCATGAAGCTCGATCCGCGCGTCGCAAGCGCCATCCTCAACGACATGAACCCGCAGCACGCGGCGCGCCTCACCTCCATCATCAGCGGCGCCGCGCGCACGAGTGCGACGGCGTCTCCCCAGAAGCCGCAACCGGCCTCGTCGGGCCCAACACCAGCGCCGGTTCCGGCCCCGGAGAAGAAATCATGAGATCGATCGCCAGAACCTTCTCCGCACTCGCACTCGCCTCGCTGTCGCTGCTCACGGGGTGCGCCGACAAGCTCTCGGAACTCGGCAAGGAGCCGAGCCTGACGCCCGTTGGTGCCGGGCTCAGGCCCAATCGCGTCACCGAGCTCAGCGATGTGCCGCCGCCGGTGCCGCAGAAGCGGGGCGCTTCGCTTTGGACGGATGCCGGAACGGATCTCTTCCGCGATCCCCGCGCGACCCGCGTCGGCGACGTCGTCACGGTGAAGATCTCGATCAAGGACAAGGCCTCGCTCGACAACTCCACGCAGCGTTCGCGCGACAGCAAGAACAATCTCGACCTCGAGAACGGCTACGACCTGTCCTACGGCAACGGCAACTTCACCGGCAAGGGCAGCGGCAAGGTGACGAGTGACATGACCTCGGGAACCTCGACCAAGGGCGCCGGCGCCATCTCGCGATCGGAAAGCATCGAGCTGCTGGTGGCGGCGATCGTCTCCGACGTCCTGCCCAACGGCAATCTCGTGGTCAGCGGCTCGCAGGAAGTGCGGGTCAATCAGGAGCTGCGCGTGCTCAACGTCGCCGGCGTTCTGCGGCCGCGCGATATCGCCACCGACAATACGGTTTCCTACGACAAGATCGCGGAAGCGCGTATCTCCTACGGTGGCCGCGGCCGCATGACGGAAGTCCAGAACCCGGCCTGGGGGCACCAGCTGATCGACCTGTTCGCGCCCTTCTGATGGCCAAAGCTCCCGAAAAGAAAGAGGACGAGGGCAAGCCCGCCAAAGGTGGCGGCGGCGGCTTCATGGGTACGCTGCTCGGCTTTCTTGTGATCACCGGGCTCGGGGTCGGTGCCGGAGGCCTATTTGGTATCCAGGCCGCCCAGAAGATCGGTCCCAACGCGAAGAAGACGGACGCGCATGCGTCGGCGTCCGCGCAGAACGGGCATGGCGCCAAGGATGCCCATGGCGGCGGCGACGCGCACGGCAAGGATGCGCACGGAAAGGACGGCAAGGACGCCCACGGGAAAGACGGCAAGGATCCCAAGAACATCGGGCCCCGGTTCGTCACCTTCCCGGCCATCGTCACCAACCTGATGCAGCCGGAGAAGACCTGGATCCGCATCGAGGCATCGGCCGTCATGGAAGGCGAAAACGTCGACAAGCTGACGGGCCAGATCGTCGAGGATATCGTCGCCTACTTCAAGACCTGCACCCTGGAGCAGATCCAGGGCGGCAGCGGTTACCAGTACATGCGGGAGGACTTGAACGAACGCGTGCGCGTCAGAGGACAGGGCAAGGTGCGGGACTTCGTGCTCCAATCCTTCATCGTCGAATGAAACGCCTCTTCCTAGGCTTGGCGGTTCTCGCGCTGTCCGCGCTGCCGGCGCTGGCGCAGATCCCCTCGCTCGACCAACTCGTGCCGCCGGGCGATCCGACCGCCTCGGGCCGGATCATGCAGTTCGTGGCGCTGCTGACGGTGCTGTCCGTCGCGCCGGGTCTCCTGATCATGGTGACGAGCTTCACGCGCATCGTCATCGCGCTCTCGTTCCTGCGCTCGGGACTGGGGCTGCAGACGACGCCGGCCAACATCGTGCTCGTGAGCCTCGCCCTGTTCATGACGTTCTACGTCATGGGACCGACCTTCGACCGGGCCTGGAACAACGGCGTGCAGCCGCTGATGAAGCGCGAGATCACCGAGCAGGAGGCCTTCCAGCGCATCACCACGCCGTTCCGGACCTTCATGCGCGCCAACGTGCGCGAGAAGGACCTGCAGATGTTCTCCGACCTCGCCAGCGAGACGCTGAAGCCGAAGGCGGGGGAGACGGAGATCGACCTCAGGGTGCTGATCCCGGCCTTCATGATCTCCGAGTTGCGGCGGGCCTTCGAGATCGGCTTCCTGATCGTGCTGCCGTTTCTCGTCATCGACATGATCGTGGCCACACTCACCATGTCGATGGGCATGATGATGCTGCCGCCGACCGTGATCTCGCTGCCCTTCAAGGTGCTGTTCTTCGTGCTGATCGACGGCTGGAACCTGCTGATCGGAGGGCTGATCCGGTCGTTCGTCTAGTCGTTGCAACTTAATCGTTCCTCGCAACTCTCGCGCAAGCTTCGTGCCGGACAGTGCTGGTTCAAACCAGGACTCTCCCAGGATCACGGATGTTTGGCTTGGAGCAGTTTGAACGTCTTTGGCGGAGCCTGCTTGCCCTCGGCGGGCGCAAGCTCGCCGCGCTGGCGTTCGTCGGCACCGCCGTCTTCGGTCTCGTCGGGCTCGGCAGCTACTACCTGAGCCGGCCGGACCTCGAAACGCTCTATACCGGCCTCAACGCGCAGGACGTGAGCCGCATCGGCAGTGCGCTGCGCGAGGCCGGCATCAACTTCGATATCAATTCGGCCGGCAACGCCGTGCTCGTGCGCTACGGGCAGACGGCGCAGGCGCGCATGCTGCTTGCGGAAAAGGGGCTGCCGAGCAGCTCCAACGCGGGCTACGAGCTCTTCGACAAGCTGGGCTCGATGGGCCTCACGTCGTTCATGCAGGAGGTGACGCGGGTGCGTGCGCTCGAAGGCGAGATCGCGCGCTCGATCCAGGCCATCCGCGGCGTGAAGGCCGCGCGCGTGCATCTCGTCCTTCCCGACACGGGCTCGTTCCGGCGCACGCGGCAGTCGCCCAGCGCGTCCGTGATCGTGCGCACGGAGAACCCGGCGGACTTCCAGTCGGGCCAGGCGATCCGGCATCTCGTGTCGGCGGCCGTGCCCGGCATGACCATCGACCAGGTGACGGTGCTCAATATGGACGGCACCGTGATGGCGTCCTCGGGCGACGCCACGACGGCGACGCCCAACAAGAACATGACGCTCGAGAAGACCGTTGCCAAGGAGATGCAGGACAACATCGCGAAGACGCTGATGCCCTACCTCGGCGTCAACAACTTCGAGATCAGTGTGGCGGCCCGCATCAACACGGACAAGAAGCAGACGAACGAGACGACCTACAACCCCGAAAGCCGGGTGGAGCGGTCGGTGCGGGTCGTGAAAGAGACCGGCAGCTCGCAGAATACGCAGACGAAGCAGGGCGTCGGGGCCGACCAGAACGTGCCGGCCGACCAGGCCGGCGCCAACGGCCAGAACGGCGGCGACCAGTCCCGCAAGCAGAACGAGCGCCGCGAAGAGCTGACGAACTACGAGGTCGGCACGAAGACGACGCAGACGGTGAGCGAAGGCTACCGCATCGAGAACCTCAACATCGCCGTGGTCTTGAACCGCAAGCGGCTGATGGAGACGCTGGGCTCCAACGCCACGCCCGAGGCGCTCGACAAGCACCTCAAGGAAGTGGAGCGGCTCGTCGTTTCCGCGTCCGGCGTCGATCTCAAGCGCGGCGACCAGATCGCGGTGTCGGCGCTCGAGTTCGCGCAAGGCGGCATGTCGCTCGAGCCCGTGCCGGCAGTCGGCTGGGGCGAGATGCTCGGCCGGCAGCTCGGCAGCTTCGTCAACGCCGGCGCGCTGGTGTTGATCACGGCGCTGGTGATCTGGTTCGGCCTGAGGCCCGCCATGCGCACGATCCTGGAGGCGCCGCCCGAGGCAGGGCCTGCCGCGATCACTGCTTCGGCTGACGGTGGGGAATCCATGGAGATCGATCCCGTCATGCAGGCGATGCTCGGCGGCGGCGGGGTCAGCGTCTCGAAACCCGCGCGGGCCGGCGATACGAGCCTCATCGCCGATCTCACCGAAAAGCTCGACCGTGCCCCGCAGAAGCGCCTCGAGCAGATGGTCGATTTCGACGAAGAGCAGGCCGCGGCGATCCTCAAGCAGTGGCTGCGGGAGGCTGAACCGGCATGAACGTGATGCCCGTCGCGCATTTCCTGAAGGACTTCAGCGACGTTTCGCTGCCGCCCCCGCCTGGACCGTCGCTGGAAGAGCTGGCCGAGGAGCGGGCGCAAGCCGTCGAGGCGGCCCGCGCCGAGGGACACGAGGCGGGTCGCGCGGAGGGCCTCGCCGAAGCGCGTGCGGAGACCGAGGCGCTGCTGGCCCAGCAGGAGGCTGATTTCGTGCGTCGGCTTGCGGAAGCGCGCCAGGCTTGGGTCGAGCAGGAGGGAAGCGCCCTCGCCGCGTCGATCGGCAAGGCGCTGACGCGCATTCACGACGACGTTCTCAACGCGACCGCAGACGTCCTGAAGCCGTTTCTCGTCGAGGCTGTGCGGCAGCGGGCGCTCGCGGAATTGTCGCGGACGATCGAGGACATCCTCAAGCGGGAGCCGGATGCCGGTATCGCCATTTCCGGGCCCGAGGACCTGCTGAAAGCGCTCGAAGTGCAGCTCAGCGATCACGCCGGCGCCATGACGTTCACACCGTCGTCCTCTCCCGAGGTCGAAGTCAAGGCAGGCCACGCGCTGCTGTCCACGCGCATCTCCGCGTGGGCCGACAGGATCCATGAGGCGGCGGCGTGAGCAAAGAGGGCGAAGAGGAGACCAAAGCCCCAGAGCTCTTGATCATCAAGCGCGGGGGCGGCCACGGCGAAGAGGGCCACCACGGCGGCGTGTGGAAGATCGCCTACGCCGACTTCATGACGGCCATGATGGCGTTCTTCCTCGTCATGTGGCTGATCAACTCGTCCGACAAGAAGACGCTGACGCAGGTCGCGACCTACTTCAATCCGCTGCGCCTGACCGACAAGTCGGCGGCCTCCAAGGGCTTGCACGAGGCGCATAGTGTCGAAAGCACGGCGCAGGGCGACGAGGTGCAATCCTCGGGCTCCACGCAAGGGGCCAAGAAAGAGAAATCCAAGAAGGAAAAAGAGACCAAGGGCGATCCTAAGGGCACCTACAACGAGGAGGCGATCTTCCAGGATCCGCTGGCGATGCTCGACAAGCTCGCCAACGACGCCAAGGAGGCCGCGGCGCAGGCCACGCATCCCGAACAGCGTTCGGACGCGACGCCCGCCAGCACCAATGCAGAGCAAGTGCGCGATCCCTTCGATCCGGGCTTTCGCCAGCAGATCGAGGTGATCAAGAAGGGCGACAAGGGCGAAGGCACGGGCCCGCATCCGGAGAAATCCGAAGGCGGCACGGCTGGCGATCTCCCCGACCGCTCCAAGCAGGGGGGCGCCGAAGGCGTGGGTCCCGGCCGTGGCGGCATCGGCGATATCGTCGAGAAGAAGCTCGGTGCGGGCGACAAGGACGGGCAGAAGCAGGCCAAGGCGCTGCCGCCTCCGCCGCCGCCCTCCAAGCCCGAGCAGAAGACCGAGCCTGCGAACAAGGAAGAGCAGGTCGTGGCCGCGGCCACGGCGGTCGCGCGCAAGATGGAGCAGGAGATCAAGACGTCGATCGCCGGCACCGGCCTCGGCAGCGTGCCCAACATCGAGGTGACCTACACGGAAGAGGGCATCCTCGTCTCCGTCACCGACGACTACGATTTCGGCATGTTCAGCGTGTCGTCGGCGGAACCTTCGCCCAATCTCGTATTGGTGATGGAGAAGCTCGCGGCGGTGCTGTCCAAGCAGCCCGAGCAACTCGTCGTGCGCGGTCACACAGATGGCCGCCCCTACCGCGGCGGCAAGTACGACAACTGGCGCCTCTCAACGGCGCGCGCGCACATGGCCTACTACATGCTGGTGCGCGGCGGCGTCGACGAGAAGCGTTTCGAGAAAGTCGAAGGATACGCCGACAAGCGGCTGAAGGTGACGCAAGACCCGATGGCTGCGCCCAATCGGCGGATCGAGATCCTGCTCAGGAAGCCGCGATGATGGGACGTCTGCGGCGCAGTCTCTTCGCGGCAACCCTGGTTCCGGGGCTGATCGCGTTCGCCGGTCCTGGTGCTAGCCGCGCCGAGGACAAGGGGCATGCGCCGCCGCCGGCTGCGTCTGCTCCGGAACCTGACCCGCCTGCGGCTCCGGAGGCCCCGCTCGATCTGCCGCAGCGCCCCGACGTGCGCCAGCCCTACGACATGCTGCGCGAACTGCGGCAACTGCAGGATCGCATCGCCCAGGGCGATACGGAGGCGCTCGTCAAGCAACGGCAGATGACCGATGCGATGGTCGAGACCTTCGCCAAGCTCGACGACGAGATCTGGCAGGATCCGCGCAACGGCCGCGCGGTTCTGGCGTTCGTCCTGAGCGGCGGCGATCCCAAGGCGCTGCGCAGCCTGCTCCTGCGCGGCCAGCCCAAGAGCATCGACGCCAATCTGTCCCGCGCGGTGCACGCCTTCGTCAGCGGTCGGCGCGGCGAGGCGCTCGAACACTTCATCAAGCTCGATGCGTTGTCGCTCGATCCGACCATCGCCGGGCAGGTCGCGATGGCCCAATCGGAGCTTCTCTCGCGCGTCGATGCCGAGAAGGCACTGGAAAAGCTCGACCAGGCGCGGCTGCTGGCCCCCGGTACGCTGATCGAGGAAGCCGCGCTGCGCCGGCAGGTCGGCCTCCTCAGCACGCGCAAGGATTTCGCCGCGGCCGACAAGTACTCCGAGATCTATTTCCGGCGCTTCCCCCGTTCGGCCTACGCGACGACGCTGAAGCGGCAGATCGTGCGCTTCACGATGGACCGGCCGGCCGCCGACGCGCAGGCGCCGCTCGGCGGGCTCGTTGCCGCGCTCGACCGGATGAGCCCTGCGGCGCAGCTCGAGATGTATCTCGAGATCGCGCGCGAGGGCGTCAACCGGGTGCGGCGCGACATCGTCCTCTTCTCCTCCAACAAGGCGCTCGCTCTGGCGACGCCCGGCGGCGTCTACGAGGCGCGTGCGAAGATCTACATCAACGCCATGCGAGCAGCTTCGCTCGAAGCGGCGGACGCCAAGGCGACGCTCGAAACCTTGATGCCCCGAACGGAGAACAAGGAGGATCGGGAGCTGATCACCGCCGCGCAATCGATCGCCGGTGAGATCGGCGCGGTCGGTACGATCACGCCGTCGACGACGCCCGATCCGCAGTGGCTGAATGAGCTCGGAGAGACCTTCGCCACCGTGGGACGTGGCCAATCACTGATCGCAAACGCAGACAGACTACTTGCCGAGGCTTCGAAATGACCCCGATGGATCTCAATATCGCCCGCGCGCCCGTCGCGGCCGACCCGGGCGCGGTGCAGGCCGCGTCGTCGAAAGCGGGTGGCGGCGAGGATGCAGAGGCCGGAAGCGGGTTCGGCGACGCGCTGAAGACCGTCGCGAAGGACCAGCACGAGAAATCTCCCGCGCAGCCGAAGACGGCGGGATCGAAGTCCAAGGACACGTCGCTCGATCGCTGGCGCAAGCTCGATGCGGACAAGGCGGCGCTCAACGGGCGCGATGTGGCCAACGCGCAGGACAAGGCCGACAGGGCGGATGCGCTCGAAGAGGCGGCAGCCGCGCTCCTCGGGGAGAACAAGGACACGCAGGCGGGCGACGACACCGGCAATGCGGGCGCTACGACCAGCGCGATGGTTCCGGGATCGGCCGAGCAGGCGCTCGCCCTGATCCTCGCGCACACGCCGCGCCCGGCGGGAGCAAACAAAGGCGAGGCGGCCCTGGGTGACTCGAAGGATGGAACGACCGCTTCTCTGACGGCAGCGGATGCGGATGTCTCCGCCGCCAAGCCGTTGCGCGACGTGAAGATCACCGCGGTGAAGGTCGAAACGCATTTCGCACCCATCGCCAATCCGGCCATCGCGGCCTCGCTGGCCCAGAAGATCGCCAATGCCGGCGGCACGGGAAAGAGCGCCGATGCGAGCGCCGCAGCACAAACGGCAGGTGCGGGCAAGCCCGGCGACGACAAGCTCGTCAGCCTCAAGGACCTCGACATCGCGCAGCCCTCGGCCGTCTCGCGCGGCAAGGCCGTGGCGGGCGCCGGCGTCGACAAGCGCGGCGCCGATGGCTTCGGCAACGGCGGTGGCTCTGGCGCGGACGCCAAGGCGGCTGCCGCGAGCATCGAGCGGAAGCCGGTCGCGGCGCCTGCGGATACCACCCAGCCGGGAACTGCCGCATCGCCCGTGCAGCAACTCGGCCAGCGCCTGCTCTCCGCAGCGAGCGAACTCAAGAGCGATGCCAGCGCGCCGATGACATCGACGGGGGCCGACCAGCCCCAGGCTGCGGCTCCGGTGCGCGTTCTCAGCATCAACCTGCATCCGGAAGAGCTCGGCTCCGTAACGGTGCGCATGACGCTGGTGCGCGATGCGCTCGAAGTGCAGATCGAGGCCGAACATCATTCCACGGCGCGCATGCTGCAGACCGACAGCGACGCGCTCTCCGACATGCTGCGCAGCGCGGGCATCCAGGTGGACGGCGTCACCGTGCGGGCGGCGGCGCCCGATACGGTTTCGGCCGGTACCGGCGCGGGCCAGTCGACGCTCGACGGGCAGGGCCAGGGCACGCCCGGGGGTGATGCCCGCGGGACCGGCGGCGGTGGCGGGCGGCAGGATCGTCCGCAAGGATACGAGGAGCGGTCGACGGGACGAGGTGGCTATGAGAACGATACGTCTCAGCGCGCTGCTGCTGGCGGCCTTTACGTCTAGCGCGGCGGCCGAGGGCGCCAGGCCGTCCGGGACTGGCCCCGACAAGCTGTGCGAGCGCGAGATGATCGCGGCCTCGCAGCGGCACGGCGTGCCGCTCGGCATGCTTTACGCGGTCGGTCTGACGGAGACAGGCCGGGGGGATTCGCTCAGGCCCTATGCGCTCAACGTCGACGGCAAGGCCGTTTACGAACTGACGCGCAAGGAGGCCGTGAAGGCGTTTGAGGCGGCGGTGCGGGCCGGTGCCAAGTTCATCGATGTCGGCTGCATGCAGATCAACCATCGCTATCACCGGCAGCATTTCACCTCCGTCGAGATGATGCTGGAGCCGTCGATCAACGTCGATTATGCAGCGCGCTATCTCGCCCAGCTCAAGGTGCGGGAGGGCAACTGGACCATGGCGGTAGCGCGCTATCACGCCGGGCCCGATAACGATCCCGCGCAGAAGCGCTACGTGTGCCGGGTAATTTCGAATATGGTAGCGACAGGGTTCGGCAAATGGACGGCGGAATCCGAGAAGCTGTGTGGCGTGCGAGTTGTCAATGGCAAGGCTCAACAACGGTGACGACGGCGCGGACGGCAGGCCTTCGGCCCCGTATCTGCGACTGGCCTACGTCAGAGGGCAGACGATGAAGCACAGCGGCCTTACAGGACCGTTCCCCTTGACCTTCGAAGGGATCGAGGACGCCGTCAAAGGCGGCTCTCCCGGCGTCTATGCGCTCGGCAGCAAGGACTTGCAGGGCCGGTTCGCCATCATGAGCCTGGGGCGCTCGGACGCAGACATCAAGGAGCGCCTGCGCGAATGCATCGGCGCCGGCACGCACTTCAAGTTCGATTATTTCCAGAGCGAACGCGAAGCTTTCGAGCGGGAATGCGAGCTTTTCCACGACATCCGGCCGCCGGGCAATTTCGTGCACCCCGGCAGGCCCAAGGGCACTACTTTGAGGTGTCCGCGCTGCCGGATATTCGGCCAGCAGCCGTAAGCATCTCGATCACGTCGGCAAGGGCCGACTGGTAGCCGTAGTGCCAGTAGGCGCGCTCGGGCGTTGCTTCGTCCAGGTGCTTCTGGTCGTGCGCCGTGTAGGGCGCTTCCTCGTCAAGCCACGTGCGGATGCCGTCGCGGCGGGCGACCAGGATGGCGAGATCTGCTTCGAGGGACATGCAACGGCGCTCGGTTACGCTTTACGGGACTGTTGCTCCCATCCCTACCGCGCAAAGATTTGCGAAGGCGCCAAAGGCAGCGGCAAAGTTTGCTTCAAAGTGAAAATTCCGTTTAGCCGGACGATGCGCGGCCGAGAGAAACTCGACGCTGCAAGGGTTCGGACAGCCGTGCTGGCGCACGGCTTACGGGAACGAATTTGAGAAGCGCGGGCTTAAGGCCGGCGGAAGATGGCTTCGTCGATGAGGCGGTTGGCGACCATCATGCGCTTGGTTGCGGTGTCCCGGTACATGGGGTGCAGGCGGTCGGGATGGTTCGCCAGCGCGAAGCGGCGGCGCAACTTGTACAATTCCTCGTTGCTCATCGCTGCCGTGATGGCGAGTTCCGCGGCGATCTCGGAAGGGTCCGTCTCGGTGTTGGGAGCGGGATGCGCGGCCATCGCATCCGCATCGTAGATGAGTTCATCGACGTAGAGGGCGCCGAGCGTCTCGGCCGTGAGCGGGCGCGCGGGATCGGAAACGAATTGCACCTGGTAGGCCGGATTGCCGACGGAGCGCAGGCGCACGTGCGGGGCCGGCTCGTCCCGGTGCAGGCTGATCTCGTCGAGAACCTTCGCGAATGCGTCGCCGCCTTGCATCGCCATTGCGAAGCCCTGTCCCCGATCGCCGAACGGGGGCGATCCTGCAGGACTATGCTTTCGAAAGCTTTAATGACCGTCAGACGGCGCCTTATCGGCGACCTGCATCTTGTGCATAGGACAGGCAGCATTCGAGGATCTCGCGCAAGGTGCGCGCGATCGGCTCGGCGAAGCGTGCATCGAAGGGCGTCGGCCAGCTCCCGTCGGTCACCGGGCCGATCGGCTCGCGCATGTAGCCGCGGCACGCCAGTTCCATCTGCACGGCGTGCACCCCTTGCGCCGGGTTGCCGTAAGCGCGGGTGATATAGCCGCCCTTGAAGCGGCCATTGACGACGGCGGAGAAGGGGCTCGCGCAGGCAATGGCCGCGATCGGCTCGGCAAGGTCGATGTCGCAGGCCGCGCCACCGTTGGTGCCGATGTTCATCACGGGCAGTTCGCCGGGGAAGAGCCGCGGAATGACGGACCGGATCGAGTGGCAGTCGTAGAGCACGATGACGGGGTGCGCGGCGCGCAGGCGCGCGATCTGTGCGGTGAGCGCTGCGTGGTAGGGCTCGAAGTAGGCGGCCTTGCGCCGTTCGATCTCGGCCTGATCGGGCTCATCGCCCTTGCGCCAGAGCGGCTCGCCGTCAAACGTCGTCGAAGGGACCAGCTCGGTCGTGTTCTGCCCGGGATAGAGCGAGGCTCCGGTCGGCGGGCGGTTCACGTCGATGACGGTGCGGGACATGGCCGTGTGCACGACGGTCGAGCCGAGATCGCGCGCGAAGCCGTAGAGCCGGTCGATCCACCAGTCGGCGTCCTTCCGCGCAAGCCACGGGGACACGCACTTCGCCTCGATGTCGGGGGGAAGGGTCGTGCCCGTGTGCGGGAAGGAGACGATCAGGGGAGCCTGCCGCTCCTCAACAGTGAGCCAATCCGGATACGCGCGGGTCATGACGAGTGCTCGGTCCACAGGGCTGGAAGTTCCATCGCAGCGGCGGCCACCACGGCACCCGATACGATCAGGTCCTCGGCGGCGGCGATGTCGGGCGCAAGATAGCGGTCTTCCACAAGAGTTGGAATGCGGCTGCGCACCAGAGCGCGCACCCGCTCGAGCGCGTCGCTCGAGGTCAGCGGCAGATGGAAGTCGCACCCCTGGCAGGCAGCGAGCAGTTCGATGGCGAGGATCGCCCGCAGGTTCGCGGCCATGTCGAGGAGGCGGCGCGCGCCGTGGGCGGCCATGGAGACGTGATCCTCCTGGTTGGCCGAGGTCGGGATGGAATCGATGCTCGCGGGCGCCGCACGCTGCTTGTTCTCCGAGGCGAGTGCGGCCGCCGTCACCTGCGGGATCATGAAGCCGGAGTTGAGGCCCGGGCTCGGCGTCAGGAAGGCCGGCAGGCGCGACAGCGCGGGATCGACGAGCATGGCGATGCGGCGCTCGGCCAACGCACCGATCTCGCTCACGGCCAGCGCCATGATGTCGGCGGCGAAGGCGACGGGCTCGGCGTGGAAGTTGCCGCCCGACAGCGCGACGGGGCCGCGCTCGCCATCAACGATGATGAGCGGATTGTCCGTGACGCTGTTGGCCTCGACGGCGAGCGTTGCGGCGGTCGAGCGCAGGATATCGAGGGCCGCCCCCATCACCTGGGGCTGACAGCGCAGGCAATAGGGATCCTGCACGCGGTCGTCGCCTTCGAGATGGGAGGCGCGGATGGGGCTGCCGGCCATCAGGCGGCGTAGCGCGTCGGCGCATTCCGCCTGGCCGCGATGGGGCCGCAGGGCATGGACGCGGGCATCAAACGGCGCGTCGGAGCCCTTGGCGGCTTCCGTCGACAGCACGCCGGTGATGAGTGCGCTCTTGAACAGGCGCTGGATCTCGAACAGTGCGTAGAGCGCGTAGGCCGTGGAGAACTGGGTGCCGTTGAGGAGCGCGAGGCCTTCCTTCGGCGCGAGCGAGAGGGGCGTCAAACCTGCGGCTGCGAGGGCTTGCGCGGCGGGGACGGTTGAGGTTTCGGCGAAGACATCGCCGACGCCGAGCATGGCTGCAGTCATGTGCGCGAGCGGGGCCAAGTCACCCGAGGCGCCGACGGAGCCTTGGGATGGGATCACGGGGATGATGTCCGCCGCCAACATGGCTTCGAGGAGACGCAGCGTCTCGGGGCGCACGCCGGAAGCGCCTTGCGCGAGGCTCGCGAGCTTGAGGGCCATCAACAGCCGCGTCACGGGCTTTGGCACAGGCGGCCCAACGCCCGCCGCATGCGAGAGGACGATGTTGGTCTGCAGGGTGGCGAGGTCGGCGGCGGCGATGCGCACGCTCGCGAGCTTGCCGAAGCCGGTGTTGAGGCCATAGACGGGCTCGCCGCGGGCAACGATCGCGCGCACAGCCTCGGCGCTTTGGGCGATCGTCGCGCGAGCGTCGTCCGGCAGCCGGGGCACGGCGCCCGCCGCGACTGCCATCCACGTGTCGAGCGTGTCGTGGCCGGGATTGAGCGTCAGGGATGGCGCGCTCACTCGCCTCTCCACACGCGCGCGTGGAGCGGGTTGAAGCCCATGCGGTAGGGCAGTTCGGCGAGCCGTTCCACGTTCCAGATGGCGAGGTCCGCGTGCTTGCCGACCTCCAGCGTGCCGACGTGGGGGAGCAAGCCCAATGCACGCGCCGCCTCGCGGGTGACGCCGGCGATGATCTCGTCCACCGTGAGGCGGAAGAGCGTGGCGCCCATGTTCATCGTGAGCAGCAACGAGGTAAGCGGCGAGGAGCCGGGATTGCTGTCGGTCGCGAGCGCGATGGGGACATTGTGCTTGCGGAAGTGCTCGACGGGCGGCTTCTTTGTTTCGCGGATGAAGTAGTAGGCGCCGGGCAAGAGTACGGCCACGGTGCCGGCGCGGGCCAGCGCGGCGGCGCCTTCCTCGTCGGTGTGCTCCAGATGATCGGCTGACAGCGCGCCGTAGCGGGCCGCGAGCCGTGCGCCGCCGTCGTTGCTCAGCTGGTCGGCGTGCAGCTTGACGGGGAGGCCCAGGCGCTTGGCCACTTCGAACACGCGGGCGGTCTGCGCGCCGCTGAAGGCGATGTTCTCCATGAAGGCGTCGACGGCATCGGCGAGGCCCTCGCGCGCGATCTCCGGCAGCATTTGTGCGCACAGGCGGGCGATGTAGGTATCCTTGTCCTCGGCTTCCGGCGGCAGGGCATGCGCGCCGAGGAAGGTCGTGCGCACGTCC
>RXJK01000054.1:64638-67833 GCA_003963125.1 Hyphomicrobiales bacterium
GCCGAGCTGGCGGGCGGCGCGCAATTGGCGCGCCTCGGTCTCGAGATCGAGGCCGTAGCCCGACTTGATCTCGACGGTGGTCACGCCTTCGGCGATGAGCGCATCGAGCCGCGGCAAGGCGCTCGCGACGAGATCGTCCTCGCTCGCCGCGCGCGTGGCCTTGACCGTCGAGACGATGCCACCGCCGGCGCGCGCGATCTCTTCGTAGGTTGCGCCCGCGAGGCGAAGCTCGAATTCGTGCGCGCGATTGCCGCCGTAGACGAGATGCGTGTGGCAATCGACGAGGCCGGGCGTGATCCAGCGGCCGGCGACGTCGATCGTCTCTCTGGCTTCAATCGCCGGCATATCTGCCTGCGCCCCGGCCCAGGCGATGCGACCGTCCTTCGCGGCGATGGCGGCGCCTTCGATGATGCCGAGGCCCGGACGCGCAGGATCGAGGGTTGCCAAGCGTGCGCCGGTCCACAGGCGGTCGACCTGCATGCGTGCCTCCTCCGCAATGGGAGGCGACGCTAGCGGCTCATAGGGGCTTTGTCTTGCGCGAAATTCGCGCGTCTCGTGGATCGGGGCCGCTGGCCTCTGAGGCCCGCGATCGCGTATAGCTTTCGCGCTAAAACGGCTCCAAAAGCGGCACGTAGCTATGGCCACCTACCATCTCAGCAGGGCATTGACGGAAGAGGGCTGGAAGGACGACGTCGTCGTTGTGACCGACGGCATCACGATCCTGTCCGTGGCTGCGGGCGGGCCCGTTCCGCCGGATGCCTTGCGGCTCTCGGGTATCGCCATTCCCGGCATGGCGAACCTGCACAGCCACGCCTTCCAGCGCGCTATGGCGGGGCTCGTCGAGCGGCGCGGGCCGGAGGACGACAGCTTCTGGACGTGGCGAGAGGTGATGTACCGCTTCCTCGCCGAGATGGGGCCGGAGGATATCGAGGCGGTCGCCGCCTGGCTCTACGTCGAGATGCTGGAGGCCGGGTTCACGTGCGTCGGCGAGTTCCATTATCTGCACCACGCGCCGGATGGGACGCATTATGCCGATATTGCCGAGACCGGCGCGCGCATCGTGGCGGCCGCCGAGACGACGGGCATCGGACTGACGCTGCTGCCCTCGTTCTACGCGCACGGCGGCTGCGGCGGGCAGCCGGCGAAGCCCGGCCAGAAGCGCTTCCTGTGCTCGGTCGATGATTTCGCGACGCTGATGGAAAGTTCGGCGCGGCACGTTGCGCGGCTGCCGGGCGGCAAGATCGGGATCGCGCCGCATTCGCTGCGGGCGGTGGCGCCCAACGAACTCGCCGCGCTGCTTCAGGCCTTCCCGACCGGCCCCGTGCACATGCATGCCGCGGAGCAAACCGGCGAGGTCGAGGAGTGCGTCGCCTGGTCGGGTGCGCGGCCCGTGCAATGGCTGCTCGACAACACGCCGCTCGGCGCCCGCTGGTGCCTCATCCACTGTACGCACATGACGGATGACGAAAGCGCGCGGCTTGCCGCTGCCGGCGCGGTGGCCGGGTTATGCCCGATCACAGAAGCCAATCTCGGCGACGGCATCTTCGAAGCGCCGCGGTTTCTCGATGCGGGCGGCCGCTTCGGCATCGGCTCGGACAGCAATGTGCGCATCGCGCTCGGCGAGGAACTGCGCACGATGGAGTACGGCCAGCGGCTGCGCGAGAGGAAGCGCAACCGCCTCGGACCGACGGGCAGTTCGACGGGGCGGCATATCTTCGACGGCGCGCGCAAAGGCGGGGCGCAGGCGCTCGATCAGCCGACCGGAGCGCTCAAGGCTGGCCTGCGCGCGGATATCGTGGTGCTCGATGCGGAGCATCCGGTGCTGGCTGGCCGGACAGGCGATGCCATCATCGATGCGCTGGTGTTTGCCGGGGGTGATGGCGTGGTCAAGGACGTGATCGCGGGCGGACGGCACGTGGTGCGCGACGGACGTCACGTGCGGCGCGAGGAGATCGCGGCGCGCTATCGGACCGTTGCGACGCGGCTCGCCAACGGATCGTAACGGCGTTGCTCAGGCGAGCGCCGGCGTGATGCGTCCCGTGCAGCGGCCGAAGCCGATTGAGGCGTATCCCGCACGTTCGGCGCGGGCCGTGAACGTCAGTTCGTCGCCATCCTCCAGGAAGCGGCGCGTCTCGCCCGAAGCCAGCGTGATCGGTTCCTTGCCGCCTTTGGTGATTTCGAGGAGGGCGCCGAGGCCCGCCGTATCGGGCGTGGAGATGGTGCCGCTGCCGAACAGATCGCCCGCTTCGAGATTGCAGCCGCCGCAGGTGTGATGCGCCACCATCTGCGCCGGCGTCCAATAGAGATGCCGCGTGTTGCTGACGGCGAGCACTTGGGCCGGCAGCTTCTTGTCGGCGAGGCCGCTCGTCATCAGGGACACTTCGAGCGTGATGTCGAGGGCGCCTTCCAACTGGTCGGACTGGGCCATGAGGTAGGGCAGTGGCGCCGGATCGCCGTCCGGCCGCTTCTCTTGCGCCTTGCGGAACGGGGCGAGGGCCTCCGGCGTGACGACCCAGGGCGAGATGGTCGTTGCGAAATTCTTGGCGAGGAAGGGTCCGAGAGGCTGATACTCCCAGCCCTGGATGTCGCGCGCCGACCAGTCGTTGAGGAGGCAGTAGCCGGCGATGTGCTCGTGCGCATTCGCGATCGGAATGGGCGATCCTTGCGTGTTGCCCGGGCCGATCCAGATGCCGAGTTCGAGTTCGTAGTCGAGATTGCGGCACGGCCCGAACGTCGGCGCATCTTCGGTGGGCAGCTTGCGCTGACCGTTGGGACGCCGCACGTCCGCGCCGCTCACCACGACGCTCGATGCGCGCGCGTGGTAGGCGATCGGGATGTACTTGTAGTTCGGCAGCAGGGGATTGTCGGGGCGGAAGTTCTTGCCCGCGTTCACCGCGTGATGAATGCCGGCGAAGAAATCGGTGAAGCTGCCGATGCGCGCCGGGCGATGCATGCGGCACGCAGAGGCTTCGTGCAGCATGGGCTCGATTTTGGCGCGCGCGGCGCTGCCGTCCGCGAGCAAAGAGAAAAGCTGGCGGCGCAGGGCGCGGCGCGGTCCGGCGCCGAGGGCGAGAAGGTCGTTCAACGTCGGCTGCGAGAGGGCGGGGACTGCGGGCGCGGCTTCCCCGGTCAACAGCCCCGCGGCCGCCAGCGCCCTGAGATCGAGGATCTTGTCGCCGATGGCGGTGCCGGCGC
>RXJK01000112.1:0-6309 GCA_003963125.1 Hyphomicrobiales bacterium
TCGTGTACTTGTCGAGATCACCATAGAGCGCATCGAGCAGCAGCACCGCGCGCACGCGCTTGGCGATGCCGCCATTCTGGATGGCGAAGGCCGCCGGCAGATAGCCACCGCTGTAGGCGACGAACACGATCGGCATTTTTGCGAAGTGGCGGGCAGCATGCGTGTCGCCGTAGAGCTTGGCGAGCTGCTGCGCCGTCTCCTCCATGAACCAGAGGAACTTGCCGGGCTCCCAGAACTTGCCGGCGCTGGAATCTGCCGCGTCGCGCGCGAACTGGGGCGCTACGAGCGCGGCGTTGACGCCAGCGCGGGAGATCTGCGCTGCCACCTGCTGCCGGCGCAGGACGTCGCGCTCGAGCGTGGCGCCATGGCCGTGGAAGAACACCACGATCATGCCGGGCTTCTGCACGCTGAAGCCTTTCGGCAGGTGCAGTAGCACGCGGTTATCGTCGTAGGTCTCGTCGGCCCAGTAGATCTGCCCGCGCGATCCGCGGTGGCCGCGCCGCTCGTTCTCCTCCACGTCGAGAAAGGCCTTGCCGGTGGTCGGCACGACGCCGTCGTAGGGAAAGGGCGCCGTCGCGAACGAGGCGAGGGTGGTGCTGTCCTGCTTGAGCGTAATCGCTTTCTTCGGGGCCGCTTTCGTATCGGAGGTCTTGCGTTTGACGGGGGCCTCCGGCTTGGTCTGCGTGTAGGCAGGGCAGGGCGCGAGCGCGAGCACGGCAAGGACCGCGGCGGCGGCCACGATCACTGCTTTCGCCCGGTACTGACACCCTGGTGCGCGCAAACGCTGCTCCCCGCCTCGCTTTTCTCGTTTTGCGGGCTGTGGCGCCCGGCGCACAGGCGTCGATGCGCCTATGCAACAGCACACGCCGCAAAATCGATTTCCCGCCTTGAACGACCCGCGACTCGATTGCGATGCGCTAGTCTGCGTGCCGACTGTGGCGTTGCATAGAGCGCGGTGACCCCAAAGCGCCGGTTTTTGACGCCATCTTTTCCGCTCCTGCCTCGAGGCGCCAGCGCTCCATGTCTTCCCCGGCTTCCGCCAATAGTTCCGGTTCGAACGTCCCGTCCGTCACCGCGACGACGGCCACTGCCCTGGCGGTCGCGGATATGGTCGGCACGGGCGTGTTCACGAGCCTAGGGTTCCAGGTGCCGGGCCTCCCCTCGGGCTTTTCGCTGCTGATGCTGTGGATCGTGGGCGGCATCGTGGCGCTGTGCGGGGCGCTCTCCTATGCCGAGTTGTCGGCGGCCTTTCCCCGCTCGGGTGGCGAGTACAATTTCCTGTCGCGGGTCTATAGCCCAGCGGTCGGCTTTCTCGCGGGCTGGGTTTCGGCGACGTTCGGTTTCGCGGCCCCCGTCGCCATCGCGGCCATCGCCTTCGGCGACTACTTCCAGGGGCTCGTGCCCGGCGCGCCGAAGCTCTGGATGGGGCTGGCGCTGATCTGGATCACGTCGGCGATCCTCATCACTGGCATGAAGCAAAGCAGCGTTTTCCAGGACGTGATGACGGGCCTCAAGATCCTGCTCATCGTTGTGCTGATCGTGGCGGGCTTTGCGGTCGGCGGGAACACCAATATCTCGTTCGTGCCGACGTCGCAGGATCTCTCGCTTATCGCGAGTACGCCCTTCGCCATCAGCCTCGTGTACGTGATGTACGCCTATTCCGGGTGGAACGCGGCGACCTACATCTCGGGCGAGATCAAGGATCCGCAGCGCAACGTGCCGCGCTCGCTCATCGTGGCGACGCTGATCGTGACCGGGCTCTACGTGGCGCTGAATGCGGCCTTCCTCTACACGACGCCGGTGCAGAAGCTTGCGGGACAGGTGAACGTCGGCCTGATCGCCGGCACTGAAATCTTCGGGCCCTCGGGCGGCAAGATCGTCGGCGGGCTCATTTGTCTCGGGCTCGTGTCCGCCGTCAGCGCCATGATGTGGATTGGCCCGCGCGTTACGATGGTGATGGGCGAGGACGTGCCGTTGCTGCGCTGGTTCGCGCAGAAATCGGCCGCTGGCGTGCCCGCGCGCGCGCTGATCGTGCAGACGCTGATCGCCACGGTGCTGCTGTTCACGGGCACGTTCGAGAAGGTCGTGCTCTTCATCCAGTTCAGCTTCACGCTGTGCTCGTTTCTGGCGGTCCTCGGCGTGATCGTGCTGCGCTTCACAAGGCCCGACCTGCCCAGGCCCTACACGACCTGGGGCTATCCCATCACACCGATCATCTTCCTTTGCATCACGCTGTGGATGCTCGCCTTCCAGATCATGGACAAGCCCTTCGAGTCGCTGTCCGGTCTCGCCCTGATGCTCACGGGCCTGCTGGTCTACTGGTACGGCATGTCCAAAGGCCGCACGCTCAGCACTTCCTGACAGGAGACGCTTATGTCGCGCCCATTCACGATGCTCCGGACGAGCGTCTTCGCCTTCGCCACATTGGCGAGCCTCGCGCTTGGCGCGGCACGCGCGGCCGAGGAGCCGGCGGCCTCGCCCAACGACATGGCGCGGTTCCTTGCAGGCCTGCCCGCGGCGGCAGAGTCCCCGCTCGCGGCCTACAACAAAGACCCATCGTGGATGCGCCACGCGCAGGCGATGGACAGCACGTGGCGATCGCTGAACCAGCGGCAGGTGAGCCGCATTCAGGCGTGGTCGAAGGCGAACCTCGCCGTGCGGCAGCCGACAACATTCTACATGTTCAGCGGGCCGGACTTTCTGTACGCGAACGCGTTCTTCCCGGGCTCCAAGACCTACGTGATGAGCGGCCTCGAGCCGGTCGGACGGCTGCCGGAATCCAAGTTCGTGTCCCGGCGCACGGTGCCCGGCATCGTCGGGCACCTGCAGGCCTCGATCCGCTCCATCACCAACGTCAGCTTCTTCCTGACGAAGGAGATGCGCTACCAGCTCTCCTCGACGCAGTTCAACGGCACGCTGCCGATCCTGATGGCGTTCATCGCCCGCTCCGACAAGACCATCACGGACGTGAGCTTCCTCACCGTCGAACCAGACGGTTCCGCCAAGCCATCCGACGGTACGCCCAAGGCCGGGGTGCCCAACGGCGTGAAGATCACCTTCAAGGATGCAGCGGGCGGCGAGGACCAGACGCTCTACTACTTCTCGACCGACGTCTCGAACGGGGGCGTCAAGAACAGCGGCTTCCTCAAGTTCTGCGAAGGGCTCGGCCAGGGCGATGCGTTCGTGAAGAGCGCCTCGTACCTGATGCACTCGGACAGCTTCTCCAGCGTGCGCGAGTTCCTGCTCGAGCATGCCGCAGCCATCGTGCAGGACGATACGGGCGTGCCGGTACGCTTCTTCAAGCGCGAAGACTGGGACGTGCGCCCCTACGGCCGCTATCTCGGTCCCATTCCGCTGTTCTACGGGCGCTACCAGTCGCAGATGGCCGAACTCTTCAAGAAGAACCACTCGACGCCCATCGACTTCGGCGTCGGCTACCGCTGGCGGCCCAACGAATCCAACCTGATCATCGCGACCAAGCAGCAGAAGAAGGCCGAGAACCGGTAGGCTATCTGCGCCGCGCCGCGCAACCTCCCCTGTCATCCCGGACGGTGCGCAGCACCGATCCGGGACCCAGCCAAGCACGGCAACCCTGCCCCTGGATCCCGGCTTTCCGCGCTGACGCGCTCCGGCCGGGATGACAATTGGGGGGCTCTTCAGGCGGCGGTCGTCTGCATCAGGCCGATCAAGTCGAAATCGCCGGCCATGACGGCGTCGAGCTTGCCGGTGCGCCAGGGCGTGCCGGAGATCTGGCGGACGAGGGGCGAAGGCGCGTTGCGGTAGCGACGCACGACGTTTGCGGGCGCCGGCAGCGCCGCGAAGCTCCCCTTGAGCTGTGACCGCAGGCGGTCCTGGGACAGGTCGCCTAGCGGTGCCGGTACGATCTTCACTCGCGCCGTGAAGCGTTCGGTGCCTTCCTTGTCATCTTCCTCGAAGACGTGCAGACCTGTTTCTGGCGTCAGGATGCGGTGCGCGCCGAAGCCCGATACGAGCAGCCACGGCAACTTGCGATCGCCAGGACGCCCCGCAATTTCCGTCACCTGCATGTGCCGGCGCACGGCCCAGTTGCGGTACATGTCGAGGATCTCGCTGCACCATTGCGTCGCGTCCGCCTCGCTGCTGTCGGCGCGGTTCAGCGCGGGCTCGACGGCGATGGCGACCTCGACGGGGGCCTGCGCAAAGGCATCGGCGATGCCCTCCTTGACGAGATAGGCCTGGAGCGCGAGGCGCGAGACAAGTTCGCGCGAGGATCGTCCGGCCCGCTCGCGGCCCTTGTCCTGCCGCGCCTGCAGCGAACGCGCCGTCCCTGCCGCCGCTTTCACGCGATCCATGAGGGCCAGCTGCGCCAGCGTCGCGTGCCGGTCCGGCCGCTGCCAGAATTCCGGCGCCTGCATGCGCTCCAGGCATCCGGCCTGCAGTTCCTCCCACGCTGGGGAAGAGAGCGCCGCCTCGATCTCGTCCATGGCAACTGCTAGCGCGTGCTGCTCCTGAGGCGCGGCGGAGGCCGAGAGGATGATCTCGGGGAGCGAGGGCACGTGGCTGCCCTCGCCCGTCGATCGCGCCTGCGGTGCCGTAGCTGCGGGCCCTTCAAGATCGGCATCGGGATCGACGAACTCCGCCTGGATCGCCTTGCCGTCGCTGCGCACGAACACGAACTGGTCGCCTTCCGGGAAGCGCCGCTCGACGATGGTCGCGGCCAGCGGCGCGATCACGTACTGGTCGATGGCACGCTTCAGGGGCCGCGCGCCCATCTCCGGGGTGAAACCCTTCTCGAGCAGGAACTCGAGGGCGGAGGCCTCCCACTCGACGGCCCACTCGCGGTCCTTGAGCCCGCGGCGCTGCAGAAGCTGGGCCAGCTCCTTCTTGAGGATGCCGCGCATGAGATCGCGCGTCAGCGGCTGGAACACGATGATCTTGTCGATGCGGTTCTGGAACTCGGGCCGGAAGGTCTGGTTGACCGCCCGCATGATCTGCTCGGACGAGAACGTGTCGACGCCGCGGGCAAAGCCCAGCCCCGAGGTGCGATGGCTCGTCGCGCCGAGATTGGTCGTGAGGATGATGATGCAGTGGCGAAAGTCGGCTTCCTGGCCCGTCGAATCCGACAGGCGCCCGTCGTCGAACACCTGCAGGAAGAGGTCCCAGACGTTGGGGTGCGCCTTCTCGAACTCGTCGAGCAGCACGACGGAGAACGGCTGCTTTCGGACGCGCGTGATGAGGCTGTCCATCTCGGAATAGCGGTCGCCGCCGCCGATGATCTTCGCGGTCGATTCCGGCGTCTGGAACTCGCTCATGTCGAGGCGGATCATGCGGTCCGTGGAGCCGAACAGGAAATCGGCCAGCGTCTTGGCGAGTTCCGTCTTGCCGGTGCCCGTCGAGCCCGCGAACATCAGTACGCCAATGGGCTTGGTCAGGTCGTTGAGCCCCGCCTTCAGCATGGCAATGCGTTCGACCACGGCGTTCACGGCCTCGTCCTGACCGATGACGCGCTCCGCGAAGTGGGCGCGCATGGCGCCGAGATCCACGCGCTCCTGGTTGTCGAGGATCGACGCGGGCAAGCCCGTCTGCTGCGCCAGCGTGACGATGATGTCATGCGGGCCGATGTGGCGGGTCGGCGCTTTCGCCATGCGGCCGATGGTGACCTTGATCAGGTCGAGTACGGCGCCCGGCATGCTCGACGTGCTCAGGTATTGCCGCGCCGAGGTGATCGCGACGTCGACGGCCGCCGTGTCGATCGTGATGTCGCCGGCGAGCTTGGCGGCGACGCCGTGGGCGAGCGTCGTCGCCTCCTCGATTTCCATCGGGTCCATGCGTACGACCTCGAAGGCCGAGCGGACGCTGGTATTGAGGCGCAGAAGCTTGGCCATG
Organism: Hyphomicrobiales bacterium; assembly: GCA_003963125.1. Taxonomy (GTDB): domain Bacteria; phylum Pseudomonadota; class Alphaproteobacteria; order Rhizobiales; family Hyphomicrobiaceae; genus AWTP1-13. Next base: position 5,866 of record RXJK01000112.1, read on the forward strand.
CCCGAGGCCGAGCTTTCCGTCCAGATGATGAGCCGCCCTGCGGTGACGGCCGGCATGATCTGGTCGAGGATGCTCGCAGCCTGGCCCTGGTGCGTGCCGCTCAGCGCGATCTGCAAAAGGTCGGGGATGTACCAGATCAGCTTCTTCTTGACGGTGAGCTCATTGACCGTGCGCTGGATGCGGCCTTCGAGTTCGCCGAACCACTTCTGCCCTGCCATGAGGTCGGCGCCGCTCGCCTCGAAGACGAGCCAGCCGTCCGCGGCGAGGCGCTGTGCCAATAAATGATAGAACGTGGTTTTGCCGACGCGATGCTCGCCCGACACCAGCAGCGAGCGGACCGGCTCCTCGCGCGCCGTGGTCTCGGCGCTGGTCAGAGCCTCCTTCCAGCTCTCGGGTTCGATCGCCTCTTCCAGCTCGCGCTTGTTGCGCCAGAACCGACCGAAG
>RXJK01000112.1:6359-6883 GCA_003963125.1 Hyphomicrobiales bacterium
GTTCCTGCAGGCGCTCGCGCAGGACTTTCGAGGTCGGATGCTGGATGCGATTGAGGATGGCGATGATCTCGTCGTGCTTGGTCAGCGGCACTTGCGCGAGGCCGGGGCCGAACGTGATGTCGTCGCCGAGCTCGGCGGCGCGCGCGAAGTATTCCTTGAAGAGGATCGAGATGAGCGTGTTGTTCGGCCACCAGTCGCGCGCGCCGAGCAGAGGGGCGCCGACCGCGGGGCGCGGGGCGAGCGCTTGCAGGTATTCGAGCCCGAAGAAGATGGCGAACGGCACGAGCCGGTCGAAGTGCGTCATGATCTGGTCGCGGGCGGCCTCGCGGTCGGCGCGCCGCTTGAGGGCGGCGAGACCTACGCAGGAGAGCGACCAGCTCGTGCCGATGGCATAGGCGACGACCGTATCGAGAGGCACCGCGGGATCGGCGAGCAGATCGACCGCTTCGTTGAACTTGGCGTTCTGGAAGAAATCGCGCGAGTGGGGCAGGTCCTCGACGACGCGCTCGAACTCGCCCTGCAGT
>RXJK01000017.1 GCA_003963125.1 Hyphomicrobiales bacterium
CGGCAACGCGATGGGGCATCCCTCGTTCGTGATGTCGGCGTCGTTCACGAACCAGACGCTCGCCCAGATCGAGCTCTTTGCCAACAACAAGGACGGCAAGTACAAGAAGGAAGTGTACGTGCTGCCGAAGCACCTCGACGAGAAGGTGGCGATGCTGCATCTCGCCAAGGTCGGCGCGAAGCTCACGAAGCTGCGTCCCGACCAGGCCGACTACATCGGCGTGAAGAGCGAAGGCCCCTTCAAGGCGGACACCTACCGCTACTGAGCGGCAAGCCGAGAGGACGAACTGACGAGCGGAGCGCCCACGGGCGCTCCGTTTCGTTTCGGCTAGCAGCGCTTTTCTCGCGGGGCCTTTGCGTTGCGCCCGCGCGCGGCGTATGGCTCTCGCGCATGCCGGTGGCATGCGAGACACCCACGTCGCAACGGCCGACATGAACCCCGCGATCCATTACATCCTGCTCGCCTGCGGCGGCGCCATGATCGCCGCAAGCCTCGGCGTGCTCGCGCGGCTCAACCTCTATTACCTGATGGGGCTCGTGCCGCTGTTCCCGACGTTCGCGCTGATGGCGCACGTGCTGGCCGCGGCCTCCGGCAACGACACCGGCCTGCGCATGGCCGCCGCGTTCGGGCTCTACGCGCTCCTGCCTTACGCCTGCTATCTCGGCTCGATCCTCTGGCTGTCGCACGCGATGCCGCCGCTCGCGTCCATCGCTGTGGGGCTGTGCGCGTGGTTCGTCACGGCCTTCGCGCTGATCTGGGCCTGGAACGCCGGCTGGCTGCCTGGCCGTGTCGTCTGACGCCGCGTTTCCTTACCGGTTCTCCAATCGCGCTACGCCGAGCCGCACTTTGCCTACACTCGGCGGGCGCCGCGAAATTCCGTTGACAGATCGTATGCAGTTTTGTTAGACAGCCGACATAAGCATTTTCGTCCGTTGTCGGTTTTGTTTTTAATTCGTTCGAGGTCTCACCATGTTCGGCGTAAAGGCCAAGGCCGTCAGAACTCCCATCGGCGTCGTCTGCACCATCGCCGCTCTTCTGGAGAATGCCTGCAAGCGCGCGGAGATCATCGGGACGTATCCGGGAAGCATCTTCCACTTCGTCGATCCTGGGCATGCCGAGGTCTTCATCAACGAGTACACGCTCCACGGACTGTGCATACAGCATGTCGTGCCCTGGTCGCGCAGCGTTCTGATCCCCGATTTCGCCGGGCACACGCAGGTCAACATCCTCGTCAATGACAATTCGGTGCTGATGGTGCCAATCGACACCGGCCCCGTTGTGCGCCGTGTCGATGCTGCCGACTGGATCGTGACGGCGCTCGTCGGTGCGCCAGCGGGCGGCCCCTATTTCGACTGCGCCGTGCACCACAAAGACGACATCATCCTTGCGATCTACCAGGTCGTTTTTGGCCCGGCCTCGAAGGCCGACTGCAACAAGTTCATCCAGGGCAATTGCCGCCCGCATGCGCGTTGAGAGAGGCTTTATGACTTACCCTATCGTCTTTGCGCCTTCCGTCGACAAGATTGCCCCCGCGCGGCCGGAGGCTCCGAGCAAGCGCCCCGAATTCAAGATCCATCTCCTTCCCAAGGCGGGACACGAGTGCCACCGTTTCCGGCTTGCGGAAATTCGCGGCTGGCCGGAAACGAAAGTGGAGATGGAGCAGCAGTGCGTGACCATCTTTGGTCATCGCATTTGCACCGACATCCCGCGCCTCTACCACCGGTCGTGCACGCTCTATGCATATGTCGATGTGTGCTATCCAGCAGGTGGGCTCAACGACGTCGAGACGTGCATTCTGGGTGCGGCGCTGGCGGGTGCTGTTGCGGCGGTCATCAGCGGCGGAGCGGCGGCTGGGCCGGCTTTCAAATCCGCCCTCGAGGCTTGTCTCCTCGCGAAAGGCGTTGCCTGGGCGAGCGATATCACTGTCAACGCCGGTTCGGATACCGACTGCGTACCCTGGCATCCCGTCTGATGCCTCCCGCCAGTGTCGTATTCTCCCCGATGCCCAGCTGCGCTAGTGTGCGGCCCGGGCAGCAGGGAGCATGCGCATGCACTTCGAGACGCTTACTGTCGAGATCGGCGCCGACCGGGTCGGTGTCATCACCATGAACCGCCCCGAGGCGCGCAACGCCTTGAACACGCGGATGATGGAGGAACTGCGCGACTGCTTCGCGGGCTTCTACGTCGATCCGAACGCCGCCGCCTGCCTCGTGCTCACGGGGGCCACCGGCGGCTTCTGCTCGGGCGCGGATCTGAAAGAGCGCAAGGGCATGACGGATGCCGCCTGGGCGCGGCAGCACGCCATCATCGAGCAGATGGTGCGGGCGCTGACCGACTGCCCCGTGCCCATCATCGCCGCCGTCAACGGCGCGGCCTATGCGGGTGGCATGGAACTCGCTCTCGGCTGCGATTTCATCTACGCGGCGCAGTCGGCCCGGTTCGCGCTCACCGAAGTCACGCTCGGCATCATGCCGGGCGCTGCCGGCACGCAGAACCTGCCGCGCGCGGTCGGCGTGCGTCGCGCCAAAGAGATCATCCTGACTGGGCAGCCTTTCACGGCGGCCGAGGCCGACGCCTGGGGCATGGTCAACAAGGTCGTGCCGGATGCCGAACTGATGGAAGCGGTTCTTACGACCGCGCGGCGCATTGCGGCCAACGCGCCCGTCTCCGTGCGCCAGGCCAAGAAGGCGATCGACAAGGGTGTCGAACTCGACCGGGCTGCCGGCTACGCCTTCGAACTCGAAGCCTACTACCGCACCATCGTCACCGAGGATCGGCAGGAAGGCATCAACGCCTTCAACGAGAAGCGCAAGCCCATCTACAAAGGGCGGTGAGGGCCTTTCTCAGTTCGTCGGCGCGGATTTCTCGTCCTCGTTGTCGGGAGGCTGCGTCTCTACCTTGTCGCCGTTCTCCGCTGCGAACTTGATCAGCCACGCGATCCCGAGCGCTCGATCGATACACTTGGGGACAACCGCGCTACATTCCGCGACGCAGCCTCGGTGGGGAGCCGGGCCGCAAACGCTGATGACCTCCGCCCAGGACACGCACTTACCTTTTCCGGTGGCGGTCTTCTGGCGGTAGCCCGGTCCGCCTTTGCATCCGCAGCCCCGGCATGAGGTTTCGCACTGCCCCTTGCCCTTCACGAAGGCGGCGACGCGTTTCAGAAGGGTGTCATTCAGCAAAGGGCACTTCGCCGGCGCAATATCCTGCGCGCGTGCCTGCTGAGCCGTCAGCATGACGGCGAGGGCAAGCGTGTGACGCAGCATCGATCCCATCTGTACTTTCATGGCCCCAACCGCCTCTGCCGTGGCGTGGCAACTTTGTGGCGTGCCCCTGAACGCCCGCTAACGCGCGCATTCAGAACGAGTTCAGTGCCGGCCCCCTAAAACTGGTCCTCAAGCGATACCTGAAAGGCAGCCCCGCCCCAAGGATCGAAGGAAGAGGAAAGGAAACACCATGTCGCGCACTGTGCTGACTGCTGGCCTGTTGACTGTCGCAGCGCTGGGTCTGGGCGTCGCGTCGGCGCAAGCCGCACCCGCCGTCTCCGGCCTGACCGGCATCTCGAGCCACACGTCGGGTTCCGTCGAGAAGGTTCATTGGCGTCGTTGGGGTTGGCACCATCATCGCCATCACCACTATCGCCCGTACCGCTACTATCGCTGGTGGTAAGCCTCAGGTCCGGGCTTCCTCCCCCCTCGTGAAGCCCGAGCCCGACGCGAGCCGGCTGGTCCCCCCTCCAGCCGGCTCTTTCTTTTTAGGCGAGACCTTATCCCCGGCATCCGCATCGCGATTATAATCGCTGGTTTTCATTTTCTGTATCTGAAATTCATTCTCGAATTTATTTGACAGCGTGACGCTTCTCGACTATAAATTCGCTATCATCTGAAAACTGCGTCGAGACGGTTGGCGAAGCGCAGGGTGTCGGCGCACCGCGCTTGCGCGACGAGATCGCAGCGGTCGATCCGCACAGCCACGATCTCGGCTTTTCTCCTTCATCCCAGGTCGTCGTCATGCCGCCTCTCGAACCGGCCGAGTGGGACGAGATCCTGCGTCGGATTGCGAGCGGCGCGTCCGTCGTGGAAACGGCCAAAGCCTTCGGCGTCCATCCCACGAGCGTGCATAGGCGGCTCAAAGCCAACTCGAACGCGCGCGCCTCCAAGCGAACCGCGCGAAAATCATCGCGACGCGGTACGTCACGCACCGCGAGGCTGAAGCCCGACCTCGAGCCGAGTCCAGCCGCAGCCCCGGCACCCCGCAAATCCGCCACTCCCCGCGGAAGCGCGCTTCAGGTTCGCCGCCAACTCATCGGCCGCCTCTACCGCGCCATCGACACCAAGCTCAAACTGATGGAGCGCCGCATGAACAGCGAGGTCACCGCCCTCGACACCGGAAGCCGCGAAGAGGGGGCGAACCTGACGGCCGCCGACCACGAGCGCGAGACCCGCGCCTTCGGCGCCCTCGTCAAGACCATCAACAGCGTGCGCCAGATGCAGGCCGAGCTCGAAGACCTTGCCAACGCCAATCCCAACGCCACCGCCGCCGACGCGCGCCTTGCCGCCGACGCGGACCGCTACCGCCGCGACATTGCGGAGCGTCTTGCAAAGTTTGTCCCGCCTGGAGCCTGAGGCACGCGAAGCCGCGCTCGCGAGCCTCGATGCCGACAGCCTCGCCCGTCTCAGCCACGACTGGATGATCTGGGCGCGGGACGATCAGCTTCCGCCTGCAGCCCTCGCCGGCGGTGCACCCTGGAGCACGTGGCTCGTGCTCGGTGGCCGCGGCGCCGGCAAGACGCGCACGGGTGCGGAATGGGTTCGCGCGCGTGCGCTGGGGCTCGAGGGCTTCGGCCCCGTGGCGCGGCGCCTCGCGCTCGTCGGCGAGACGCTCGGCCAAGTGCGCAGCGTCATGATCGAAGGCGTTTCCGGATTGCTTGCCGTGCACACCCCCTCCGAGCGCCCCGCCTACATCGCCGCGCGCAACGAACTCGTCTGGCCCAACGGATCGATCGCGCAGATGTTCGCCGCCGACGATCCCGAAAGCCTGCGCGGGCCGCAGTTCGATGCCGCCTGGTGCGATGAACTCGCCAAATGGCCCAAGCCCGAGCGGGCCTGGGACGTGCTGCAACTCGCCCTGCGACTCGGCGATCATCCGCAAGTCACCGTCACCACCACGCCGCGGGCGATCGCGCTGTTGAAACGCATCGCCGAGGATGCCGGCACCGTCGTCAGCCGCTCGCGCACCGCCGACAATGCCCGCAATCTCGCGCCCTCCTTCCTCGCGGACATGCAGCGCCGCTACGGCGGCACCTCCTTCGGTGCGCAGGAACTCGAAGGCCTGATCGTCGAGGAGCGCCTGACGGGCCTCTGGAAGCGGGCCTGGCTCGACCAGTCGCGCGTCGCCACGGCGCCGGAGATGACGCGCATCGTCGTCGCGGTCGATCCGCCTGTCACCGCGACATCGGGCTCCGACAGTTGCGGCATCATCGTCGCCGGCCTCGGCATCGACAAGCGCGCCTACGTGATCGCCGATCGCACGCTGCAGGGGCGTGACCCGTCCATATGGGCACGCGCGGCCATCGCCGCCTACGACGACTTCAAGGCCGACGTGATCGTCGCCGAGGCCAACCAGGGCGGCGATCTCGTGCTGCAAGTGTTCAAGACCGCCGATCCCAACGTGCCCGTGCGCAAGGTCACTGCCTCCCGCGGCAAATATCTGCGCGCGGAGCCCGTCTCGGTGCTCTACACGGAAGCGCGCGTGATCCACGTCGGCACCTTCCCCGAACTCGAGCGGCAGATGTGCGACTTCGCCGCCGACGGCCTCTCCAACGGCCGCAGCCCCGACCGCCTCGACGCCCTCGTCTGGGCCATCACGGAACTCATGCTCACGCAGACCCGCTCGCCCATCATCCGCTCACTTTGACCAATCAGGGCGCACTTACAGCAGAGCATGATCGATAATCGCATGGTACTTCGGCCAGTCTCGCCGGGAGTTTTCGATGCTGACCTTTGGAACATCCAACTCGGCGAACAACTGGTCGGTAATTGCCCGATAATCGCGATAGAGTTCGATGAGGCCATCCAGGCCGGAGAGCCCGCGTCGGATCGCATAGGGCGACGTCAGCTTCCAATCGGTCTGGTATTGAACCCAGGCATTGCCGCGCTGGGAGGCAATCCAGCGGATTGCGTCACCGACGTCATTCTGGCGGAAGTAGATCAGCATAGGCTGCATGGGATCTATGGCGGCCAGAACGCTGCGCACGTAGTTCCTCAACGCGTCTTTGCCGGCCTCGATCAAGAAGATGGACGTAAAGTTTCCATGGAAAAGCTGTCCGTCGATAATATGGACGGTTTCTGAGGTCGATATGCGATCGATGAAGGCACGCCACTTCGCAATCGAAGATTCCATCAGGTGCGCGAGGTCAACCTCCTCCCAAGGCATATTCCAATCGAACCGTATCGGGTGTGGGGTTGTCCCTTCGGTAATCCCCACACAGCGGAAGCCCGCAGCCGTCAGCCGATCCGCGGTGCGCAGCACTGTCGTTGATTTACCTGAGCCCATAATCCCTTCGACGATCACAAGCTTTGGACGCAATGCGCTAGCGTTCTCGAGCATGGTATTCCCTCACCGGTAGCGCTTCGCAAAGCTGATCCTGCACCGCCACCGACTTCTTGCGGCACACGAATTGTGTGGCTGAGTATTGAGCGGCTGCAAAACTACGCCTGTCGGCGTAGCGAGGCCAGCCTCGCGCTCCGCTGGCGGGACACCCGCCAGACCGCCCGTCCTTTTTGGGACTGACCGCAACGTTTGCC
>RXJK01000067.1 GCA_003963125.1 Hyphomicrobiales bacterium
GCCAACGGCATGATCGCATTCGTGCGGGAGGTGGCGGGGCGGACGGAATCCTACTGGTGTCCGATCAAGCACGCCCGGCGCGTGATCTCCGCGCACGAGCAGTATCGCTCTTTCGTCGACTACGGGGACGTCGATGCCTATCGCGCGCGTCTCGCAGAGATCGCGACCCAAGAAGGACGGCCGCAACGCTGAGCTATTGCGGGCAGCGGGCGGCCATCTGCTTTTCGAGATCCTCGCGCGCCTGCGTGTTGACGGCGCGTGTCGCGGTGATCAGGCTCGCCGCAAAGCCGGTCTTGCCGTCGAGCAGCTTTGCGTGGGTGGCGATGTCCTCGATGCCGGCCTTGAGTTCCGCGCAGCGCAGGCTCTTGCTCAGCGCGATGTAGGCGAACTGCCGCGTGCCGTCGATATGGTCGGCGGCCGTCTGCGGCGCGCCGATCCAACTGCGCGACTTGTCGGCCAGCAAGGCCTTCAGCTTGGAGACGCATGCGTCCGAGGTATCGCAGGAGCCCTTGTCGAGGGCTGCGAGCGGCTCGGGCTTCGGGGCAACGGGCTTGCGGGAGTAGACGCGCTTGGCGGCGGGCTTGCGCGAGGTGACGTCCGCGCGTGGCGGTTCGCGATCTGCGGCGCACCCCGACATCAGGAACATGGCTGCGACAATGCCGACGACAGCGGCGGCAAAATTCTGGTGACGCAAGGGCGAACCTCGACCGGAAACAACGCGCACATGGACTCGTGCTCCGCGATTCGCCTTGCCAACTCATTAACGGCGAGGGGCTCGCCGGGGCCTCCCAACCGCGCAAAAAATGCTCCGTTTTCCTCGCTTTACGCATGGCCGCAGGCGGAACGTCACGCCACGGAAACCGCGCGAAGGCCCCTCATGCACCGCGGTAGATCTTGGCGCCATCCGGCGTCACGAGGCCTTCCGAAATGTCCTTCGCAAGCGCAGCGGGCTCGCGCGTCTTGGGATTTCCAAGGCCGCCGCCGCCTGGCGTGAGCAACACGAGGCGGTCATCCGGCGGGATGGTCTGGAAGCCCTTGCCCTTCATCTTCTTGCCGGAGGCGAGCGCGACCACGCCCGCGGCACCGTTCTGTCCGCCGTCGAAACCGCGCGGGGGATGATCGATGCGGTCGAACGCCGCCAGCAGATCGAAGGAGCGGCCGATGCGGCTGCCGAGTTCGATGGTCTGGCCGAGACCGCCCCGCGTGCGGCCGGCGCCGCCCGAATCCGGGCGGTACTCCTTCTTCCAGAAGATCAGCGGCGTGATGGATTCCGCCACTTCCACCGGCGTTCCCTTGACGCCCGAGGGATAGGCTGTCGCCGACAAGCCGTCCTTCGTGGGACGCGCGCCGGTGCCGCCGTTCGAGGTCACCGTCATCGTGAACCCGTAGTTGCCGAGGTCGTTGTCCTCGGTCTCGCCGCGCACATTGAGATTGAACAGGCAGGATGTGCCTTCCGCCGGCACACGATCCGGCACGGCCTGGCGCAGCGCGCCGAAGACGACGTCGGGCAGCATCTGGCCGATGATGTGGCGCGACGCGACGGGGCGCGGCTTCGGCGCATTCAAGATGCAGCTCTCCGGCGCGGAGACCGTCAGCGGCGACAAGGAACCCGCATTGTTGGGGATGTCCTTGCCGACGATGCAGGCGATGCCGAAGACGGTGTAGGCGGTCGTATAGGACAGCGGCACGTTGATGCCGCGGCGCGAGACGGGCCCGGTGCCCGTGTAATCGACGTGGATGCCCTCGTCCGCGATGGTGACGGTGGCGGCGAGCGTCACCGGCTCGTCATAGCCGTCGACGGTCATGGCGTTGCTGTAGCGGCCCTTGGGCAGCTTGCGGATCTCGGCCAGCACGGCTTCGCGCGAGCGCGTAAGAATGTGCTCGGACAGCTCGTCGAGGTCTTCGAGGCCGAACTCGTCCACCATCTCGGCGAGGCGCGCACAGCCGATGTCGTTGCAGGCTGCGAGCGAATAGACGTCGCCTTCGGTGTCGACGGGGAGCCGCGTGTTCGTCCGGATCATGGCCATCAGCGTCTCGTTGAGGCGGCCCTCGTCGGCGAGCTTTAACAGCGGAATGTAGAGGCCTTCCATGAACACGTCGGTACCGTCGGGGCCGAAGCCGATGCCGCCGATGTCCATCAGGTGGCTGGTGCAGGAGAAGAGCCCCAGCAGCTTGCCCTTGTGGAAGGCCGGCGTGGTCAGCACGAAATCGTTGAGATGGCCCGTGCCCATCCAGGGGTCGTTGGTGATGTAGATGTCGCCCTTCTTCATCGTCTCGACGGGGAAGTGGCGGATGAAGTGCTTTACGCTCTCGGCCATGGAGTTGACGTGGCCGGGCGTGCCCGTCACGGCCTGGGCCAGCATGTTGCCGTTGCGATCGAAGATGCCGGCGGACAGGTCACCGGCCTCGCGCACGATGGGGGAGAACGCCGTGCGCAGGAGGACCTGGGCCTGCTCCTCGACGACGGCGATCAGGCGGTTCCACATCACCTGCAGCTCGATCTCGCTCGAGCGGCGCGTTGGGCGCGTCATGGGGCTCACTCCTTGGACGTGAGGACGAGGCCGAGGCCCGCGTCGAGCATGGCATCGAAGCTGGCACTGACGAACGTGGAGGTGCCGGCCTCGACGATGAGCGCGGGGCCGCTCAGGCGCGCTCCGGGCGTCATGTCTTCGCGCGCATAGACCGGGATTTCGATGGGGCGGCTAGTTTTGGCGTCGAAGACGCGGCGCGTGCCGGTTGGCGCCGGCGCGGGGGCCGGCGTCACGGCAGTGAGGGCCGCCGGCTTCGCCTCGGTCGTCGAGACCAGCACCGACCACGACAGCACCTCGATGGCGGCACCGGGGATGTGGCGCGCGAAGAGCTTGCGGTAACCCTCTTCGAAGTCCGCGCGCATCATCGCGGCGTCCTCGGCCACGAGCGGCCGGTTGGGAAGCGCGACGGCGATCTCGTGGCCCTGCCCCGCGTAGCGCATGAAGGCCTGGCGCGTCTCGAAGAGCGGGCGATCGCCGGCGGCCGCGAGTGCCAGCGCCGTTGCCTGTTCGCTCATGGCACCCAGCAGGTCGCTCATGGCCGCCGCGTCGAAGCGGTCGAGACGCTGGAAGCGGGATTGCACGAGTTCGTAGGCAGCAGGCGCGCGCAGGAAGCCCACGGCCGACCCGACGCCCGCATCGGCGGGAATGACGATGCGCTTGATGCCGAGCTTTTCCGCAAGCCGCGCCGCGTGCAAAGGCGCTGCACCTCCGAAGGCGACGAGCGTGTGGTCCGTCACGGCGACGCCACGTTCGACGGCGTGCACGCGCGCAGCGTTCGCCATGTTCTCGTCGACGATCTCGCCGATGCCGAAGGCGGCCATATCCGTCGCGAGCGCCAGCGTCTTCCCGATCACCTCTGAGACGGCCGTCGCGGCGCGCTCGGGCTCCAAGCGGATCTTGCCGCCGGCGAAGCGTGCCGGATCGACCTTGCCCAGCACGACGTCGGCATCGGTCACCGTCGGGTTGGTGCCGCCGCGCGCATAGCAGGCCGGGCCCGGCTGGGAGCCCGCCGAATCCGGTCCGACGGTAATGCGCTTCAGCGCGTCGAGCCGCGCGATGGAGCCACCGCCCGCACCGATTTCCACCATCTCGATGACGGGAATGCGCACCGGCAATCCGGAACCCTTTATGAAGCGCGATTGCCGGTCCACCTCGAAGGTGCGGGCCTTGTAGGGTTCGAGATTGTGGATCAGGCAAATCTTCGCGGTGGTGCCGCCCATGTCGAAGGAAAGCACCTTCGGTTCGCCGCGCTCGGCCGCGACGTGGGCCGCGAGGATGGCGCCGCCCGCGGGACCCGATTCCACGAGGCGAATGGGAAACCGGGCGGCCGTTTCGAGCGTCGCCAGCGACCCACCGGACGTCATCAGGTGGATCGGCTTCGTGTAACCTTCGGCGGCGAAGCGACTCTCGAGGCGGTGCAGGTAGCCGGCCATCAGCGGCTGCACGTAGGCGTTGGCGATGGCCGTCGACGTGCGCTCGTATTCGCGCATCTCCGGGCACACGGCGCTCGACAGGGTCACGGACACGCCGGGCAGCTCCGCCGCGACGATCTCGGCGGCGCGCTTCTCGTGACTGTCGTTGGCGTAGGCGTGCAGAAAAGCGATGGCGACGGCGCCGATGTCCTTCCCCTTGAGCTGACCGCAAACGCGGCGCAGCTGCGCCTCGTCCAGCGGCACCTGCACCTTGCCCGTGACGTCGATGCGCTCGGGCACCGTGAATCTCAGCTCGCGGGAGACGAGTTGGCGCGGCCGCTCGATGAAGATGTCGTACTGGTCGTAGCGGCCCTCGTCGGCGATCTCGATGACGTCGCGGAAGCCCTCCGTGGCGATGAGCGCCGTGCGCGCGCCCTTGCGCTCGATGATGGCGTTGGTCGCGAGCGTCGTGCCGTGCACGAACACGTCGATGTCCGCGAAGGCGAGGCCGGCCTCGGCGAGCACCTGCCGGGTGCCCTCGACGACGGCCTCTTCGGGCCGGTCGGAGGTGGTGAGCAGCTTCGTGGTGATGCGTCTCGACCCGGTCTCAAGCACAATGTCTGTGAATGTGCCGCCGATGTCGGTGGCGAGGCGGATCGATGTCGTTGGGGCCACGCGGGCGTCCTGATGTGGTGTTGGCGACTTGGGGACGCCTGCTTGGCGCGCGTCCGGCGTGCGCCAACATTCTGCGCGGGGGCCGCGATGTCAACAAACCGGCATGCGGCAAGACGGTCTTCGGGGGGCCCCGGTCCGCCACGTGCCGCGCGGGCACTCAGCATCTGCCGCGCGCGTAGGCAACGGCCGGCCTTACTAGGGTGCCTGCCCGCGCAGTCCGGCCCGGCTGGCCGCGCCGCGGATCAGCTCGGCTACGGTCGCATCGCGGCTGAAGGCTTCGAGGTAGGCGTGCGCCGCCTCGCGGCCTTTGGGGATGGCGAGGGCCAGATGCTCCGTCCCCCAGCTCGCGTCGAGCACGACCGTGCCCGGATGGCGGTCGGCCATCTCGAAGAGCACCGCCTTGTTGGTCGCAAACGCCGCGATGTCTCCGCGCAGAAGCATGCCGGCTGCCTCGTCGAGGCTCACCGCCGTCGCGAACTTCGCTTGCGGCAAGCGCGGCGGCAGCGCCTTCTCCGATGTGCTGCCCTTGGAGACACCGATCGTGACGTCCGGGTGATCGAGGGCAGCCAGCGTTGTCTCGCGGGCTTGGGCGCGGACCAGGAAGCCGAGTTCCAGTGCGACCACCGGCGGGCCGAAGTCCACGATCTTGGCGCGTTCGGGCGTCGCGTTGGTCAGCGCAAGATCGGCCTTTCCTTCTTTGAGCGCCTCCAGCACTTCGGCCGGGCGCCGCAAGATCACGAGTTCGGGCTCGACGCCGAGACGGCGCGCCAACTCGGCGCCGACCTCGACGGCGATGCCGCGCCGCTCGCCGCCACCGGGGACTTCGATCATCGACGTAGGGCTGCCCGGATAGACTCCGACGCGAAGCTTTCCCGACGGCGCGAGGATCGACTGGGGCGACTGTGCGGTCACGCCAGACACCGAAACGAGCACGAGGAAGAGGGCAAGGCACAGCCGCATATCACAGGTCGCCTGTGTTGGATCGAAGCGATCAGGCCAGCACCTCCAGCGCCTCGGGGAACAGGCGCTGGTAGGCCTCGCCGTAGGTCATGGGCTTGCCCGTATTGCGGCCGCCCTGCACGCCGCGATTCAGCGCGACGCGCGTGTAATACTCCCACAGGTGCTTCTGCGCCGCGAGCACCTGGAACGCCTTGTACTTGATCTCCCACACGGCATCGATGTTGAGGATCACCTGCGGCTTGAAGTTGCACTGCTCGGGCTGATGCGGCTCGAACAGGAACACGGGCGGCGCGGCGTAGGCGCGGGTCGGATCGGGCTTGTGCCCCGCGGCCTGCGCGATGATGCGCGCTTCCTGGGCGAAGTGCGCCGCCACCGGGTGATCGAAGTTGTAGGGATCTTCGAGGGCGTGCGTCAGCACGAAGGCGGGCTTCTCCTCACGGAAGATATCGATCGTGCGGTCGAGCATCGCTTCGGTCGGGCGCAGCGGATAGTCACCGCAGTCGAAGAACTCGATCTCGGCGCCGAGGATGCGCGCGGCCTCCTCGGCTTCCGCCTTGCGGCCGGCCTTTACCTCGGCGAGCGATACGCCCGCCTTCTTCCAGGCGAACTGGCTCTCGCCCCGCTCGCCGAAGGAGAGGCAGACGATCTTCATGCGATAGCCGCGCTGGGCATGGAGCGCGATGGCGCCGCCCGCGCGCCAGACGAAATCGCCCGGATGCGCCGTGATGACGAGGCCGCTCTTGGTCTGGCTCATGCCCATCTCCTTCGTCCGGCTGCGGGGCCCGCCGCATCGTAGCAAGCGGAGCGGCCCGCGGCATCACCCCACGCCACTCCATGCGGGTGCGGCGCAGCATTCTCGCTTCACGGGTCAAACCGTTTTCCGGCGCGCCCCCCTCCCCCAAGTGTCATTCCGGCCGGAGCGCGGAGCGCCGGGAGCCAGGGGCCGAGGTCGCTGCCCGACGCCCCTAGGTCCCGGATCGGTGCTGCGCACCGTCCGGGATGACAGGAGGTGCCATTCGCGGAGACGCGCCCGAAGTCCGCGAGCAGTCCGGGGTAATAAAGGTGTCCAACGCGTTGGGTTTCGCTGCGCTCTACCCAACCTCCTGCATCCCCGGATGGCGCGCAGAGCCAGTCCGGGGTCTTGCCCCGTTGCGGTCGAGCCGCGCGGACGAAAATCCCTCATCGCGGCAAGGTCCCTGTCAGTCGAAGTTGTGG
>RXJK01000209.1:0-20407 GCA_003963125.1 Hyphomicrobiales bacterium
GAGAAGGCCCAAGCCGGAAGGCGCCATCTTCGTCACGATTCAGATATCCGAAACGCTCCAAGGAAGCTGCCAGTCGGAGGATCGTGCTCCGGTAGAGTCCTGTGCGAGCAGCAAGTTCGCCAAGCGCCAGCCTCGGTGTGCCGTCGCCAAACGCATCGAGGATCGTCAAGGCACGCTCGACGGATTCAACGCGCTGCGTTTCGACTGCTTCTCCCGTGGCGCTTTTGCGGGGACGAGCCATGTTCTGATGCCTCCAACCAGCGGCTTGACGCGAGATCAGGCGCCAGATAGGAATTCTATCCAGCGAATTAATATTCTTTCAGACAGAAAATGTCAAGCTTGGTGGTGGCGGCGATGCATGCGCGCTCTCCGGAAGTGGTCGTCAGTGAAGTAGGCCCCCGCGATGGCCTTCAGAGCATCAAGCGTATGATGCCGACCGACGCGAAGATTGCCTGGATCAAGGCGCTTGCAGCGACGGGCCTGCCCGAGATCGAAGTCGGCTCCTTTGTGAACCCGAAGCTCCTACCCCAAATGGCGGATACAGCTGAGGTGGTCTCAGCGGCTTTGCAGTTGGACGGTCCAGCTATCCTGGCGCTTGTCCCAAACCTAAGGGGTGCGGAGCGCGCTTTTGCTGCCGGCGTTCATCGTGTCACGATGCCTGTCTCCGCGTCGCGCGCTCATTCGCTGTCGAACATCAATATGACGCCCGAGCAAGCCGTCGAGCAGGTAGCAGCGGTCTGCAGCGCCCGCGACAGCCTTGCGAAATCGAATGGCGCGGGCCGTCGTGTTGCCGTCGAAGTCGGGCTTTCGACGGCCTTTGGCTGCACGATGGAAGGGCCGGTCAGTGAAGACTGGGTCGTCCACCTGGCTGGGCTGGTCGCAAAGGCGGGAGCGGATACCGTCAATCTGTCCGACACCACCGGCATGGGCAACCCTGCGCAGGTCAAGCGCCTGTTCCGCCGTCTCCACGCCGAAGTTGGCAACAAGGCGGGCGGGGCGCACTTCCACAACACGCGCGGCCAAGGGCTTGCCAACGTGGTTGCTGCCCTCGAGGTGGATGTGCGGACCTTCGATGCTTCACTCGGTGGCATCGGAGGATGTCCGTATGCACCCGGGGCATCAGGCAACATTGTCACCGAAGATCTGGTGTATCTGCTCGAAGCCATGGGACTGCGCACGGGCATTGATATCGAGGCGCTCGTCGCAGCCCGACTGCACATCCTCTCGGCTCTCCCCGGGGAAGCGCTCTATGGCCATGTGCCAGAAGCGGGAATGCCTAAGGGCTTCGTCGCACAATACGCCAACTAAGCAACCAACCAATCAACGGACCTAGGGAGTTCTCATGACAGCGTTCTTTAGAGTGGCATTCGCGGCCATTGTTATTTTTACCGGCACGTCCGCCTTTGCCCAATATCCTGACAAAGTTGTCCGGATCATCGTTCCCTATGCCGCGGGCGGTACGAGCGACTTTGTTGCACGTCTCACAGCCCTCAAGCTGCAAGAGCAAACGGGCAAAGTCTTCGTTGTTGAGAACAAGGCCGGGGCTGCCGGCCGCATTGGTTACGGCACCGTTGCAAAGGCCACGGGCGACGGTTACACGCTCGTCGCCTCGGACACATCATACGCGATGATGGCCGGGCTCTTCTCGAAGCTCGATTGGAAGCACGATGCCGACCTCATTCCGATCACGACAACGGCCACGACGCCCGTCGTCGTCGTCGTGCATCCCTCGACGGGCTTCAAGACGCTGAAGGATCTCATTGACTACGCAAAAGCCAACCCCGGCAAACTGAACTATGGTTCCGGCGGACGTGGAAGCTCTACCCATCTTGCTGCCGAGTACTTCAAGAGCGTTGCAGGGGTCGACATCGTGCACGTGCCGTTTAAGGGGGCAGGCGACGCCGTAAACGGCGTCTTGTCCAATGCGGTGCAGCTTCTTATCGCGGCTCCGCCAACTGTAATCGGCCAAGTCCAGGGCAATTCGCTAACCGCGCTCGCAGTCACCTCGCCCACGCGCTCCGCCGCAATGCCGGAGGTTCCGACGACGAAAGAGGCAGGTCTCCCCGACTACGTGGTCGAGAACTGGTTTGGCCTCATGGCCCCTAAGGGCACGCCGGAAGCGGTCATTACCTGGCTACAGTCAAACATCGCCAAGGCGATCACTCCGCCTGACGTGAAGGAAAAATTGTTTGCTCAGGGCGCCACCGGCGTCGCCAGCGCGCCGGCCGACGCTGCGCGCCTCGTACGGGACGATACGGCGCTTTGGGGCCGCGTGATCACTAACGCAAAAATCCAGTCCGAGTGATGGCGTAACGGCTACCACCGGAGGCAAGATGTCGAGCGTAAAAACACTGGACGACATCCGCGTCCTTGACCTGACCAACGTCTTGGCCGGTCCGTTCTGCTGCTACCAGCTTGCTTTGCTCGGCGCCGACGTGATCAAGGTCGAGGTGCCCAACGGCGGCGACCTTGCGCGCCAGCTCGGCGCGTCCGCGGAACTGAATGCAGCTCTCATGGGCGCCTCGTTCCTCGCGCAAAATGCGGGAAAGAGATCGATCACGGTCAACCTGAAGAGCCATGAGGGCAAGGAGATCTTCAGGCGGTTGGTCGCGACGGCGGACGTGGTGGTAGAGAACTTCCGGCCCGGCGTGATGGACAAGCTAGGGTTGGGATACGAGGACATCAGGTCCGTGAAGCCCGACATCGTTTACTGCGCCATATCTGGCTTTGGCCAGAACGGACCGCTGCGAAACAACCCAGCCTACGACCAGATCATCCAGGGTATGTCCGGCGTGATGAGCGTGACGGGCGATCCAGCTTCGGCACCGTTGCGTGTCGGCTATCCTGTGGCCGACACCATCGGTGGTATCACGGCGGCGTTCGCGATCTCGGCAGCACTCGTCAGGCGTGAGCGCGCGGGAGAGGGCGAGATGATCGACGTCTCCATGCTCGAGGCAACATTGGTCACGATGGGGTGGGCAGTCTCCAACTGGCTTATCGCCGGGGTGGCGGCTCAACCGATGGGCAACGAGAATATGACAGCGGCGCCCTCAGGCACCTTCAAAACGGGTGATGGACTTCTAAACATCGCGGCCAACAAGCAGGAGCAGTTCGAGACGCTGGCAGTCCTCATCGGGAAGCCGGAGCTGGCCCGCGATGCACGCTTCGCGCAACGGGAAGACCGCAAGCGCAACCGAGCAGCCCTCAAAGCCGAGATCGATGCGGCCCTTGCCCAGCATTCGGCGAGCCACTGGTCCACGGTTCTGAATTCCGGGGGCGTACCTGCCGGCGAAGTGCTCTCGGTCCCCGAGGTGCTCGAGCATCCCCAAATAAAAGCGCGCGACGTCGTACACACCTTCGACGATGTCCCGGGCGTCGCTAATCCAGTGAAGGTTGTTCGTTCGGGCTTCCGCCTCCGCAGCGGTAACCCCGCTCCTAATGCGCCGCCACCTGAACTCGGAGCGGACACTCTCACGTTGCTAAGCGATCTGGGTTACACCTCAGCCGAGATCCAAAGTCTCAAGGAGAAGCGCGCGATATGAGCTGGTTTCCCCCACCGGAGCGCTTGTCGTCCCAGGTCTTCTCGAGCTTGCCGAACGAGTTTCGGACCAAACGAATGACGCCTTGGGCTGATGCCAACAAAGCGGGACAAGCGATCGACAGCTTTCTTGAGGGACCGTCGTTCGACAGTGCAGGCAATCTCTACATTACGGATATTCCGCACGGTCGCGTCTTTCGCATAGCGCGAGACGGCACCTGGACGCTCATTGCCACCTACGATGGCTGGCCGAACGGTCTGAAGATCGCCAGCGACGGCACCGCCTACATCACGGATTACAAGTGCGGTCTCATGCGGTTGGACCCAACGTCAGGGAGCGTCACCTCGCACTACAGCCACGTGCGCAGCGAGAGTTTCAAAGGCCTGAACGACCTCATCATTGCCGCCAACGGTGACATTTACTTCACCGACCAGGGCCAGACGGGCATGCAGGACCCGTCAGGGCGTGTCTACCGCTTGACCAACGATGGGCGGATCGAACGACTTATTGACACTGCCCCGAGCCCCAACGGCATCGCTCTCTCGCGTGATCAGAAATGGCTCTTTGTTGCGATGACGCGTGCTTGCCAGATTTGGCGGATGCCCGTGTCGCGCGACGGCATCGTCGGTAAGGCCAACGTGTTCGCCCACACACCTGGTGGGACGAGCGGTCCGGATGGTGTCGCTGTCGATAGCGAAGATGGGCTCGTGTTCGCCAACCCCGGCCATGGGTGCGTCTGGCGCGTTGATCGGCACGGTGTACCGACACATAAGATCGAAAGCTGCGCAGGCCGTACGATCACAAACATTGCCTTTGACCCTCTCAATCCATCGAGGCTCGTGTTCACAGACAGCGACACTGGTCAAGTGCTCGAGGCGCAGCTGCCGATCCCAGGCCACTTGCTCTCTGGTCATTCCACGTAGCGCGCAACTGCAAACGCTGCAGCACATCACCGGTCCGCAAAACGTCCAACGATAAGTCAGCACACCCATTACACGGAGACTGCGATGAAGTATGCCAAGCTCCTCTCTAGCCTCATTACCTCGGTTTCGATTGCAATGTCGCCTGTTGCCTTCGCGAGCGACCCTCCACCATTGTCCGCCGTCAGTGCAGCGGCAAGCATGAGCTATTTTTTTGTCGGCGGCCAGTACGTCGGCGAGAGCGGCAAGCAGGTCATGCAGGGCGCGATGTACGTCGAAGTGCTGCGACCCAAGACAGTCAGCCAGCCGTACCCTCTCGTGTTGTTCCATGGCGCCGCGCAAACCGGAACCAATTGGCTCGGCACGCCGGATGGTCGTCCCGGCTGGGCGCAGTATTTTCTCGAGCGCGGGTATGTCGTCTACATGGTCGACCAGCCAGCGCGGGGACGCTCGGCCTGGCATCCGGAACTCGATGGCAAGTTGCGCAACTTCTCCGCTCCCGCGCTTGAAAAGCTTTTTACCGCGACCCGCGAACTCGGCACCTGGCCCCAGGCGAAGGCGCATAGTCAATGGCCTGGCTCGGGTCGGATGGGCGATCCGGTGTTCGACGCCTTCTATGCGACGCAGGTGGAATTTCTTGCGAGCAATGCGGAGACCCAGAAGCTCGTCCAGGAGGCTGGTGCGGCGCTGCTCGACCGCATCGGCCCTGCCATTCTCCTCACGCATAGTCAGGCAGGTGCTTTTGGCTGGCTGATCGCGGATGCAAGGCCCTCGCTCGTGAAAGGCATTATCGCTGTCGAGCCCCTTGGTCCGCCATTTCGAGATGCGGTTCTCGGCGATGCAAAGGCGCGGCCGTGGGGCCCAACGGATATCAAGATCACGTATGATCCTCCCGTCACTTCGCCTGATGAGATCGCTTTGATGCAACAGGAGAAGCCGGACGCGGCTGGGCTCTCCCCCTGCTGGCTGCAGAAGCAGCCGGCACGAAAGCTGGCCAATCTCACCAAAACGCCAGTCCTCATCGTTGCGGCCGAAGCTTCCTACCATGCGGTATACGATCATTGCACTGCCGCTTACCTGAAGCAGGCAGGCGTGCCGGCCGAGTTTCTTCGATTGGAAGACGTTGGCGTGAAGGGCAACGGTCATATGGTAATGCTCGAAAAAAACAACCTTGACGTAGCTCGGGTGCTGCTCGAATGGGCGGCGAAAAGCATAAAGTAGTCACAGTGGCGAAGCGCCATCAAATGACGCTGAGTGACGTCTGCACGCCTTGATGCCTATGAACCGCGGCCCGTTGAAGGCCGCGGTTATCTCTCGGTGCACTGCACTGATCATCACTCTTGAGGCTGTCATCTTCTGAAACCGGCTAACTTCGGGCGCGGTCACATCGAACAGGCTTGTGCGACGCCGCATCCCGATCCGGGAACAAGACCGCTTGTAGCCCATCGGGTTAGCTGACCAACGGTCGCTATCAGATTGCTGCCGACATCGACGGAAGCTGTCATCGCGCAGCCGACCAAGCTTGAGGTTGCTGGTTGCCACTTCCCGTTTGTTTCGAAGTGAAAAAATGGGGGGAGGCCACACAGATATCTTTGCTGAGCGAGTGAATTTTCCTATTAACCGACTAAGTTCGACTCCTCAACTGTCCCACCACAAATAAACTTCAATAAAATCAGACCGTTATGAGATTTTCTGGCGCTCCCTACGGGAGTCGAACCCGTCTTTTCAGATTGAAAATCTGCCAATTTATCTGCAGTATCAACGCCATTCTGTGACGTTCGCCAACTGTTCGCGCATTGACAGTCAATGGCTTAGCAGGCTTTCAGAATGGCCTACTTTACGGCGGCAACGACTTCTGCCACGGCTTCACGCTTCCAAACAAAACCCAAATCCGACTGAGCATTTATGCGTCCGCTGTAGATGCCCAAAAAGCGAAATACAGGTCCGCCATAAATTGCAGTTGAGCCATCTTCAAGCGCTACAGTCCCGCCACCGCGATACGCAATAACGGCCGAACCGGACTGGCCGGGACGGCTACGGCAGTCGATGAGCATCAGTGGCAAATTGTTAAAGTCGACGACCGGCTCCGAGGCCACGAATCCAGTCGCCCAGATCGCGCAGGCGCCACCGCCAGTCATTCCAAAAGGAAAACCAACGACACTTACAATGTCAGCAACGCCAAACGCAATAGGCGGTCCTGCATTGGAACTCATGTCGTAAGGATATAGCTGCACTTCGTTTAGCTTTGAGAGCGGTAATGCGACGCAATCCATTTTGGCGCCGTGCGTCGGATGCTCAAACCAGGCGGGAGCGTTTGATGTTGTATGCAGCTTCTCCACGCGCGTCACCCATTCGCCAAGTTTGTTGGCGCGGTTGTGCACGATCTCGATCTCATCGGGTACGAGCCCCCCACTGTGCAAAGTGGCGCCCGTTTCCTGATGAAGACCTGTCACGTTGTGCCGGTTGGTCACCAGGACCGGCCCCTTAGGTGCCATTGCGATGAATCCGGTACCAGAACCCATCTTTTGCCCGCCCGAACGCAGGTTCAACAGAAGTGACATGACGGTTGGTTGAGCAATGGTGGCCATTATGAGGTCCTAGAGATTGCAAATAACAAGGCCCTTTCATAGCGCCAGATCTGTGTTCGATCTAGCTTGGTCGACTTAACGCCAGCATGGTCCCGCGCGGGCCTGCACTCGAGGTGATCGCCCCAAGGGCCACAAGGCGCCTGATCTCTTCGTGGACGCCGGACGACGAACGTCCAAGAACGGACGCCAGACGCCGCATCGAGGTCTCCGCCTTTCCACCCTGCCCCCGGAGCCAGTCTGTAAGCTCGGACACTTCGGATGGACGCAGCTGGACAGGGGCGGACGCAGGCGGACGGACACTCACATGTCCGGTGTCCGGCCTGGTGTCCCCCACTGTCGTCCGCTCCTGGACAGGCCTGGACGCGGGCCCGGACAGTGCCATCCCCAGGGCCATCGACAGTCCGCCGCCGGCCTCCACCATGAAGACAGTCAGCAGGACGAGGAGGTCGTTCAGGCGTTCGGTGCTGATGTCCGCCCCAAGGGCCTTCAGGTAGCGCTGGAGAGCTGCCGCGTCGCTGTTGGCCACCTTCGTCGGCCGGACCGCGGACAGGTCTGCGGACGCCTTGTCCAGAGCAGCCTGCAAGCGTTCCCGCGTCCGCGCCCTGGACAGCTCGGCGTCCAGCTTCGGACAGGACAGCGCCAGCGAGCCATTCACGGCCGCGCAGTCGAACCGCTGCGGCTGGCGTTGCGCCTGCACCTTCAGCGCCTCGAGTTCGCCGATCGTGCGCGCAGGGGCCAGCTTGGCTAGTTCGGCCTTCGCAGCGTCGTACGCGGCTTGCGCGCGGGCCCGAGCGTCCGTGGTGTCCTTTTCCTCGTTCGCGGCCTGTGTCCGGCCGCCGGACGCGCTGCCGAGCGCCGCCGTGACGCTGTAGGCGCCTGAAAGCAGCAAGGCAGCCAGGGCCACAAGGGCAGCCGACCAGCGGCGTCTCTCGACCGCCTGGATGAGGGCGGGCCAACTCAGGCCGAACACGACCGCGACCGCCGCGGCCACGCCGGCCCAAATGATGGATGTCGGGAGATCGGTGCCTTTACTCCACCCATAGACGGTGTTGGTGGAGATGGAGGCTGTGGAAAAGATGGCTGCGGATAGCCAGGCAGCACGCGCTGGCCAGCGGCTCGCGCTGGTTGTACTGGTGAACACGGGTCTCTCGCTATTCCGGTAGCGGGTTGATCAAGGCCTCGGCGGGTGGTGGAACACCTGTCGGGGCCGATTTATTATATTCGCTATGAATCATAATAGGTTGTAAAAATCACCTCAAGGCCCGTGATCGAGAATCGGGATAATGTTCGATTTTCTCGAATAGTTGCCCAATCAAGGCAAGCGTGCGTGGCGTTCCGGCCGAATGCAGTGCCGCCGGATACATCTCAGCAACTTCAAGCTAGCGACGGCGCAGCCAGCGATGAAGTCAACACGCGCGTCAATGCAGGGGCTTGAGGGATGGAAGAGAGCACGCGTGAGTTTGTGGACACTGCGTTTGAGGCTGTTCACCGCATGGCCTTGTCCGTTGTGGCGGTCCCGAAAGCTGAGCGAGCCGGAGCCTTGAAGCTGATCGAGGACAAGTTTCGAGCTGCCCTTTCGCCGCAAAGTGCGGATCAGGCAGCGATTGAGGAGTGGGTGCAAGCAACTATGAAAGCAATCCGCCAACTCATTCTCGAGATCGAGCGAGGCGGCGGAGGAAAGGGTGGGAGCGCCTAGCCAATGCAGATCCACGATAAGCAGGGAAGGGCGTACGCCGTAAAGAGCGCGCCGATCGGAAACGGGCTCGTTGTGTATCACGTGACACGTGATGGCGTGCCAGTGGCCCGCGCTGCGCTCAACACGCGCCTCGGCTGCGTGCAGGATGTCGTCGTGTACTCAGTCGACGACCGGCGCCAAGGTATCTGCACGGCGCTCTACAATGCGATCGAAGCGGAGTTGGGCATCAAGCTCGTGCCGAACCGCATGCGCCTAGCCGATGGGAAAGCCTTCTGGCAGGCAAGAACAGGACAAGATCGCCGGGCGCTCGGTAAGTTCGCACCGCGCTTCGCGCAAAGGGATTTGTAGCGTCAGGAGTAGAAACGAAGCGGCCCCCGGTGCGGGAACACCGTGGGGCCATGACCAGCACAGGAGATCAGCCAATGCATCAGTCGAGACAGAGTGTATCACGGTCCATGATAATTCGCCAATCCGTCGTCGGGACATTCACAGGCTTCTTAGCCGCCCTGATACCGTGGCAGGCTAAGACTGCAGAGCCAGAGGTCGAAGCTGACGTTTGGGAACCTAGCGACGACGGCCGGCGCATGCTGGAACTTGTGAAGGTAGCCCGCGCTGAATTCGCCAGCGGAGAAGACGACGGGGGGCCGGCCAACGAGGAACTGCAAGATCTCGTCACGAACTGTACGCATCACGAGATCACCCGTGCCTCCTGGCTTGTCGACGCGGCCATCGCAATCGAGAACCAACGCGACCACCTGCAGAGCGGCGCGGATCGTACGGACCACATCGCGTTGCTGATGGCCTCGTATGTGTTGAAGCACGCTGGTATCGATCCGGCCGACTGCCACGTAGAGCCGGTCGAGCCGCTGACTTTCGATGAAAGCGTCGACGAGAGTGACAAGGTCATGGCGATGCTCAAGGAGATGCGGGCGAAAAATCCCAGCCACTACGTGTAAGAGTTCGTGACGACCTGTTGAGGCCTCGGGGCTTGCCGCTCCGGGGCCTTTTGCTTCGCCAGCGCATCCAGGAAACAAATGCTAGCTTGCCGGCGCCCAACGTCGGCTTCGGCCTAAACTTGATAAGATCGATAATTTCGATAAGGTTGGTAAGGTCCGTAAGTTGCCTAAGGCCGCTACAATGGAAGAAACGCTCAATCCCTTCGCTCCTGGCGCGGGAACGCCCCCACCCGAACTGGCGGGCCGAAGTGACATTCTGAAAAGCGCCGAAGTGTCGCTTGCACGCATCGCAGCCGTGCGTCCTGCCAAGGGGCTTATACTCATAGGCCTTCGCGGGGTTGGGAAAACCGTCCTTCTGAACGAGGTGCAGAAGATTGCGGAGAACACCAACTACGAAGCGGTGTTCGTTGAGGCCCATGAAGGCAAACGCCTTGGCGACCTTCTCGTGCCGGAACTGCGGCGTGTGCTGCTCAAAATGGATCGCGTCGGCGCTGCAAGCGAAGTGGCAAAGAAAGCGCTTCGCGTGCTTCGCAGCTTCATCAGCAGCGTAAAGATCAAATACGAAGGTCTCGAGCTGGACGTAAAGCCGGAGCCTGGTGTTGCGGATACGGGCGACCTCGAAAGCGATCTCACCCAACTCTTCGTCGCCCTTGGCGAAGCCGCGAAAGCGCGCAAGCGGCCCGTGGCACTGATAATTGATGAACTGCAGTACCTTGATGAGGCCGAGTTGAGTGCGCTGATCATGGCGGTTCATCGAGTGACCCAAAAGCAGCTTCCGGTGATCCTCGTCGGGGCCGGGCTGCCACAGCTTGTTGGCCAGATGGGCCGGTCAAAGTCCTATGCGGAGCGACTATTCGAGTTTCCGCCAATCGGCCCGCTCTCAACCCCAGACGCCAAGAAGGCGCTCCAAGATCCCGCAAAAGCCGAGGGCGCTGAGTTCAATGCTCAAGCGCTGAGCGAAATCATCAAGGTAACAGAGGGTTATCCCTACTTCCTACAGGAGTGGGGCTATCATTCCTGGAACATCTCTGAAAAGAGCCCAATTGATTTGAACACGGTGCGGAAGGCTCACAAGAAGGCAATCGACCGCCTGGATAAGAGCTTCTTCCGAGTTCGATTTGACCGCTTGACCAATCGGGAGAAGGACTATCTGCGTGCGATGGCAGAGCTAGGACCTGGCCCTCATCGATCTGGCGACATCGCGGAAGCGCTCGGGGTGAAGGTCGAGACCGTTGCACCTGTTCGCAACAACCTCATTCGCAAAGGCATGATCTACAGCCAGCAGCATGGCGAAACCTCCTTCACGGTGCCGCTGTTTGACCAATACATGAAGCGGGTCATGCCCAAGATGCCTAAGCGAAGGGGAGGCTAGCTTACCAGCTACGCTTTCTCGAAGTGGCGCCAGCGCTCGGCGTTGGCAGTGCGCCAGGCGGGACACTTCAACTTGAGCCAATCCCGGCACGGGCCGGCGGGGATCATGTTGGCCAGTGTCGGCTTGCACGGCTCAAGGAAGCACAATCGAGGCATCTAGGCTCATTTCCGCTTTGCACCATGCGCGGGTCAGCGTCCGTGCAACCCTTCTCTCGTCGGGTCATTGACTGACCGAGCGAGTGTTTGGTCGCTTCATCTCCCTAGAACCTAGCCTCCGTCCAGTGACCTCTCGGGCGGGGGCTTTTTTCTGGAGTGCGCCAAGGTGAAGGCCAGGTTTACTCGTTCGATAAGAACCCCTTGCGCGTTTGTCCACGTGACTTTAGAGGAGCGCCGTCCGCTTACAGCACCTCACGCCCCGCAATGCATGAGACCTCGCCGCGGACATAGCCGGTGGAGCGCCAACCTCCATCGGCTTTCTTGTTTCGATCGTAGCGCATCGCCGGAACGGCTGTGGGATCAACTCGTTTGAAGGGCATCCCCCTCGCGAATTCCCCGGCGCTTCCAGAGGGAGCCGAGCCCGGCGATGTCCCCCTGCATCGTCGGGCTTTCCTTTGTGCGACGCTAGTGCGGGTCTAGGTGATAGAAGTTCGCCTTGCCCGTTAGCTCTTCAGCCAGAGCATCGATTGCAGCCTGAGCAGCGTCGCATTTCGCCCGCCGCGGCGTACCGTGGCGCTCGGCTTCGCCACACTCAATGATCGCACGCCTGGCTGCTCGCATTGCCTCGAGTAGCCATCCCTGCTGGGCGTGGCTGTAGCCCGGCCGACGATTGCGCGTTGCCATGCTCACCCCCGGTCTTGTTCCCTGTTTGTTCTTTCGCGATTTCAGCCGCTCGTCAAGTCGGGATATGCTCACGCGATCTAGATCGGAGGCGGCCATGTACTTCGCGATGGGCATCACATTCGGAGCCAGCGCCCTGCTTCTCGTGCTCTACCTCGTCCTTCTCACCGCGAAGCTGCTCCGCGACGAGTAACGCTTTCCTCAGTCCTCTGAGCTACGGTCCGCGCCGTGCTTCACAGGGCACCGGCGGTAGGAGATGTCATGGTCTCCTGCCGCCTTTCTGTTTTGGCGAGTGTTCTTCAAAAAAAGCGCCCCACCAATGCCAGGGGCGAGAAGGAACGTTTTGAAGCACGACCAGGAACTCCGTCTCACCGCCATCCGCTAACCGTTTGATCACTCGTGCCGGTGTAACGTTGACCTCATCGGCCAAGTTGTCCCGCTTGCGGCCGTGTACCTTTGGCGGAAGGCGCTCCCCCGGCGTTCTTCCGCCATTTGTTTTTCAGATGCCCGCGTTGACTATGGTTCGCGTGCACCGCATCAGATCATTCGTTGACTGATCAACCTTGCTCCGGGTACGTTCTTTCAAAATCAACCTTTCGGGTGTCCGTATGCCGCGTATCCTAGTTGCCCTCGGGGCATTGATGGCGTCCTGTTCAGGCGCCCTCGCCAAGCATCATGTTCACAGTGTCTCGGCTCCTGAAATCGATGTCTCCGCTGGCTTAGCTGCGCTGGCAATCGTGGCCGCCGTCGCACTCGTGATGCGAGACCGCTAAGCCATCAGCGCGTGCCGAAGACCTTCTCGTACAGCGCTTGCGTCTCTTCGCTGGCCTGGCGCTCGAGATCCTGCAGCGCCTTGGTGCCAGCCTCGTCGATGGACTTGAGGCGCGCATAGAGAGCCGTGAACGGGGTCGGATCCTTCACCGAGTTGGCGATTGCATTGTCGATCATCTCGTCCGAAAAGCCCCCCCGTTTGAGAGCCGCGCGGTTGATCTTGGCCTCGAAGTCCTTCCGCCGCTGCAGTAGGTCGTCCTTTTCAGGGCGCGGCTTCAGCGCGTCGCGCATGTCGCTATAGGCTGGGCCAGAAAGCAGTGCGCGTTCGACGTCGGTCAGCTTGGCGTCGAGGTATTGGTCGATCTGCTCGTCGGTGTAGTCATACGCCGTGGCGCGCCGGCGATCGAACTTCGCTTCGAACGTGTCACGCTTCGTGCGCGCTGCGAGAAAGCCATTAATTTCAACATCCGCATAGCCCGCGGCCTTCGCCGCGCTACGATCCACTTCGGCCATGGCTCACTTTCCCTCTATGGTCGCCGAGACGCCGGCGGCGCCCGTGACGTGAAGCTGATATGTGCCGGCAGGTAGCCGCACCGTCGTGTTGCCATCCGCACGATGCGAAGCCAGAACATCGAAGCCGGCCGAGCTGCGCGGATTGAGGCGCACCAGATCGACAACGCCTTGGCCGACGCCGGCGACGCTCACAGCGTACGTCCCGCCCTGCAGGCCGAAACCGGCGCTGTGCTTGGCCAAGTTCTTGAAGCTCTGTTTCTCGGCCACTGCCTACTCCCGAACTAACAGCCCCTCGAGCCAGCCCACGCCATGGCAGAGACGTGCACCGATCTCGAGGGGCTTGAGGAATTGGCTCTCCCGGCCCAGCCGCGCGAGGGAAGAGGGCTGCAGCGTTCCAGGAGAGCCAGGTCACCGGCATTGATGAGATACCTCGCCGGTGAAATCAGACCGCCGCCCCGTCCGTCAGGACTTCGACGATCGATACCGGGGCTTCAAGAGCATGAGCATCTCGGTAGGCAGTCGCGTCGTCGAGCGTGTCGAAGCGCAGGTGATCGTTGAAGCCATTGAGCTTGGGGGCGTCGTATAGGCGCCGGCGCTCGGCTTCCGAGGCCGCGATGGCTGCGTCACGGTCGGCCTCTGCCGCCTTGATCGCCTCGGCGTAGATGCGGTTAGCCTCGTGCTTCGTCGCGCCAGCATCGGTCGGCGCCTCTCGATAGGCAGCCTCGGCCGAGCTGATGGCGGAGACACAGGCCGACCGCGCTGCAGCCACCCGGGCAAGGTGCGCCTCGTCGACCGCCGTAAAATAGGGGGTCAAGTTCAACATGAAAGACATACTCGATTACTCCGTACGGGTCTGCGTTTTCGCGAAAAGCTTACGCAGGGTATCATATAAGCAAATATCGGTCAAATATGGCGAGATTCTAATTCCGCTTTTTAAATCCGGTCCGCCCAAAATTTGAAGTCACTTGTGTTGCATGTCGCCGATAAAATTTGAATTTGAGATCCGCCGAAGACGCCGCGAAATAGGATCGGGGGCGGCCGATGAGTGCAGGATCGCAATGGCCGACCCCGCCGGCACCCCACCCGGGTCTAGTAGCAGCAACCCAATACCGGCGCGCTTTCCATACCTCGAGCCGAACCCTGGCTGAAATCGCCACCATCTCGACAGCTGGCATTTTGCCCACGAGAATGTCCCAAGTGGACATTTGTTTATTTGATACACATAATGGAGGGAATGATTCCGCGAAAATTCGGGGTTTTTCTCCACCTCAGATCCAAGAGGTTCAAATGGGACACGTTGCAATCTATGCCCGCGTGAGCACCGCGGAGCAGGACACCGATCGTCAGGTCCGGGAACTGCAGGCCTATGCCGAGCGTCTGGGGCACACAGTTGTCGGCGTATTCACCGAGAAGGCCTCCGGAGCAAAGGACAACAGGCCGGAGCGCGCCAAGGTGCTCGAGCTAGCCCGCAAGCGCCAGGTGAACGCGGTCCTCGTAAGCGAGATGAGCCGCTGGGGCCGCTCCACGCAAGATCTTCTGGCGACGCTGCAGGATCTCTCAGAGTGGGGCGTGAGCCTCCTGAGCCTCAATGGACTGGCCTATGATCGCACCAGCGCCATGGGGAAGCTCATGACAACGATGCTGGCCGGCATCGCAGAGTTTGAGCGGGACCTGATACGGGACCGCGTCAAGAGCGGCCTAGCCGCGGCGAAAGCCAAGGGCAAGGTGCTCGGCCGGCGGGTGGGCCAGCGCCCCAGCGACAAGAAAGCCGCTAAGGTGCTCGAGCTGCACAAAGAAGGCCTGAGCTACCGCCTGATCGGCCGCAACCTCGGCTTGAGCAAGAACACAGTGGCCGACATCGTCCAGCGGGCGCAGGCGTGAGGTGCTTCCCATTTCGGCCAGGATTACGAGAGTCGGCGCGATTGCCGATTAGGCCGGAATTTCGGGGTGTATAAGCGCCTGATTCAAGGGGTTTTGGCGCGGGTCCGGTTTATTTTCGACGCCTACTTTTTGGCCAAAAATGTTATTTTCTGCGCATCCCCTATTTTCACCTCGAATTTTCAAATCCTACCAGCACACCGCACAGGGGCCAACCCAAGGCCCCGCTGCGGGCGGGAAGGGGTATGGGGAAACCACACTCTCCACCGGATTCCACCGGGATTCCACTGGGTTTCCACCGGTTTCCACCTTTGCCGAAAAAGCCGGTTTCCACCGGTTTCCACCACGACCCTCCACCAAATTAGAATTGAGATGCCCACATTTTTAGTCCTGCCGGAGCAATTTCTCGTACTCCGCTTCCGGTAAATAGCCATCGGGATCAGCCGTGAACGGGAAATACCCTGCGATCGTCTTGCTCTTCCCCGGCACATAACGCAGCCGCCGCAGGCTCAGGGCGCGCGACAGTTCTTCCTTCAGCATCGTGTTGCTGACGGGTCGGCCGACAACCCTGGCCACTTCCTCGAGCTGCCAAGCATTCACCTTCTTCTGTGTCTGGATCGGCGAGCCGGACCGTGCAGCCATGATCGCCACGCGGATGCAGGCCTCGAGGAGCGCGCTGCGTTGGCTGGCCTGGTCCGCCAAGTTCGGGGGTGTAAGCACGCCGTCATCCCAGCGCAGCAGGATCGGCTCGCCCTTGGCCGCATTGTTGCGCTTCTCGCAGCGCAGCTCGTACAAGCCTTCCAGCAGCTTTTCCCCATCGCGCTTCTCGCTCAGACTGAGCCTGGCTCGGGGGGCGTTATGCCAGGCGACTGACCAGCCCGAGGCGTCGCCGCGCGCCTGGCCCGCCTGTGAAGGGTGCCATAGCAGGACCATCGTGCTGTCGGTCGCTCGGCAAAGCTGGCTCAGGGCCTCGAGACTGCCCTTCACCAGCGCCTCGTTGATCTTGGCATTGCCGGCAAACTGCAGGACGTTATAGGCGCTGTCGGCCACGATGAACTTATGGCCCGGGACGGTGCCGAGGAACGCCTTCAGCCGGTCGGCAAATGGCAACGGCTGCACACCGCTCTGCTCCGAGATACTGTAGAGGCCTTGGTTGCCGTCCCTCAGGTCCCAATAGAAAGCATTCTCCAAGTCCGTGGGTATCCCGCACCGGCGGGCAATGCCCTGAGCCCTTAACGCCACCTGGTCGTCGCCGTCCTCGTGCGAGAGGTACACGAAGCTGCACCGCTCCACCGAGCGCCCGTAGACCGGCATTCCCGCTGCGAGGCTCAGTCCCCAATGCACGGCCGTGCGGCTCTTGTGCACGCCACCAGGGCCGGCCAGCATTGTGACAATTCCCTTTTCCACCAAGCCGGGGATCAGCTCCCGCACTGGCGGAACCTCGCGCTGCAGGACCTGGCTGAACGAGATCGGCCCTACAACGGTAGCCGGCAGATCCTCGGACGGGTCACGTTGTGCAAACATGCCGGCTTCCTCGAACGTCCCCATCTCATGCAGCTCGCTCGGCTCTTTCGGGTGTTTGTGTATCCACGGGGGAAGATGGCTGATCATCGGCCCCAGATCCTCGTTGTCATCCGTCACCGGGTCGAACAGCAGGCGCCGGCCGTTCAGTCCTTCGGCCGGCAGGATCAGCAGCTCGGGCGCCGTTAGTTGCGGCGAGATCTCATGCGCAGGTCTCTTAAGCCGGCCGCGGAAGACCATGGTGGCCGTGTCGCCTTCGCCAAGGATGCGGAACGTGTGTGGGAACGTGCGCAGCGAGTGTGAAGTCGGCCGGCCATCGAAAAGGCCTATCCAACAGCCCTGACGACGAATGTCGCAGCCGTCGCGCTCGAGCCCGGCCAGCCACTCCGGTTGGAACGACAGCAACTTGAAATCAAGCCGGCCGAACTGCAGCGCCGTCATGTTGGATGCCGCGGGGACAAAGCCGATCTCAAAGAACGGATTGTGCCGCCACCACTGGTCGACTTGGCTCAGCGACTTGGAAGCCAACACGGTAGGGACGTACGGCTTGCCCTCAGACACGGGCACGATGGCCAAGCCCCACTGCGCATATAGAAGCGCGCTTTCGTGATTATCGGAGAAGGTTTCATAATCCGAATAAAATGAGATTTCTTCAGTTTCCGCATGGGTATTGAAATCCGCCGATAAAGCGGCTACATTTGCTTTGTCCATGTCACTCTCCATTCGCCGCTTCCCGGGGGCTGCAACCCTCGGGGCGGCCGTTGCTCCTCTAATTCATCCGTGCTCGGCGCTGCCGCCGACACAAGTCATCCAGGCAAACCTGAAGCGCGTCGCGTTGGTCGTCGCGCTCCATCCTGTCGAAGATCTCGCGGATCAGGCCGAGCACGATCGCCGGCTGTAGATTGGCGAGCTGCTGTCCGTAGAGGCGTCCGAGCTGCTCCTGCTGGCTCATGTCAGAAGTCCTCCAAGGGAAGCGCTCTGCGGGTCGTCTTCGTCTGTTGGCGCGGCGGTTCGGCCAGCGACGCCTGTGCGATGCGCGCCATCGCATCACGCCTTTCCACCGGCGAAGCGCGCAACAGAACAAACACAGCGATTTCGACCCAGAAGGCCTTCGGGAAGATGCCGTAGGTCGCTTCTAGATATTGGGCCGCCTGATGCCGTGCGTCGTTCATTTCGGCTTGCCTGTCTTGCTGGCGAAGTAGGCTGCGCGCCGCGCTTCATTGAGCAGCCCAAAAAAGAGGCTGGGTTCAAGCAACTGCGGACTGGCCGCGAGCCCCTTGGCGACATCACCCGGCGAGCGACCAAGGAAGGCGATGACCTCTGCCTTCATGGCTTCCAGGCGTTCCTCGCTCTTCGCGAGCTGTAGCGTCTGGGCGGCCCACTGCGAGGCGAGCGTCTGGCGATCGGCCGGCTCCGCTGCTTTGAATTTGGCCGCTGTGCTGGCAATCGCACTGGCGATCTCACTGCCCTTGTCGCCGGGCAAAGCCAGATCGCGGGCAAGTGCGCCAAGCTCCGACGTGAGGCCGGACACGCGCTCCGAAGGCGCGCCCTTCACCAAGTCCTCCGGCAGCTTCGGGCGGTAGGATTCCGCCTCCGGCTTGGCAGAGATGCCGACCTTCGCGGCCAGGAGCGCGGATTTGTCAGCCGCGGGTGCGATGCCACGGCGCGCGATCTCGAGATCGATCTTCCGGACGGCGGTATCGTTCCGATCTTTGAGGTATGCGGCGCGCTGGCTCTGCAAGGTCGTGTCGGGCAGTGCGGCCATGATTTCGCGCTCCGCTTCGGCGTGAACAAGTGGTATGCCGGCGTACGGATCTGCGTTGGTGTCGGTCGTCATCACTAGTCTCCCAAGCCATAGATCTGCTGGCGAACCGCGACGTCGGACTCTGCATTGTTCCACACGTACCAGCGCAACGCGGCGTCGTTGATCATGGGAGAGCCCGCGAGTGCCAAACCGAGCGGCGTCGCCTCGCCCCACTTCAGAAGCTTGGCTAATCGCTCACGCGCTTTGCCCTCGACATAGAGAGGATCCTCGCGCGTGGAGATCTTCTCTTCCTGGCGGTCCATCCATTTGGCCAACGCCTCTGCGCTGAGCGCGTCTAGGTGCTTGGCCAAGTCGACAAGATGCCGATGGATCGGTCGGAAGAACCCGGGCTTGACGTTCATCCGGGTTAGCCAGATCCGTGTGTGGTACTCGTCTTCGACGAGCATGTGCAGCATGTCAGGCATTTGCAGGTTTCTCCTTTTGCAGCTTGGTTAGGGTTTTGCGATCCCGCGCCACGAGGGCCGGCGAGCCGCTGAACAGCGAGGGTGCCGCGAACTCAGGCCGCTTTCCGCGGAGTGCGTCGGCAATAAGCAACGACATTTCCCGCACGCGATCCGGGAGCGCGGGAAGCAGGGAGGCGAGTGGCTTTCCCGGCGCGGGTCGTCGCCCTGTTAAAAGTCCGTCAGCGGTCTTCCCGCCGGGCAATGTCGTGGCCGGGTCTAGAATGCCGCCGTCAGCCGCATCCTGGCGCCAGGCCTCGTAAGCGATGGCGTTCTGCACGCCCTGATCGGTCAGCGGGAAGTCTCCAAACAAAGGCAGGTTGACCGGCGATAGGCCGCGGATCTCTGTAGCCAGCTCGCGCATTCGACGCTGGGCCACGCGCGCCAGTTCGATCGCCCGCACGGCATCCTCGGCAAATTTCGCCATCTGCTGGCACTTCTTGTCGATCTTCAGCACGAGCCCTTCGTGCCGCTGCGCCATCAGGTCGACGCGTGCCTTCTCTTCACGTGTAGCCGCTTCAGTGGCAGCCTGCGTCAGGCGCTCGACCAGGCGCGAAAGCTCGGCGATGCGGACTTCGAGCTGCCGATAGCTTTCCGTTGCGGCGCCCGGTGTGGCCTCGAGGAAGGCTTCGATTGCAAGTGTCGCCGACTGGCCCTTGAGGCCTTCCAGGTCTGCGCGCGCCTTCTCAAGGGCTGCATTCGCGCGTTCCGTAGTGGTCCTGGCCTGATCGTAGGCCAGATCTGCCTGATGCTCTTCGGGCGTTCGGGGATTCGTCTTGGCCAAGGATCACTCCTGTAGGTTGGAAACGCATTCAATGTTGGGTACTTCGCCAGCCGGCCCTTCCAGGCCAAGGCTCTTGAGCCAGTCCGCAATGTGGGTCCGGTACTGGCACAGCGCGGCGCGCGCTAGTTCGTGAGCTTCGGAGCGGGTGTACCGCTGCCGTGTCGCGATCGGTCGTTTGGAGAACTTCTGCGCGGCCGCGATCTGGTCGGCGCTGGGCAAGAAGCCGTAGAGGCGCGCGAAGTCGTCGGCACGCATCCACAACACCATCTTGCCATGGCTCGGGTGCCGCGCCTTGACGAGCGGGGCCAGATTGCCGCGGATGTGACGGGCGTAAAGGCTCGACGACGGCTGGCCGGTCACGGCGCAAACCGTTTTCATGTCTATCAACGTGTCGGGCTGCATGGGGCACGCTGGCGGCACTGCTGGCCGCAAACTCGGTTACGGAAGTGCGGGTCCGATGCGGGTGCCCAAGGCTCGTGCGCCTAACGGATCACATCGGAGCTCGCGTGAACCCCTTAAGCGGCATAATGGAACAATTGTATTCCAAGTGCAAGTGAAAACTGCCTGGCCTGAAATATTTCATTCTACGTGATAAACACCAAACTGGACCGATATGAAGGCATCAACAACCAGATCTATTTCAGAATATCGTTTCTGTTTTTCTAGAATTCAAATTTTTTCTTCTGCATATTGATTCTCGAACAGGGGAGAAGCGTGGAAGGCTCTGAGGCTTCCAGGACAGACAAATGTGGATGAAGAGAGATTCGG
>RXJK01000209.1:20457-35063 GCA_003963125.1 Hyphomicrobiales bacterium
TGCGCGCATGGCCGCGGGCTATATTGGTGAGGTCTCTTCTGCGGCCTTCCTTCGGCGCGTCGGTAAGTTGTATCCTCAGCCCTGCTTAGTTCGCGGGCGAGGGCGGGTATGGCTCAAGAAGGATCTGGACGCGGTAGCAGACCGGTTGCGCGGCCATGGCGGGACGATCAGAGACGCGGTGGACGTGTTGTGAGGCCGAAGTCCTGGCCTCGCTACATGATCGAGAAGCGTCTGGCGTCAGGTGAGGTCGCTTACTACTGGAACCCGCATGTTGCTGACGTGCGCGCCGGCTTCTCCATCGGCCGCGAGAAGTTGGGCCAGGATTACAGTGCCGCCATCGAGCGCGCGCGGACACTGAACCGGCTCTTAGACGCCTGGCGCGAGGGTAATGGCACGGTGCCCGTGTCGCCGGCCACGAGCACAATCTACGGCACGCTAGGCTGGCTCTTCGATCGCTACCGGGAGTCCGCGGCGTTCGCCAAAGTGTCCGCCCGCAGCAAGCCGGAGTATGAGCGCGCGCTCCGCCGCATCGAGGACGTACCCACTAAGCTTGGCTTCCCGGCCGCGCAGCTTCCTTTGGCATCGATCAGCACCGGCGCGGTCGACAAGCTGTTCGAGGCCGTCAAGAACGGTCCCCGCGGCCGACGTGAGCGGCAAGCCAACCTATCCATGGACATCGCCCGGCGAGCCTGGAAGATCGTGCAGCGCCTGCACTCGGACGTGGTGCCGATTGCGAACCCCTTCGTCGGCGTCGAGAAGAACCTCGCTAAGGCGGTCAAGCCAGCCGCGACCCGCGCCGAGGTCTATGCGCTGGCGCATGCCCTGAAGGAGCTGGGCGAGCCCCACCTAGGCGCGGCGGCCCTCATCTGCTTCGAGTGGCACCAGCGACCGGAGCATGTGGTTGCGCGGGGCGAGATCACCTGGGCCGACTGGCGGCCGGCCGACATGCCCCAGCACGTCCGGATCCGACACCCCAAGACGGGCGCTCTGGTCTGGCTTCCTCTCGAGGACGAGGACGGGCCGCTCTATCCCGATATCGAGGCATACCTGGCGGCGCTACCGAAGCTGGGCCTGCCAATTGTCCTCACGAGCGGCGAGCGTGGTGCCAGCCGACCCTACGCCATGGTCTATGCGCAGCGAAGGGTGCGGGAGGCCCGGGAGAAGGCCGGCCTGGCCGCTCACGTCACGCTGGACGCTTGCCGTCACGGTGGCATGACGGAGCTGGGCGACGCGGGTGTCAGCGAGCAAGGCATCATGGCTCTTAGCGGCCACAAAACTCCCGCGGCGGCGCGGCCTTACGTGAAGAAAACTGATGTCCAGAGATTGGAGGCCGCACGGCTGCGGCGCGCGTGGGTCTCGGCAAATGGTTAGGGAACCAACCGAAAGGTGCGGACGCGGAGGGAGTTCCGCTGCGCGAGACTGATGCTCACAAAGAGCCTTACGTGCATCGGGCAAAAATAGTAGTTAACCTTCTCTATTTACTTAATATTGCTGTTCATCAGTTCTCGGATGAACGTTGCATGTTTGCGACAGCCAAACCTCCAGCCCATGGGTATGCTGACAAGCGACTGATGGTACTGTGTTGGGAGTCCAGTAAATGCGTAAGTTCCTCATCGGGGCCCTCGCGGCCGCAGCGTCACTCACGGCGACTGCTTTGCCCGCCGCGGCGCAATCGCCGAACTTCAACGGGTTCTACATCGGCGCCAACGTCGGTGCCGCCCATGTCAACGACAGCGTCTTCTTCAACAACGCTGGGACACGGGTCGAGGAATTCGGCAAGGGCGCGCTGGCAGGTGGCCAGATCGGCTACAACTACCAGATCAGCCGCTTCCTACTGGGCGTCGAGACGTCCTACGACTGGTCGAAGCTGCAAGGTGATACGTCTTGCCCGAGCGCCTCCTTCCGTTGCTCGGTAGACTCCCGCGACCTGTTTCTGGCGACGGGACGGTTGGGCTTCGTCTTCGGCTCGACCTTGGCCTATGCCAAGGGCGGTTATGCCAGCGCAGACATCAAGAACGCGGCGACCCCGCTCACTGGCGGCTTCAGCGACAGCGCGCGCCGAGACGGCATCGCGTTCGGCGGCGGCCTCGAATGGAAGTTTTCGTCCAACATGACCTTCGGCGTGGATTACACCCATGTCGACTTCGCCAATACGACCTTGAACGGCAGCCTCAATGGTCCGACCGTTTCGCACCCGCGGATCGACGCTGTGACAGCGCGCATCAACTTCCTGTTCGGCGGCCGCGAGGAGTACCGACAACTGAAGTGACGAGGGTTCTCCCTAGAGCGATCCGCACTGCGATGAGGCCCCCGAGTGGGGTCTCATTTGTTTTGGGAGTGGCGCAAGTTCGCGTTTGAGCTGATCCAGGCTAAGGCGATGCGCGGGGTATCCAGAACAACACGAGCACAGGCCTCAGAATGCGCTCTCAGAATGGGCGCCGAGCATCGAACTAAGAGGCTGATTTCGTTGGCGCTCCCTACGGGAGTCGAACCCGTCTTTTCAGATTGAAAATCTGACGTCCTAACCGATAGACGAAGGGAGCGCTGGCGCCGCAAGGCGCCGCCCCGGCGGATCGACCGGCGGGGCGTCGACCGGCGGCCTTCGTATAGGGGGGATTTGGGGGGGTGGCAAGCCCTGTGGCGACGCCTGCGCGCCTTGGTCCACCCTACGTGGACGTGCGCTTCGCTCCTTTGCCGAGCGCGCCGATGTCATTGAACTCCCTCGACTATTGCTGACGTCTCATGCCGAGAGATGCGTACTTGCGCTCCGAAATGGCGGACGCCTTTCCATCCGGATTGTCCAATGGGTGTCGTTGCATCCAAGCGTTGGGCCAACGCCTTTGCCTCGGCGCCACGACATCCGCCGCCGACCGGCGCCCCACTTGGGATGCCGTCTGACGCGCCCAAAGCGCGAAGCGCGATTGTCCCGGTCCTTGCCGCGGGAGGCAGTGCAACCGCGCGGCTCGCTCACCGCCCGCCGAGTTCGGCGCGGACGATGGCGGCGCCGTCGGCGAGGGCCTTCAGCTTGGCGAAGGCGAGGTCGCGGCTCATGTATTTCATGCCGCAGTCGGGCGCGGGGATGAGCCGGTCCGCCGGCACAACCTTTAGGCCTGCACGGATGCGGGCCGCCACGTCCTCGGGCGTCTCGGCGGTCTTGCTGCTCAAGTCGAGCACGCCCAGGAGGATCTTTTTCGGCGCCAGCTCCTTCAGCACCGCGAGATCGAGTTTGGGTTGGGCCGCCTCGATCGAGATCTGCTGCGCCGTGCAATTCGCCAACTCCGGCAGGAACGAGTACCCCGTCGACTTGTGCTCGCCCGAGACGAGCGCGGCGTAACCGAAGCACAGGTGCACGATGGTCGGCACCTTGAGCCCTTCGAGCGCGCGGTTGATGGCCTTGACGGCGATGCGCTTGGCCGCATCGGGATCATTGCGCAGCCACGGCTCGTCGAGCTGGATGACGTCGGCGCCGGCCTTCTCGAGGTCGCGCACCTCCGCGTTCACGGCGGCCGCGTAGTCCATCACCATCTCGTCGGCGTCCGTGTAGAACTCGTTGATTGCCTGCTGCGCCATCGTGAAGGGGCCGGGCAGCGTGATCTTGGCGACGCGATCGGTGTTGCGGCGCAGGAACTCCATGTCGCGCACCTCGACCGCGCGGGTGCGCTTGATGCGCGCCGTGACGCGCGGCACGGGCGTCTCGTGGCCGGTGCGGGCGCGGACGATGCCGGGCTTTTCCGTATCGATGCCTTCGAGCGCGGTGGCGAAGCGGTTGGAATAGCTCTCGCGGCGGATCTCGCCGTCGGTGATGATGTCGATCCCAGCCCGCTCCATGTCGCGGATGGCGAGCAGCGTCGCATCGTCCTGCGCCTGCTCGAGGTACGGCGCCTCGACGCGCCAGATGTCGACCCGCACGCGCGGCACGGACTTCGACAGGAGATCGCGCCGGACGAGCCAGTCGGGCTGCGGGTAGCTGCCGACGACGGTGGTGGGAAGGAGCGTGTGGGTCATGGCCTTTGATCCTTCGTGGAAACGGGTTTCAGGCTGCCGTTGCTTGCGGCGTTGCGGTTGAGACGGGACGCGCGGCGGGCGCCGACTGACGACCGGTCGATTGCCACACGACCACGCGCCGCTCGAGCGCGCGGGAGGCGACATCGTAGAGGATGGAGAGCAGCAGGATGGCGAGGATCGCGGCGTAGACGCGCGGGCTGTCGAGGATCGTCCGGTTCAGCGTCACGAGGTAGCCGATACCGGCGGATGCCGTCAGCATCTCGGCCACCACCACGCCGATGATGGCCAGCGCGCCGCCGAGCCGCAGGCCCGCAAACACCGTCGGCAGCGACGCCGGGATGATGACGCGCGTTACCTGCTGGGTGAGCGTCGCGCCCATGCTGCGCGCCGCCAGCAGGAATTGCGGATCGATCACGCGTACGCCGGCCGCCGTCGACAGCATGACGGGGAAGAATCCGTACAAGCCGGCGAACACGATCTTCGACTGCGGGCCGATGCCGAGCCAGGCCGTGAACAGCGGGTAGAGAATGACGATCGGGATGGCGTAAAGGCTCGAGAACACCGGCAGCAGCAGCGAGCGCAAGCTCGCCACGCCGCCGACGAGAGCCCCGACTGTGATGCCCAGCCCGCAGGCGATGACGATGGCGAGGCCCACCTCGTAAAGGGTGACGAGCAGCGCGCCGCCGAAGACCTGCCAATCGCTCGCGAGCACGACGAGCACTTTGGACA
Organism: Hyphomicrobiales bacterium; assembly: GCA_003963125.1. GTDB lineage: Bacteria > Pseudomonadota > Alphaproteobacteria > Rhizobiales > Hyphomicrobiaceae > AWTP1-13. Next base: position 25,192 of record RXJK01000209.1, read on the forward strand.
AGGCAGGGAGGAACAGCTCGGGCACGACCTGCAATCGCGGCAGGATCTCCCACAGCGCGATCAGGCCCACGAGGATGGCGCGGCGTACGAGGATCGGCGAGGGCGCTGTCATTGCGGGCGCCTCACTGCGCGTGCCGGATCTGCTGCCAGATGCGCTCCCTGAGGCGGCCGAACACGTCGGTCGCCATCATCTCGTAGGTGCGCGGGCGCGGCAGCGTGATCTCGATGTGGTCGATGATGCGGCCGGGGCGCGGCGACATCACGTACACCTCGTCGGCGAGATAGACGGCCTCCGTGAGGCTGTGCGTGATGAAGACCACCGTCTTGCTGGTCGTCGACCAGATGCGCAGGAGCTCGTGGCCCATGGTCATGCGCGTCTGCTCGTCGAGGGCCGCGAAGGGCTCGTCCATCAGCAGCACGGGCGGGTCCTGCACGAGGCCGCGGGCGATGGACACACGCTGCTTCATGCCGCCCGACAGTTCGTGCGGGTAGCGGGCGCCGAAGCCCTTGAGGCCGACGAGGGACAGCATCGCCTCGGCGCGGCGGCGACGCTCCTCGGCCGGCACGCCGCGCAGGCTCAAGGGGAACTCGATGTTGTCGAGCGTCGTGAGCCACGGGAACAGGCTCGCCTCCTGGAATACCACGCCGACGCGCGTGGGATCGGGCGTGGGGATCGGCCGGCCCTGGCAGAGCAGCGTGCCGGCGGAATGCGCGCGCAGGCCTGCCATCATCATGAGCAGCGAGGTCTTGCCGCAGCCGCTGGGGCCCACGATGACGATGAAGCGGCCGGCGCGCACGGACATGTCGATGTCCTGCAGGGCCGGGACGGCGCGGTCGCCCGCCTCGTAGACATGGCTCAGGCCGCGCACCTCGAGCGCGATATCGGACGCTGGCGCCCGGGCGCTGCCGTTCATGCTCACTGCCGCCATGCGCCGACCCTCGCCTCCAGTCTGCGGACGGTTTCGTTGAAGGCGATGGCGACGGCCGACAGGATGATGATACCTGCGAAGAGCTGCGGCAGTTGGAAGTTCTCGCCCCAGTTCGAGATGAGGTGGCCGATGCCGGTGCGGGACGCGTACATCTCCGCGATCATGACGCCGGTGAAATTGAAGATCATGGAGATGCGCAACGTTTCCAAGAGCACCGGCATCATGCACGGCACGTAGATGCGCCAGATGATCTGCGCGGGCGTCGCACCGAAGGAGCGGGCGACGAGAATATAATCGCCGCGCACGGATTCCACCGCCGCCGTCGCGCTCATCATGACGACGAAAGTTGTCGTGAAGGCCGCGTAGCCGACCTTCTGGCCGAAGCCGATGCCGAAGGCGAGGATGAACAGCGGCAGGAAGATCGATTTCGGGATGCTGAAGACGTAGAACAGCATCGGCTTGAAGATGGCGCCGAGGTACTCGTTCTCCGCGAGCAGGATGCCGGCGGCCGCGCCGAGCGGCACGGCGATGGCGAAGGCGGTGATCACCTCGAGCGTGGTGACGGCGATCGCCTCGCGCACGTTGGCGCGGCCGAGGAGGCCCCAGAGCGTCGTGGCGACGTCGCTCAAGGGCGGCAGGAGCATCGGATTGACGGCGCCAATGCGAGGCAGGACCTCCCACAAGCCAAGCACCAGCGCCAGCAGCGCCAAGCGGATCAGGGTCTGGAGGCCGCGTTGCACGTCGATGATCAGAGCTTCGTTGGCACGGGCTTGAAGGTCGTCACGTACATCTCCTTGGCCGGCGCCAGGTCCTTCATGCCGATGAGGCGGCCCATGTCGAGGGCGCGCTCCATCCAGTCGAGCTGGAATTCGCCCGTGGCCGACAGGTTCTTGATGTTGGCATCCAGTTCACGCGCGGCGATAGCTTCCGGAATCTCGTCGATCTCGGCCACGAGCTTGATGGCGGCGTCGCGATTGGCGTCGGCCTGAAGGAAAGCCACGCCGCCGTAGAGGGCATTGAGCGCCTTCTGCAGCACCTCGGGGCGCTCGCCGATGATCTTCTCCGTCGCGATCCAGCTCGCGGCGGAGTGGGCCGGCACGGCCGCGCCGTAGTTGATCAGCGGACGTGCCACCTTCTCGTCGATCACCTTGTAGGTCAGCGGCGAGTAGAGGACCGACGCATCGATATTGCCCGTGAGGAGATTGGGAACGAGGCCGCCGCCGCCGAGCGGCACGCGGGTGAAGTCGACTTTCTTCTCCGCGACCGTCCAGAGCGCGAGGATGTCCGTGCCCGAGCCTGCAGAGGTGATGCCGACCTTCTTGCCGACGAGTTCCGCCACGTCCTGGATCTTGGAGTCGGTTTTCACCACTAGGTACCAGCCGTAATAGCCGTTGGCACCGTTGGCGACGCAGCGCACCTTTACGCCCTTGAGGAGGCCCGCCGCGACGCTCGTCGAGGAATTGAGCACGAGATCGGATGCGCCGGCCGCCAGCGCCTCGAAGCCTTCCGCGCCGCCGCGATAGACCGTCAGTTCGGCCTTGATGCCCTCCTTGTCGAAGAGCTTCTGGCGCAGCGCCGTCTCGGCGATGATCGTCGGCCAATAGGTCTTGGTCGGCAGGCCGATGCGCACGACCGTCGACTGGGCCCGCGCCACGTAAGGAAATGCGATGGTCGCGGCGCTGCCGGCCAGCACGCTGCGACGGGACACGCGCGTCCCGAGCCCCAATCTCGTCATGGCGTTCCTCTCCCTTGTGCCGGCGTTCTTGTCGTGCCGTGCGCCAGGAGGGTATCACGGCGGGGAGTGACGGCAATGCGTGCGTCGAGGGAAGGCGCGGAACAATTGCTATCGCGGCGACGAAAGCTTAAGTGGGGCAAGGCTTAGGGCCTGAACGCATATGCCGGAGCGGCGGCCGGCCAGGGAGCACGCGACATGACGCACACTGCGCAGGCCCGCTACGACGCCGTCATTTTCGACCTGCTCACGGCGCTGATCGATTCCTGGAGCCTCTGGAACGCCGTTGCGGGCTCGGAAGCCGCCGGCCTTGCCTGGCGCAAGCGCTATCTCGAGATCACCTACGGCTGCGGCCCCTATCGGCCCTACGAGACGCTGGTGCGGGAGGCCGCCGTCGACGCCGGCTTCCCCGCGGCCTTCGGCGATGAACTAGACCGGCGCTGGGGCGAGTTGAAGCCGTGGCCCGAGGCCAAGGGCGTGCTCGAAGCGCTCGGTGCGCATGTCCCCCTCGCCGTCGCGACCAACTGCTCGAACCGGCTCGGCCGCCAGGCCGCGGATCTCACGGGCGCACGGTACGCGGTGATCGCCACAGCCGAGAGCATCGGCTTCTACAAGCCGCGGCGCGAAGTCTACCAGGCGGTCCTCGACGAACTCGGGACCGATCCCGCACGCACGCTGTTCGTCGCCGGTTCGGCCTCCGACGTGCCGGGTGCGCGCGGTGCCGGCATGCCCGTCTACTGGCACAATCGCATCGGCCTGCCGCCGCGCGACGATGCGCGGCCCGACCGGCTGGAAACTTCGCTGCTTCCCCTCGTGCCGTTCGTCGGCCTTCCCGCCATCCAATCCTGAGGCTCGGCCCATGACCACTCTCCAAGATCTCGAAACGCCGTGCCTCGTCCTCGACCGCGCGCGGCTCGACCGCAATCTCACCGCCATGCGCACGCGCTGCCAGGCGCTGGGCGTGAGCCTACGCACGCACGTGAAGACGCCGAAGTCCATCGAGATTGGACGCCTCGCGCACGGCGGGGCAACGGGACCGATCGCCGTGTCGACTTTGCGCGAGGCGGAGTACTTCGCCAAGGGCGGGTTCCGCAACATCCTCAATGCGGTGGCCATCGCGCCGGCCAAGCTCGCGCGCGTCGCGGCCATCCAGCAGGCCACGGGCAGCACCGTGCGCATCGTCCTCGACAGCGACGTGGTGGCGCGCGCCGTGGCCGAGTTCGCGCGTGACCAAACCGGCGCCCCGATCGAGGTGCTGATCGAGATCGATTGCGGGGAGCATCGCAGCGGCATCGCGCCGGACGATCCCGTGCTGCTCGACATCGCGGCACATCTCGCGAAGCCCAAAGTGCGGCTCGCCGGCGTGATGTCGCACGGCGGACATTCCTATGCGAGCGCGGACCCGGCCGAGATCCGCAAGGTCGCCGGCATCGAGCGCGACAGCGCCGTGGCCGCCGCGCGCCGCCTGCGCGCAGCCGGGCACGCGGCGCCCATGGTCAGCGTCGGCTCGAGCCCGACGATCCTCTACGCCGATCACCTCGACGGCGTCACGGAAGCGCGCTGCGGCGTCTATACGCTGTGGGACCTCGCACAGGCCTCGCGCGGCATCTGCCGGCTGGAGGATATCGCCGCCACGGTGCTCACGACCGTCATCGGGCACAATCGCGCGGCGCAGAGCCTGATCCTCGATGCCGGCGCGCTTGCGCTGTCCAAGGACATCAGCGCCAACACGTTCATGCCGGCCGCCGGCTACGGCCTCGTCTGCGATGCGCAGACGGCAGCACCGCTCGGGTCGCTATGCGTCAATGCGGTCCACCAGGAACACGGGACGGTGAAGGTGCCCGACGCTTCGTGGTACGCGAAGCTTCCCATCGGATCGCTGGTGCGGGTGATGCCCAACCACACGTGCATGACGTGCGCGGCCTATGAGACCTATCACGTGCTCGACGGCAACCGTGTCGTCGACACCTGGGGCCGCGTCAACGGCTGGTGACGCGGCCAAAGCGGCGGCGCTCGCGCCGGTTCGCGGCCCGCATGCAACGTTCCCAAGCTTCCGACGTTTGACTGGCGTCTTTTCGATGTCGGCAGCGTGATGGGGATGAGCATGCAAAGTCCTCTGGCCGGGCAGAAGGCCATCGTGACGGGCGCCAGCTCCGGAATCGGGCGCGCGGTCGCCATCGCCATGGGACGCGCCGGCGCCGACGTGCTCGTGAACTTCGTGTCCTCCCCCGATGCAGCCGAGCAGGTCGCGCGCCAAATCCGGGCTTCGGGGTCGAAGGCCATCGTGTACAAGGCCGATGTCTCCAACGAGAGCGAGGTCGCGGAGATGTTCGCCCATGCGCGCGCCGAATTCGGCACCGTCGACATTCTCGTCGCGAACGCGGGGCTACAGCAGGATGCGGCGTTCACCGAGATGACGCTGGCGCAGTGGAACAAGGTGATCTCGGTCAACCTCGGCGGGCAGTTCCTGTGCGCGCGGGAAGCGGTGAAGGAATTCCGCCGGCGCGGCGTCGTCGCGAACGTCTCGAAGGCGGCCGGCAAGATCATCTGCATGAGTTCCGTGCACCAGGTCATCCCCTGGGGCGGCCACGTGAACTACGCGGCCTCGAAGGGCGGCATCGATCTCCTGATGCGCAGTCTCGCGCAGGAGGTGGCGCCCGAGCGCATCCGCGTCAACTCCATCGCGCCCGGCGCCATCCGCACGCCCATCAATCGCGACGCCTGGGAAACGCCCGAGGCCTACAAGCGCCTGATGACGCTCATTCCGTACGGGCGCATCGGGGAACCGGAGGATATCGGCAAGGCGGCCGTGTGGCTCGCGAGCGACGAATCCGATTACGTCGTCGGCACGACGCTGTTCGTCGATGGCGGCATGACGCTCTACCCGGGCTTCTCCGACAACGGCTGAACTCAGGCTTCTTTCGTCGCTTCCCGCGTGTGGCCCGAGCGCTGCTCGGCCGGCTTGTCCGCTTTCGCCAGGTTGTGCGCCGTGTTGATGATGGCGACGTGCGAGAAGGCCTGCGGAAAATTCCCCAACATGCGCTTCTCCACCGGATCGTATTCCTCCGACAGCAGGCCGACATCGTTGCACAGCCCGAGCAGGCGCTCGAACAGTTCCCGCGCCTCTTCGCGACGGCCGAGCAGCACCAGGTTGTCCGCGAACCAGAAGCTGCAGGCGAGGAAGGCACCTTCGCCCGCGGGAAGGCCGTCGGGCCCGCGATGGGTGTGATAGCGGCGAATGAGGCCGTCGACCATCAGATCGCGGCCGATGGCTTCGACCGTCGATGCCACGCGCGGATCGGACGGCGGCAGGAAGCCCACGAGCGGAATGAGCAGCGCGCTGGCGTCGAGTTCCTTCGAGCCATAGCTCTGAACGAACGCGCCGCGCTCGGTGTCGTAGCCCTCTTCGCACACCTGGCGGTGGATCGTGTCGCGCAGGTCGCGCCATTTCTCCAACGGGCCCGTTACGCCGTGCGCCTCGATGCTCTTGATACCGCGATCGACGGCAACCCACGCCATCACTTTGGAATGCGTGAAGTGACGCCGCCCCCCGCGCACCTCCCAGATGCCTTCGTCGGGTTCATTCCAGACGTTGGCGAGATGCTCGGTCAGCTTGCAGCGCAATTGCCAGTCGGACGAGGAGGGCGCGAGGCCGCCGACGGTGCCGTGATACATGGCATCCATCACCTCGCCGAAGATGTCGAGCTGGAGCTGGCTCGCTGCCGCATTGCCGATGCGCACGGGCTTCGATCCCTCGTGCCCAGCGAGCCACGGCACTTCCCACTCGTCGAGGCGCCGCTCGCCGGCGAGCCCGTACATGATCTGCACCTGCCGCGGGTCACCGGCCACGGCGTGCCGCAACCACGTGCGCCAGGCCTCCGCCTCCTCCATGTAGCCGCCGTTCATGAGCGCGAGGAGGGTGAACGTCGCGTCGCGCAGCCAGCAGAAGCGATAGTCCCAGTTGCGCTGGCCGCCCATTTTTTCCGGCAGCGACGTCGTTGCGGCCGCGACGATACCGCCGGTCGGCCGATAGGTCAGCGACTTGAGCGTGATCAGGGAGCGCTTGACGGAGCCGGCATAGGGCCCCGTCGAATTGTGGCGTCCGCTCCAGCGCTTCCAGGCCTCTTCCGTCTCCTGCAGCGCGCGCTCGGCGTCGATGGCCTCCGGCGGGGTGCCGAAGGAGGGACTGTAACCGAGGACGAAGGCGACGCTTTCCCGTTCGGACACGGTGAACGTGGCGCGATGGGTGAAGTCCTCGGCATTGAGCGGCACGTCCGTGCGCAGGATCACGCGGTCCGGTCCCGCGATGGCCTGCAAGACACCCGGCTCGCTGCGCGTGATCCAGGGAATAATGCTGCCGTAGTCGAAGCGCAGCACGATTTCCGTATGCATGCCGACGCGGCCGCTGACGCCACGGACAATGCGCACGAGATGCGACGATCCCGTCGAGCGTAGCGGCATGAAGTCGATGACCACCGCTCTGCCCTCGGCGGTCTCGATGTGGGTCTCGAGGATCAGCGTGCTGTCGCGGTAGGTGCGCGTGATGCGCGCATCCGAGCTCTCGGCCGCAAGGCTCCAGTGCCCATTCGCAGGCGTGCCGAGCAGTGCCGCGAACACGGCGCCGCTGTCGAAGCGCGGCCAGCACAGCCAATCGATCGAGCCGTCGCGTCCGACGAGTGCCGCGGTCTCGCAGTCCCCGATCAGCGCCAGATCTTCGATGCGATTGGGCACCGATGTGGCTCAGCACTTCGGCGTGGTGCCGCTCTTGTCCTTGGTCGGATCGAGTCCCTTGGCTTCCTCGGAATGGCCGGGCGCTTTGGCGTCGCCCTTCTTCTCGTTCTCGATGCCGGCCGAGATGTTGCCGGTGCCGCCGGTCCAGCCGGTCGCAGCCGCGCCATCGTTGCCGACGCTAGAGGGGTTGGCACCGGATCTAGCCTGGGGCGACGGCGGCGCGGCCTTGGTATCCGCGCAGGTTTCCGCGGCTGCCGGCGCCGATGCGGCGGCGAGAGCGAGCATCAGGGCGAGTGCGGCGGCGAGCTTGCTGGTCACGTCGGTCCCCATGGCTGGACACACGCGACGCTAACGCCTGCCCTCTCAGAACGGTTCCCGTCCCGACGCGGCGCACTTGGGCCTGCTCAGCGCGCGCCGAGGCCGCGCATGAAGCGCTCGCGGATCTGCACGGGATCGCGATGCGTGGTCGCGACGGCCGGCTGGGCATCGATGCGCGCGGCGATCAGCGTCGGCTTGCCCGCGGTGAGCGCGGCTCCGACGAGACGCTCGAAATCCTCCTCGTCGGCCGCCCAATGGCTATTCGAGAGCCCCAGCGCCTGCGCGGCCGCGACGAAATCCGTGCGGCCCGCCGCAGGCGTCGGCTGCCCGCCGGTGATCTGGTAGACGCCATTGTCCATCACGACCATGGTGAGGTTCGGCGGCGCGACGGCGGCGATCGTCGACAGGCAGCCGAGCTGCATCAGCAGTGAGCCATCGCCCTCCAGTGCGAACACGTGGCGCTTGGGCTGCGCGATGGCGACGCCCAGCGCGATCGGGAACGCGAGTCCCATGCTGCCCAGCATGTAGAAGTTCTGCGGCCGCTGACCTGCAGCCCACAGATCGAAGTTCGTGTTGCCGATGCCGCCGACGACGGCCTCGTCCTTGTGCAGCTTGCCGACGAGACGCTTCGTGAGGTCGGCGCGGTTCATGATCTTGGCGTTGCTTGCGCGGCCGGCGCCTTTGACGTCCTTGGACATAATGCGCCTCCTCAAGCCTTGAACACTTTGCCGCCGGTCAGAAGCGGCGACAGAATGAGTGCGACGGCTGCTTGCGTGGCGACCGCCTGCTTGATCGAGCGGTCAACGATGAACTCGAGTTCGTCGTGCCGCGAGATCGTGTGGTGCTCCATGGCGAGGCTGTCGAGTACGGGGCGCATGGTTCGGCACACCATTGCCTGGCCGGAGTTGAACTCGCCCAGCGTGCCGCGCTCGGACACGACCATGATCAGCGGGATCTGGTAGGGCACGGCGAGCGACGCCAGCGTATTGGGCAAGGTCGCGAAGCCGCTCGTCTGCATCAGCACGGCGCCGAGCATGCCCGCCATCCAGGCGCCTGAGACGATGCCGACCGCCTCCTCCTCGCGCGTCGTCGGGAAGCACGTGAAGTAATCGTCCGCGTGCAGACGCTTGATCAGAGGGGTCAGCACCTTGTCTGGCACGTACGTGGTGAGCTTGACGGCGTTGGCCTTGAACGTGCGCGCGATGATCTCGTCCCAGGATGCGGGCGATGTTCCTGCGGTTTGTGCGGCGGGCATGAGGATCCTTCGTGCAATACAGCGCGAACTGCGTCAGACGTCGGGGAATCCATAGAGACGCGCGGGGTTCGAGACAAGGATGCGGCGGCGCACATCTGCCGATGGCGTCCAGCGGCAGAACAGCTCGAACAGGCGGCCTACATCAGGAACCTTGCCCTCCTCCATGCGCGGGAAAGGCCAATCGCCGCCCCAGACGAGACGCTCCGGGTTCGCCCGCACGAGAGCCTCGTGGAAGGGCTGCGCTTCGGCGTAATCCGGCGGGCTTTCGCTCAGGCGGTGCGCGCCGGAGACCTTCGCCCAGCAGCCGCCGTCAGCGACCCAGTCGAGAAGGCACTGGAAGCCCGGCGTGCCGATGCCGGCGCGTGCATCCGTGCGGCCCATGTGATCGATGACGACGGGGAGGCCTATCTCTTGCAAGATTGGCTTCGTCGCAGGCAGATCCTTGATGTCGATCCAGAGCTGCAGGTGCCAGCCCAGCTCCTTCATCACCGGCGCGAGCGTGCGCGCGTCGGACAGCGGCACGCCGCCGCCGTAGTGCAGCTTGCCGTCGCGGAAAAAATGATTGAAGCGAAGGCCGCGGATGCCGTTGTCCGCCCAGCTACGCAGCTCCGCTACGGGCACTTCTGCGCCCGCCACCGCGACGCCGCGCAGCCGCTTGGGCTCGCGTCGCAGGGCATCGAGCATCGCGGAATTGTCGCGTCCGTGCGCGCTGCCCTGCACGAGGACGCCGCGGTCGAAGCCCACGGTATCCAGCATCGCGAGATACTTCGCGAGCGGCGCGTCGGGCGGCGTGTAGCTGCGATCGGCCGCGTACGGAAATCGGTCGGCGGGCCCGAACACATGCGCGTGGCAATCGCACGCCCCTGGCGGCGGCGCGACAGCGGGCCGGCTCGGTTCGGGCGGGGGC
>RXJK01000209.1:35113-37811 GCA_003963125.1 Hyphomicrobiales bacterium
GGATCATGGACACGCGTGTCGTTCCTATTCCGCCTTGATGCCCGCGGCCTTGATGATCGGCCCCCACTTCTCGTATTCGGCCCGGATCAGCTTATCCAGCGCCTCGGGCGAGCTGCCTTCGGGCGTCGCACCGATCTTCTTCAGCCGCTCGCGCATGGCCTCCGTCTTGAGGACGGCGATGCAGTCGCTCGCGATCTTGGTGACGACCTCCCGCGGCATGCCGCCGGGACCGATCAGCGCCCACCAGACGGCGGAATCATAGCCCGGCACGCCCGCTTCCGCGAAGGTCGGCACGTCGGGCAGGAACGGCGAGCGCGTCGACGTCGTGACGCCCAGCGCCCGCACGGTGCCGCTCGCCACCTGCCCGATCGCCTCCGGCATGTTGTTGATGGACAGCGGGATGTGCCCGCCCAGGAGATCGTTGAGCGCAGGGCCGCCTCCGCGATAGGCGACGACGCGGATATCGATCTTGGCCATGCTCTTCAAGAGTTCGCCGGCCAAGTGCGTCGAGGTGCCGACGCCCGCCATGCCGTAATTCAAGGTGTCGGGCTTGGCGCGCGCTTGCGCCAGCACGTCGGCCAGCGACTTGAAGGGCGAGTCGGCCTTGACGAGCAGGATGTTGGGCGAGGAGCCGATCAGCGAGATCGGCGTGAAGTCCTTGAAGGTGTCGTAGGGCAGGGTCGGGTACATGAAGGGATTGGTGGCATGGCCGCTCGCCACCATGATCAGCGTGTAGCCGTCGGGTTGCGACGTCGCGACTGCGCGCGACGCAATGGTGCCGCCGGCGCCAGGCCGGTTCTCGATGACGACGGGCTTGCTCCAGAGCTTCGACAGTTCTTCCCCGAGCGTGCGCGTCACCACGTCGACGCCGCCGCCGGCCGGATAGGGCACGAAGATGCGCACCTCGCGGCTCGGAAACTCCTCGGCGTGCGACAGGGGCGCCGACAATCCGAGCACGAGCACGGCGAGCAGGAGCCGGTACAGCATGATGACGTTTCCTCGTGGCAGCCGCGCTCTTCGGCGCAGTTCTTGGTCGCGATCTTCCGGCCGGATGCGCCGGCGGAACAGGAGTGTTTCACGTTCCCTGCGGGCATGCAATTCCGCCCGGCCGCGTGCTGCGCTAAAGGAGTTTTTGCGAGCGAGCAGAAAGGCCCGGCATGAGCCCCAACCAGAAGCGCGTGTTCTACGTCAAATACCTGGCGCACCGGTCATATGAAGACGTGATGCGGCAGCGCCCGGATGTGCGGCTCGACAAGCTCGAGAACGATAGCCCGGAGGCGCAGGCCGAGCCGATCCTGGCCAGCGCGCATGCCTTCCAGATCGGGGCCGCGCGCGACGAGATCGCGCCGCATTTCCATGCCGGCCCTGCGCTCCTGCAACGCGCGCCCAACCTGCTGCTCGTGTCGAGCAACGGCGCGGGCTACGACACCGTCAACGTCGACGCCTGCACGGCGGCCGGCGTGCTCGTCGTCAACCAGACCGGCGGCAATGCCAATTCGGTCGCCGAGCACGTGCTCGGCATGATGCTGGCGCTCTCCAAGCGCATCGTCGAAACGGACAAGATCATGCGCCGCGAGGCGAACATGAACCGCAACGCCTATCTCGGCACCGAGGCGCAGGGCAAGACGATCGGCATCGTCGGCATCGGCAACGTCGGCACCCGGGTCGCCGCGCTGTGCAACGGGCTCTTCGGCATGCGCGTTCTCGCCTACGATCCGTTCCTCTCAGCCGAGGAGATTGCGCGGCGCGGGGCCGAAAAGGTCGACCTCGACCAGGTGATGCAGGCCGACTACGTCTCCATCAACTGCCCGCTGACGGATCAGTCGCGCGGCATGATCGGCGCCCGGCAGTTCGCGCTGATGAAGCCCACGGCCTATTTCATCACGACGGCACGCGGCTTCATCCACGACGAAGCGGCCCTCGCCGAAGCTCTGGAACGCAAGGCCATCGCCGGCGCGGGCCTCGACGTCTGGGCCAAGGAGCCGCCGCCGCTCGAGCATCCGCTCCTGAAGTTCGACAACGTGCTGATCAGCCCGCACACGGCCGGCGTCACGCACGAGGCGCGCGCCAACATGGGGCGCATTGCGGCCGAGCAGGTGCTGCTGGCGCTCGACGGCAAGCGGCCGCCGCGCATCGTCAATCCGGCCGTGCTGCCGAAGTACGAGGAACGCTTCGCGCGCATCATGGGCCGCCCGCCGGAGCTTTGAGCCGTTTGCGCTTTAGACCATGGTCGTGGTTTCGCGGCGACCTCGGCGTCGGTCGCGACCGACCATCCGCATACGCTTGACGATGCCGAGCCGTCCCGCGCAAATGCCCGGAAGGCCGCATCGTCATAAGCGGCCGTTCGGGAGGTCGGCATGCTCAACTCATTCGCTTCGCGGTGCGCCGCGGTCCTGGGGCTCGTCGCGGCATTTCTGGCGCCGGGCGCTGCCAGTGCCGCCGATACCCCTAAGCGCGGCGGTACGCTTACGTTCGCAGTGACGGCCGAGGCGCCCACGACGGACTGCCACGCGACCACGACCTACGCCTCGATCCACGTGCTCGCGCCGCACTACTCGCTTCTCATCAAGGTCGATCCGGACAATTTCCCGAAGCCCATTCCCGACATCGCGGAAAGCTGGAGCGTGTCGCCGGATGGCCTCACCTACACGTTCAAGGTGCGCGACGGGGTGCGCTTTCACGATGGCAGTTCGCTCTC
>RXJK01000002.1 GCA_003963125.1 Hyphomicrobiales bacterium
CGCGCGCCCGAAGGGCTCGTCCTTGACGGCGCCGAGCACGACGGCACACTCCTCGGACACGGGATCGCAGAACACAGTTGCCGGATCGCTGCTGCGCACCGTCCGGGATGAGAATGTTGCGAGGACGCGCCGTCGCGAGGTTGCTCAATTGACGCCGAGCTTCTTCTGCAGCGAGGTCGAGGACGTCGTGTACTGGAACAGCAGGCGCTTGCCCGGATAGACGATGTGGTGCGCGGCTTGCGCCATCAGCGCAGCCTCGTGGAAGCCCGACAGGATGAGCTTCAGCTTGCCGGGGTACCAGTTGATGTCGCCGATGGCGAAGATGCCGGGCGTGCTGCTCTGGAACTTCTCGGTGTCGACCTTGATCAGGTTCTCGTGCAGTTCGAGGCCCCAGTCGGCGACGGGACCGAGCTTCATGGTCAGCCCGAAGAACGGCAGCAGGCGGTTCACCGGATGGCGCTGCTCGCCCTCCTTGGTCTTGAGGGTCACCGCGGAAAGTTCGCCGCCCGCACCCTCGATCGCCGACATCTGGCCGATGACGAGGACGATCTTCTTGTCGGCCACGAGCTGGCGCATCTGCTCGACGGAGTGCGGGGCGCCGCGGAACTCGTCGCGCCGGTGCACCAGGACCAGCGACTTGGCGATCGGCTGCAGGTTGAGTGTCCAGTCGAGCGCGCTGTCGCCGCCGCCGACGATCATCACGTCCTTGTCGCGGAAGTCCTCCATGCGGCGGACCGAATAGAAGACGCTTTTCGCCTCGTAGGCTTCGATGCCCGGCAGCGGCGGGCGCTTGGGCGTGAAGGAGCCGCCGCCGGCCGCCACCACGATCACCTTGGCGAGGAAAACCTGCCCGTCGTCCGTCACGGCGCGGAAGCGGCCGTCCGCCTCCTTGGTGATGCTGTCGATGCGGCGATTGAGATGGAACTTGGCACCGAACGGCTTGATCTGCTCCATCAGGCCGTCGGTGAGGCCCTGGCCCGTGACCATCGGCAGGCCCGGAATGTCGTAGATCGGCTTTTCCGGATAGAGCTCGGCGCACTGCCCGCCGACCTTGTCCAGGATGTCGACCACGTGCGCCTTGATGTCGAGAAGGCCCAGCTGGAACACGGCGAACAGCCCGCAGGGGCCCGCCCCGATGATCAGGGCATCGGTCTCGATCATGGCATCGGCAGTGGTCATGGCGTATCCGCTTCCCGGAAAGGAGCCCAGCGTCGCGTGCGTGGAAGGCCGGCTTCGGGCCGGTTTTCAGAACTGCTTTTCGGGCACCGTGACGACGAGGCCGTCGAGGGCGTCGCTCACCTTGATCTGGCAGCTGAGCCGGCTGTTGGGGCGCACGTCGAAGGCGAAGTCGAGCATGTCCTCTTCCATCTGCGCGGGCTTGCCGACCTTCTCGAGCCAGCCTTCGTCCACGAACACGTGACAGGTCGCGCAGGCGCAAGCGCCGCCGCACTCGGCCTCGATACCGGCGATGAGATGCTTCTTGGCCGTCTCCATCACCGTCATGCCGGTGTCGCCCTCGACCGTCTGGGCCGTTCCATCGGGCTGTTTGAAAGTGATCTTGGCCATTGAAGTCTCGCCCTCCGGTCGGTGGCAGCGGCGGTGCCGCGCGCGCGTTCGTTCTGGTCCTCGCCTTGGTAGGGCAGAGGCTTAGCGGCGCAGGCGGTGGAATTCAAGGGCGCTGCTGGCCGGGCCGGCGTCGGTCAGGCGAGGTCAGCCCGTGGCGCTCGAAAGCTCGCGGATGAGGCCGAGCGCCTGATCGATGGCGAGCCTCAGGGCGTCGACGACCTCGGCGCGCGCCTGGTCATGGGTTTCGCCCTCGGCGACGGAGAACACGTCCAGCCCCTCCGCAGCGGCAGCAAGGCGGGCGACCCGGTTGATGCCGAGGCCGGCGGAGGCGCCTTTCAAGGTATGCGCCGCCTCGGCCCAGGCCTGCGGCGTGTCGGCGTCGAGCAGTCGCTGAAGATACAGCGGAGCCTGGCCGGCAAACAGTCCGAGGACCTCCCGCTCGAGGTCGAGATTGCCCAGGGTGAAACGGCCGAGATAAGCCCGGTCGAGCGCCGGCACCGCGTCCGCATCGGGTTCGAGGGTCAGAGCCAGCGATTGGGGCATCGGCAGAGGGGGCATCGAAAGCCTCGGAGCGGCGGCGGGCACGGCGTTGCACTCTCCCATCTTCCATGCCGGGAGTGCATGGGCCGTTGACGGCAAGCCGTCAGTTGCAGGTGCCGTTAACAAATGGTTGCGGCCGCGACTCAGAGGAACGAAACGCCCCCTTCGGCGCGCCGCGCCAGATACCCTGTACGCTGTTCAAACATCACGGTTTTGCCGCAAATGCGACCTAGCGTGCTACCTGCAAGGGGCTAAAAAGTATCTGAGATTTCCTTGGCTTGGGGAGAAGCTTTCGAAATCTCGGTTTCATCACCAGTTTTCGTCGGTGCCAGCCTGTGCCCTCGACGGCGAATAGGCTATGCAATCGAAGTTGGTGGGGCGCGGCGTCGATTTCTCGACGTCGCTGACGGGTCGGGGAATGGCGCAAGACGGTCAATCCAAGCGCGATGCTGCGCAACGTGCACCCGGCGCGGGCGGAATGCGCGCCGTGCCGCCGCGGCTGCCGGGCGGTCCTGCAGGTGCGGCGTTGGCGAAGCCCGCGCCGCCGCCCTTGCCGGGCGACGCCAAGGCGACGATGCCGGATCCCATCGAGCTGTCTCCGCCTGGCGAAGAGCCGCGCCGCCGCCAGTCCGCGCGCCGTCGCGGCGCGGGCCCCGCGCGCGAGCACATCGCCGCCAATGATGACGCGCCGACCATCGGCGGTTTGATTTTCGCGCTGCAACAGAAGCCGTCCAGTCAGGCGTTCCGGCTGTCCGCCATCGCCTCCGGCGTGTGGTTCCTGATCGGAGCGCTGCTCGGCTATTCGCTGCTCTCGGGCGAAGCCTCGACCAACGGTATGGGCGCGGCGCTCTCGAGCCCCACGATGGTGCTCGTGGTGGTCGCGATCGCCTTGCCCATCGCGCTGTTCTGGTTCCTGGCGATGCTCGCCTGGCGCGCGCAGGAACTGAAACTGATGTCGTCGGCGATGACGGAAGTCGCCGTGCGCCTCGCCGAGCCCGACCGCGGCGCCGAGCAGTCCGTCGCCTCGCTGGGCCAGGCCGTGCGGCGGCAGGTCTCGTTCATGAACGAGGCCATCGGCCGCGCGCTCGGACGCGCCGGTGAACTCGAAGCGCTGGTGCAGAACGAGGTCTCGAACCTCGAAAAGTCCTACGGCGAGAACGAGCACAAGATCAAAGGCCTGATCCGGGAACTCGTGGGCGAGCGGCACGCGCTGGTGTCGACCACCGACAAGGTCGCCGAGACGCTGAAGGCCATGGGCAGCGACGTGCCCGCCCTGATCGAGAAGTTGTCGCAGCAGCAGATCAAGCTCGCCAAGATCATCGAAGGTGCGGGGCAAAACCTCATCGCGCTCGAAAACCAGCTCGCGACCGCGACCGGCAATCTCGAAAACTCGCTCGCCAACCGCACGCAGCAATTGCAGGCGGTGCTCGACGACTATTCCGTGGCCCTCGATGCCACGCTGGCCAGCCGGGCCGAAGCCCTCGACAAGCAGCTCGTGGAACGCACGCGGGCGCTCGACGCGGCCTTCTCGGAGCGGCTTGCCCTCTTCGACCAGAGCATGGTGCGCTCGACCAACGCCATCGATCAGGTGGTCAACGACAAGGCGCGCGCCCTCACCAGTGCGCTCGAGACGCACGTGAAGGAGCTTTCCGATACGCTCGGCAAGCAGGCGATGAACCTCGACGAATCCATGATGCACGGCATCGACGCCGTGCGCCGGACATCGGACAACATCACGCGCCAGTCGCTGAAGGCGATCGAAGGGCTCGCGAGCCAGGCCGACATGCTGAAGCACGTGTCGGAGAACCTGCTGAGCCAGGTGTCGGGCGTCGCCAATCGCTTCGATACGCAGGGCCGCAACATCGTCACGGCCGCGTCCGCCCTGGAAACGGCCAACAGCCGCATCGACAGCACGCTGCAGCGCCGTCACGCCGAACTCAACGACACCTTGCAGCGCATCTCCGGCAAGGCCACCGAGCTCGACGAGGCCATGCGCGGCTACTCGGCGACGATGGAAGGGACGATCCTTTCGGCCGAAACGCGCGCGCGGCAGCTCATCCAGCAGCTCGCGCAAGGCACGCAGCAGCATGCGCAGGCGGCAGTGAGCGAACTGGAGCGTCTGCGCGGCCAGACGGACAATCACAGCCGCGCCGTGGTCGCCGAGTTCGAGCGACTGCGCACGCAGGCCGATGCCCAGGCGGCACGGACGATCGAAGACATGCGCGCGCGCGTGCAGGGCGTCTCGCAGGAAGTGAACCAGCATCTCGGCGCCATCGCCGGCCGCTTCACGGATACGTCAGACGAACTGCGCCAGCGCGCAGCCTCGGCGGCCGCAGATCTGGCGCGCGAGCAGGAGCGCATCCGGGCAGAGGCCGAGCGCCTGCCGATGGCCGCGCGCGAAAGTGCCGAGGCGATGCGCGCGGCGCTCAACGAGCAGTTGCGCGCGCTGGAGCAGCTTTCGAGCCTGTCCTCGCGCGAGCGCCGCCTCGACGTGACGCCGCCGGGGCCGCCTCCGGGCGCGGCAATGGCACCCGCACCGGTGCAGGCGCCGGCCCCTCTGGGCGGCGGCTACCAGCCACCGCCGGCCTACCAGCCGCAAGCCGCCCCCGGCGTGTCGCAAGCGGCCCTCCCCGGGCAGATGCCGGCAGGGCTGCCGGCGGGATTCGATCCGGCCTCGGCGTGGTCGCTCACCGATCTCCTCAAGCGCGCCTCGCACGAGGAAGACGGCACGCCCAAGGGCGGCGCACCGATCAACCTCGAGAATATCGCCCGCGCCCTTGATCCCAACATGGCCTCCGCCATCTGGCAGCGCTACCGCGCCGGGCAGCGGGGAATCATGGCGCGCAGCATCTACACGAACGAAGGGCGCACCATGTTCGACGAGGTGAGCCAGCGCTACCAGGGCGATGCGGAATTCCGGCGCACCGTCGACCGCTTCCTCGCCGACTTCGAGGCCATCGTGCGCGACATGGAGCAGAAGGACCCGTCGGGCCGCGCCGTGCAGGCGCACCTCATCTCCGACAGCGGTCGCGTTTACCTGTTCCTCGCGCATGCCAGCGGCCGGCTGATGTAAGGGTATAGTCCGTCGAGCGCGGCGGGATCGGCCCGGCGCAGCGACAGACTTCGGATTTCCCATGTCCCTCACCGTCCGCGTTGCCGTCGAGCGCTGGCCGATCGCCGGCAATTTCGTCATTTCCCGCGGCGCGAAGACCGAGGCCCATGTCGTCGTCGCAACCGTCAGCGACGGCGTGCACACGGGGCGCGGCGAGTGCGTGCCCTATGCGCGCTACGGCGAGAGCGTCGAGGCTGTCGTCGAGGCCATCGAGGCATTCGCCGCATCGCTCACGACCCGCGAGCTGCTGTCGACACTGATGCCGGCCGGTGCCGCACGCAACGCGCTCGACTGCGCGCTCTGGGACCTCGAGGCCAAACGCACCGCGCGCCGCGTCTACGATCTCGCCGGGCTGCCGCCGCCCGCGCCGCGCCCGACCTGCTACACGATCAGCCTCGGCACACCCTCAGAGATGGCCTTGGCCGCGCAAGCGGCCTTCGCGCGCGGGCTGTCGCTCATCAAGTTGAAACTCGGCGGCGATGGCGATGCGGAGCGGCTGCGGGCCGTTCGTGCTGCATGCCCCGCGGCCCGCCTCGTCGCCGATGCCAACGAGGCCTGGAGCGAAGCCATGCTGGGGCCGCTCCTCGATGTGGCAGCGGAAGCCGGGATCGAACTGATCGAGCAGCCGCTGCCGGCCGGGCAGGACGCCGCCTTGTCGCACATCCCCCGGCGCGTGCCCGTATGCGCCGATGAAAGCCTGCACACGCGCGCCGATCTGCCGGCACTCGCGCAGCGCTACGATGCCATCAACCTCAAGCTCGACAAGGCCGGCGGTCTGACGGAGGCCCTGGCGCTCGCAAAGGACGCGCGGGCTCTCCGCCTGCGCGTCATGGTCGGCTGCATGGTGGCGACGTCGCTGTCCATGGCGCCGGCCATGCTCGTCGCCCAGCAGGCCGACTGGGTCGATCTCGATGGCCCCCTGCTGCTGACCCGCGACCGGCCCGAAGGGCTGCGCTACGAAGCGGGCCAAGTCTACCCGCCGGACGCGGGCCTCTGGGGTTGAGCCCTTCAGCCCGTCCGCCGCAGGCTACCCGCGCGATGCGCCCCGCCCGCGCCATGCGCCGGCCGGCCGCCCAGGCGGAAGGCGGAGATCAATTCCTGCAGCTCCTGCGCCTTCTGCATCAGCGCGTGGCTTGCCGCGGTGTTCTCTTCCACCATCGCCGCGTTCTGCTGCGTCGCCTGATCCATCAGGTTGATGGCCGTATTGATCTCCTGCAGCCCCGTCGCCTGCTCCTGGGCGCCCGATGAGATGCCCGTCACCACCTCGTTGATGTCGAGCACGTGCGCCATGATCTTCTCGAGCGCCTTGCCGGTGCGGCCGACGTAGTCGACGCCGCTGGCGACGCTCGTCGCCGAGGCCGAGATGAGCCCCTTGATCTCGCGCGCGGCATCCGCCGACCGCTGGGCCAACGCGCGCACTTCGGAGGCGACCACCGCAAATCCGCGCCCGGCTTCGCCCGCGCGGGCAGCCTCCACGCCGGCATTGAGCGCGAGGAGGTTGGTCTGGAA
>RXJK01000376.1 GCA_003963125.1 Hyphomicrobiales bacterium
GCCGCAGCTGCTTCCACAGGAAGACACGCGAGTAGCTGATTTTAAGCGTCCCCGCCCGCACATCGATCAGGCCGTTGCGGTAGGAGATGGGGTGGCTCACCTCGCGGTCGGCCACGAGATCGTCCTTGATCGCAGCCGCGATCACGGCGCCGGTATCGTCGGTGATCGTCGCCGAAACGACGGTATCGAGCTTCAGCATCTCGTCGGCGATGCCGGCGACCTGGTCGTAGCGCATCTTCCACAGCGGCTCGCCGGCGATGCGCGCGCGCGACTCGATGATCTGCTCCATGCGCAGTTTCAGCCGGGCATCGAGCGTCATGTAGTGCCCGATGCCGTAGAGGATCGTCGAGGCGAGCGCGATCAGCGTCGTCACCGGGATGATCATCGACAGCAGCGCCTGCACCACGGAGCCGCGCATTGCCTGTGCCTCCTGCGCCCGAGGGGCGCAAGCGGTGTCGATCGTCGTGCCGGGAAGCGCGTCGGCCATCGTCAGTCGCCGGCGAACATGGCGGCGTCGAGCAGCGCGCCGACCGAGAAGTCGCGGGCTCCGCACGTCCCCTTGGAGGCCTGCCGCAGTTTGTTGAAATCGAGCTGCTCGAATTGCCGCTCCCCGACGAAGAACAGCGCGGTGTTGGCCCGCATCTGGGTCACCGGGCTCGTCTTGAAGATGAGGGCTCCTTTGCCGGCGCTGAGATCACAGCCGTCGGCGTGATCCCGCAGCAGCATCATGCTCAGCGCCCCGCCCATGAAGTGGCCGCCGTCGGTGAGCAGCATCTCGCCGGCGAGCACTCTGCGCACGGCGCTCGGTGACCAGTTGAGCCCGACGACGATCAGGTCCTTGCCCGGCACGTAGCCGACGCGCTTGGCCGCATTCATCGCCCCGAACGCCATCGGGTCGTTGGCGGCCCAGACTCCGGCGATATTGATGTCGCGGCGTTGCGCCCACTGCAGGAAATTGGCGGTCAGCCGCTCGGCTTCGGTCTCGTTCCAGTTGGCAAACAGCAGCCTGTCGATGACGACGTCGCTGTTCTCGCCCACGACGCGCATGAGGCCGTTGGTGCGGGCGACCGACGTCGGCGTGCTGTCGTCTCCCCCGAGCGCAAGGAGATGGATCTTGCCGTCGGAGGAGCGCAGATCCCGCGCCCGCGCCACGGACACGAGCGCACGCGCCATCCGCGCGCCGGCTTCGTCGAGATCGGGCACGAGGCTCGCGATCCAGGTTTTCAGTTTCTCCTGCGGTCCGCCGAACTCCTCGAACGCACGCCCCGTGAGGGCGTTGGCCAGCAGCATCGTCTTGACGCCGGCACTTTCGGCGGCCTGCATGATCGGCAGCGCGGCGTTCTCCTCGTTCACGAGCACGAGGTAATCGGGCTTCGTCGCGCGGTTGACGACGTCGAGGCCGAGCTCCTGCATCTGCCGGTAGTTGCGCTGCGCCCACAGCGTCTCGACGTCGATATTGAGCTGGCTCGCAGCTGCCCGCATGCTGTGGTTGACGAGTTCCCAGAAGATCTCGCCGGTCTTGCCGGGATTGACGAACACGACCGAAAGGCGTGCCGGCGCCGCCGCGGGGGCCGTGGGGGCAGTTGGAGCCGCTGGAGCTTGCGCGTGCGCAGGCAGGCTCAGGGCCCCGGCCAGGAGGGCCACAACAAGCGGAAGCAGCCTGCAGCGCATACTCAGTCCTCTGATGACTGTGCTCACACTATCCGTCAGCCATCAGCAGAGACTTAATCGTACGCTCCGTTACAGATCAGGGTAAACGCCGTCTGAACGACTGTGTCGTCAGCCTTGGCGGCTGGCCTCGATCGTGTCGAGCAGCGCGCCCAGCGCTTCCGCATCGCTCTTGTGGCTCGTATCCACCACGGCATCCGCCTTCGCATAGAGCGCGCGCCGGCTGTCGAGGATGTTGCGCAGGTCGTCCATGGCCTGCGGGCTGTCCTTCATGGGCCTGAGATCCCCTTGCGCGATCACCCGGTTCATGTGCTCGTCGGGTGCTGCGCTGAGCCACACGACGAAGCACGTGGTCAACAGCCGCTCGAATGTCGAGGGCTCGGTCACGAGGCTCCCGCCCGTGGCGATGACGGCAGCGTCGAACCGCTCGATCACGGCATCGAGGCATTGCCGCTCCAGTTGCCGGAACATCGCTTGCCCGTGCGTGGCGAAGATTTCCGACAGCTCCATGCCCGACGCCCGCTCGATCTCGCGGTCGAGTTCGACGAACGGCACCTCCAGCGCCTTGGCCGCCCGCTGCCCGAGCGTCGTCTTGCCGGCGCCCCGCAAGCCGATCAGCGCCACCCGCCGCCCCGAGGAGGGCTTCGCCGTCCCGAATGTTCGGGCGATGAGCTGGCGCGCCGAGGCGAGCTGCGTCGGCGTCAGCCGCTCCAGCTGATGCAGGATCAGCGTCACGTCGACCGGCCGCTCGGCCGCATCGGAGACGAGGTCGGAGATGTGCATCCCGAGCGCATCTGCAACCTGGTGCAGAACGAGCAACGAGGCGTTGCCGGCCCCCCGTTCCAACTCGGCAAGGTAGCGCTCAGAAACGCCCGAGACGATGGCCAGCGCCTTGCGCGACATGCCACGCCGCGACCGCACGAGCCGCACCCGTTCGCCCACCGCGCGCAGGTAGGCTTCGTGCGCGGGCAGCGTCCGGCGGCGGCCGTCGCTCGGTGGTTCGCTGGAAGAGGCCATGAGTGCCTTTTGCAAGATCAACGCGAGTATGCATTATAATACATCAGACGCGAAAATGCAGGCCCAAGTCAGGTCCTTCTTGCCACGGCACTTGCATTATGATGCATTCGGCGTCGGCAGCGAGCGCTGCCCGAGCCGGAAAAGCCGCATCCAAGACGGCGTCCTTGGGGAGAGAAGTCAATGGCTTATCCGCGCGCCTACAACGCGGCGACCGATTTTATCGAACGCAATCTCGGCGCCGGCCGGTCCGAGAAGGCGGCCTTCATCGATCCGGCCGAGACCCTGACCTACGGCGCCCTCGCCGCCCGGGCCGGTCAGATGGTCAACCTGCTCGCCACCTATGGCATCGAGCGCGAGGCCCGCGTCGCCCTCCTCATGCAGGACACCGTCGACTTCCCCGTCGCCTTCTGGGGCGCCATCAAGGCGGGCGTCATCCCGGTGCCGCTCAACACGCTGCTGACCTCCGAGCAGTATGCCTACATCCTGTCGGACGCCCGCGCGAAGGCGCTGATCGTGTCCGCCGCGCTCGTGCCGGTGGTGCAGCCCATCCTCGCCCGCGTGCCGAGCCTCAAGCACATCTTCGTCTCGGGCGGTGAGGCGCCACCCTACGCGCTCTCCTTCCGCCACGAACTCGCGCTCCACGATACGGCCTTCGCCGCGGCCGACACCTGCTGCGACGAGGTCGCCTTCTGGCTCTATTCGTCGGGCTCGACCGGCATGCCCAAGGGCGCCCGCCACGTGCACTCGAGCCTGATGGAAACGGCCCGTCTCGTCGGCCAGGCCTGCATCGGGCTGACCGAAGGCGACGTCGTCTATTCTGCGGCGAAACTGTTCTTCGCCTACGGCCTCGGCAACGCGATGTCGTTCCCGATGTCCGTCGGTGCAACCACCATCCTGCGTCCCGAACGGCCGACGCCCGAACTCGTGTTCGCGACCTTGAAGCAGCATCGCGCCACCGTCTTTTACGGCGTCCCGACGCTCTATGCCGCCATGCTCGCCGATCCGCGCGCGACGAAAGAGGCAAGTTCCGATCGCCTGCGCATCTGCGTCTCAGCCGGCGAGGCGCTGCCCGAGGAAGTCGGCCGTGCCTTCACCGCGCGCTTCGGCGTCGAGATCCTCGACGGCGTCGGCTCCACCGAGATGCTGCACCAGTACGTCATCAATCAGCCGGGCCAGGTGAAATACGGCACCAGCGGCCGCCCGGTTCCGGGCTACGAGGTGCGCCTCGTCGACGAAGCGGGCCGCGACGTGCCCGACGGCGAAGTCGGCGAGATGCTCGTGCGCGGCGCCACCTCCGCCGATGGCTACTGGAACCAGCGCGAGAAGACGCGCGCCACCTTCGAGGGTTCCTGGACACGCTCCGGCGACAAGTACGTGCGCGACGCTGACGGCTGCTACGTCTACCAGGGCCGCACCGACGACATGTTCAAGGTGTCGGGGATCTGGGTCTCGCCCTTCGAGGTCGAGAACGCGCTCGCGAGCCACCCTGCCGTGCTCGAAGCTGCCGTCGTCCCGAAGGAGGACGCCGACGGCCTCTTGAAGCCGCGCGCCTTCGTGGTCCTGAAGCCCGGCGAGCACGCGCCGCCGCAGGACTTGTTGAAGGAGCACGTCAAGGTGAAGGCCGGCCCGTGGAAATATCCGCGCTGGATCGAGTACGTCGACGGCCTGCCGAAAACCGCCACCGGCAAGATCCAGCGCTACAAGCTGCGCGAAGCCTGACGCGCAGAGCAGCGCACCTGCGCTGGCGCATCCGTTGAACGGCGCAGCCGTGTCATCTCGCGCGTGATCGCGGCAACCGCTGAAATTATGAGCATTCCGTACACGGTCCGCGGAGGGGTCACCCCGCGCGTTCCTCATAGCGATCTTTGCATGAAGCTTGCTAGGGGCCGGCTTGAAGGCGCCCCACGTCGGGTCCCTTTGTCAGCTTCTCCTAGGGACACCTCATGCTCAGACGTCTGCTGTTTCTCTCTGCCTTCCTCGGATGCGCGTTAGCGCTCGTGCCCGCTGCCCATGCGCAGGACTATCCCACCAAGCCCATCACCCTGATCGTTCCCTTCGCCGCCGGTGGTCCCACCGATGCCATTGCGCGCATCGTCGCCGAGCGCATGCGGACTTCGCTCGGCCAGCCCATCGTCATCGAGAACGTCGGCGGCGCCAACGGCACCATCGCGGAAGGCCGCGTCGCCCGCGCGCAGCCCGACGGCTACACGATCGGCACGGGCAACATCGCCACCAACGTGTTCAACGCCGCGGTCTATCCGCTGCAGTACGACCTCGTCGCCGATTTCGAGCCGATCGGCCTGATGGTGACAGCGCCCGCGCTCATCGTCGGTACCAAGTCGCTGCCGGCCGACGATCTCGCAGGCCTCATCCGGTGGCTCAAGGCAAACCCCGATGCCGGATCCGCGGGCGTCTTTGCCGTGTGGGCGCGTCTCCTCGGCCTCACCTTCCAGGAGCAGACCGGCACCAAGTTCCAGTTCGTCGCCTATCGCGGCGCGGGCCCCGCCATGCAGGACATGGTCGCAGGGCATATTCAGATCATGTTCGACCAGGCAGGCAACTCGCTACCGCAACTGCGCGCGGGCACCATCAAGGCCTTCGCGGTGGCGGCGACGAAGCGCCTCGAGCAGGCACCCTCGGTGCCGACCACCGACGAGGCTGGCTTCGCGGGCTTGCACATGTCGATCTGGCACGGCCTGTGGGCGCCGAAGGGCACGCCGGCCTCGATCGTCACCGCGCTCAACAAGGCGATGCGCGCCGCGCTCGCGGACCCCGGCGCCCAGAAGCAGCTCGCCGAATTGGGCCAGGAGATCTCGCCCGTGGACGACCAGACGCCCACCGCGCTCCTCGCCCTGCAGAAATCCGAAGCCGACAAATGGTGGCCCATCATCCGCAAAGCCAACATCACACCCTAGCGATTCGCGCCGTGTCGAAAAGCGCACCAACCACCTCTTGCTTTCCCGGGCGAGCGCAGCGAGACCCGGGATCTTTACCCACCGTTGTCGCCCTCGGGCTCGTCCCGAGGGCCCAGCCCGCAGCGAGACGAGGGTGCGATGCCTCATTCGCCCTTCCGCCAGCTCCGGAAACTTCTGCATTTTCGGACACCGCGCAGCGTGCTCCAACTGTCATCCCGGCCGTAGCGCAAAGCGCGCAGCGCCGGGACCCAGGAGCAAAGGATGCGCCCGCGGCCCCTGGGTCCCGGACCGGTGCTGCGCACCGTCCGGGATGACACGGGGGGACAGACACGGCGCGATGAAGAGTGGGACGAAGCGCTTTCACTTCGCACATCTGCCCGCTCCTTCGTTCAGCACTCCACCTCGAAACCCACCGTTGTCGCCCTCGGGCTCGTCCCGAGGGCCCAGCCCGCAGCGAGACGACGGTGCGATGCCTCATTCGCCCTTCCGCCAGCTCCGGAAACTTCCGCATTTTCGGACACCGCGCAGCGCGCTCCACCTGTCATCCCGGCCGAGCGCGAAGCGCGCAGCGCCGGGACCCAGGAGCAAAGGATGCGCCCGTGGCCCCTGGGTCCCGGACCGGTGCTGCGCACCGTCCGTGATGATACGGGAGGACATGAAACGGAGCGACTACACGGTGCGGCACGTTTTTTTGCCGCCATCCAAGTTCCTTGCTTTCCCGGGCGAGCGCAGCGAGACCCGGGATCTTTACCCGTAGAGGTCTAGTCGTACGCTTCGAAATTCCAACACGGTGCTCGCGCACATCTTCCGCCAACGCATTGGGCACGTGGCTCCACCTGTCATCCCGGCCGAAGCGCGGAGCGCGCAGC
>RXJK01000109.1:0-7495 GCA_003963125.1 Hyphomicrobiales bacterium
AGTCTCCGGACAAGGCTTCGCGACCTTTCTCCAAGGATCGCGATGGCTTCGTGATGGCCGAAGGTGCAGGGGCAGTCGTCATGGAGTCTCTCGCAGGTGCCAGCGCGCGAGGGGCCGAGATCCTCGGCGTGGTGCGCGGTTGCGGGGAGATGGCGGACGATTATCATCGTACCCGATCGCGGCCGGATGGCTCGGCAATTATCGGTGCGATCCGCAACGCCCTGTCGGATGCCGGTCTCGATCCCGGGCAGATCGACTATGTCAATGCCCATGGCACCAGCACTCCCGAGAACGACAAGATGGAGTGCATGGCACTATACGCGGTCATGGGCGCACGAGCACGGCACCTCCCGGTAAGCTCCAACAAATCGATGATCGGCCATACGCTCTCGGCCGCTGGCGCGATTGAGGCCGTACTCTCCCTGCTATCGCTGCAGAACGGCCTGCTTCTCCCGACCATCAACTACGACGATCCCGACCCGGACATAGCGCTGGACGTCGTGCCCAACGAGGCGCGGCGGACGCCCGTGAAAAATGTCCTTTCCAACTCGTTCGGATTTGGTGGGCAGAACGTCTCGCTCGTCGTGAGCGGTGCCCCTTGAGCCACTCAAGGTCAAATTGCATCTGGCGAGCGATCGCACGATCACAATACCCACCGCGAGAGTATGTCGTTTTGCATGCCCCAGACGGGACGTAGGGGTGCCTAACCAAAATCAAGTACGCATCGCCCATGTGAGCTTATAGTGATTGCGTTGACCACCCCCGCTCCCCGGGGTCGGTAAGCACGATGGCAGTTGTGATACAATGCACCTGTCGTCGAAGTGGTCGGCACACTTGGTCCCGCCATCGGCGGGACCTTCTTCTTTTCCGAACCAGAACGCATTGTATTTCCGGCGACGCTCCACTGTCGGAACGCGGCTCTTCATTCCTATTGAAGATGTCATCGCCGCCTTGTTCGCCCATTCTGTTCGGTAAACAGAGCTGCCCGACGCGTGCATTAACTGCGGCGTGCGTGCAAACCGCCGCACAAGGTGATCCACATCACAACGCCGTCCGCGGATGGGCTTAAAAATCGAAGCCCGTAAGCCAATCGCGAAGATTCAGCGCGCCCCCGTCGGCGCCAGCGGAGGATAGCATCATGCTCAAGGTGGCCCCCGTACGCAATCGATACAATCACCACAGCTTTACCTCAAATGTCGGCGGAGGTGAGCACTTCATCACTATCTCCGTGGCGCCCGACCGACCATTTCATGCTCAACTCGAGGAAGCCGTCGCGACCTACGACACAGCAATCAGGGAACTTGGGCTCGAACGGAACTCGGCCGTCTTCAGGCGGATCTTTCTTTCGGACGCAATCAATCAGGTCGAGTCGCTGCGCAAAAGCGCCCTAGTCTCGCATCCCGAGGAAGGGCCGGTGTCGGTGTCCATTGTCGAGCAACCGCCCCTCGATGGATCGAAGATCGCATTGCTTGCATATCACATTGCCGCCGCGCCTATACGCAAGCAGCAGCTTTTCCCGGGCCACGTCTTGGTCGAGAAGGGTGGGTCCCGCCACCTCTGGAGCACCGGTCTTTGCAGCGGCAACTGCGAGGCCGGTTACGGCACAGACGCGCAGACTTGGGACGCGTTCGCCAATCTGACCGCGGCGCTCACGGCAGTCGGCGCCAACATCAAGGATCATTGCCAGAGGACCTGGATCTACGTCAAAGATCTCGACACGAGTTACCTGCAAATGGTGAAAGCCCGCCAGCGCATATTCTCGATCGCCGGGATGGGTGAGCATTCGCACTACATCGCGAGTACGGGAATCCAAGGCAGCGGGTCAGATCGATTCGGTCGCCTGCTGCTCGACGCCTACAGCGCTCTTGATCTCCAGCCAGGTCAGGTAAGTTATCTCACCGCGCCTGAGCTGCTGTGCCCGACGAGGGACTACAACGTGCATTTCGAGCGCGCCACCAAGGTTGCCTACGCCGATAGGGCTCATCTTTTCGTATCGGGAACGGCGAGCATCGACCGAACCGGCCAAGTCGTTCACCCGGGAGACGTGGCGCGGCAATTAGATCGCGCGATACGGAACGTGGCAGGCCTCCTGGAATCTGGCGACGCCGACCTTCAGGACCTTATGTACCTGGTTGTCTACCTGCGTGATCGTTCCGACTACCCGATGGTGCACGCGCGACTAGCCCAGCATCTGCCCGAGGTGCCCGCCGTGTACGTGGCCGGCGCTGTCTGCCGGCCGCAATGGCTTGTCGAGATAGAGGGCATTGCGATCTGCCGCAATGCGCAGCCCTCGTTGTCCGGTTTCTGAGGATATAGATTGGAGATCTCAAGATGGACCACTGCGAGGATCAATTTTCCTTTCTCGATGAGACCGCAATCCGAGCCGCTCAGCTGCGCACGGACCCTTACGATTTCGCGTTCGTTGAACAAGCGATTGACACTCACCACAAGGATGCGGTGCTGCGGGACGCACCCCAGATTCCTTATCGCGGCAGTTACGCCGTCCCGTATCTAACGTTCGGAGCAAGGTTTCGGGACGTGCTCACCGATCTCGAGTCCCCACGGTTCAGACGTCTCGTCGAGGAGAAGTTCGGCATGGATCTGTCGCGCTACCCGACCACCATGGTCATGATGGGCAACACGACCGGCAACTACAACGAAGGCTACGCGCATCCGGACTCCCGCCACAAGATCGTGACTGTGCTCCTGGGATTCAGCAGATCGTGGCCTTACGAGAAAGGACGATTGCGCGTGCTTCGCAGCGCCGATCGCAATGATTGCGCATTCGAGTTTCCGCCGGAATTCGGCAAGATGCTGATGTTCCGGGTGAGTGACCACTCCTGGCACGGGTTCCTGCCGCAGAAGGGCGAGCGGATGAGCCTCCAATTCTGCTGGGTCGACACTCAGCGATACGCTGACCAGACCTATCGGCGCCATCGGCTGAGCGCGCTCGCAAAATCGAGCAGCGTTGTGCGCAAGCTCCTGCAGTATGCGCCGCGCGGAATGACCTTCACTTCTCGCCCAGGAGCCGGATCATGAGCTATCCATCGCTTCCGCCCATGCCCACGGTGGCTGAGCACTTTCGCGCCTCATTGCGCAGCGCGCAAGTCGTGGATAGCCCTTACCGTCACTGGAAGATGCAGAATGTCCTGCCCGTTGATATTTGCACGGGCATTATGACACTCCCGATCGCGCCACCGGCTATCCCGGACCGCGATGGTACGCGCGATACCTACAATGCGAGCCGCACCTTCTTTAGCCCGGACTTGCGACGGCACTTTCCGGTCGTCGCGGTGCTGTGCGACGCGCTCCAAGACCATTCTGTGGCATCTGCATTATATGCCACGTTCGACCTCCGCGCCGCTGAAGCCCACCTGCGGATTGAGTACATTCAGGATACCGACGGGGCCTGGCTCGAACCCCATCGCGATATTCCGGACAAACTGTTCTCCATGGTCGTCTATCTGTGCACCGGGCCCGAGGCCAAGGATTGGGGGACCGACATCTACGACGATGACCGCCGCTGGATCGGCCGTGCTGCCGCGGAATTCAACTCAGCCGTTACGTTCAAAGCCGGGCCCAACACATGGCATGGCTTCGACAAGCGTCCCATCAGGGGAGTAAGGCGCCTTTTGGAGATCAACTACGTAATGAATTGGCGCGACAGGAACCAACTGGCATTCCCCGACGATCCTGTCAGCCGGCCGGCGGCACACGCCCATACGCCGCACGTGATCGCGTGACGCAATGCCCGCTATCGGTAACGCCTGGGGCATGCTGAAGTGATGGCTGCAGTCAGAGATGAAAGAGCGAAATGAGGGGACGGGGGTTTTCAGTACCGGTCAACTCGCGACTTTGAGAACGGGCGCAGGATGCCGACCATGGTCGCAGCGCAGGGAATCCCATCCAGATGCTCGGATTGCGTCATTCGTCGTGCCGGTCTCTGCAGAGTGCTGTCTCCGGAAGAGGTGGGTCTGCTCTCGACGTGCGCGTATCATCGTAGTTTCGCGCCAGGGCAGCTGATCCTTCGATCGGACGACGAACCTGTATTCTGGGGCGCCGTCATCAGCGGTGTCGTGAAGCTCACAAAGCTGCTGTCCGATGGGCGTCAACAAATCGTTGAGTTGCTGTTTCCCGCAGATTTCGTTGGCAGGCCGTTCTCCCGGCAGTCTCCGTATTTTGCGGAGGCTGCGACGCACACGCGACTTTGTTGCTTCAAGGCGTCTGAGTTCGAGGCGCTCGTGAAGCGCCACCACGCACTGAAACAATACATGCTCGAGAGCGCACTGAGCAAGATCGACGCCGCGCATGACTGGATGGTGCTTCTAGGTCGCAAGACGGCGGCCGAAAAGGTCGCAAGTCTTCTATACCTTCTCGCGACCCGCGGCGCGCCCGACCAGGAGCGCCTGAGGGCAGGCGACCCGGCACCGAGCTTCCGCCTGCATTTGAAGCGCGAGGAGATGGCGAGTTTCCTCGGTCTGACCTACGAGACTGTGGTCCGACAGATCAAATCGTTGAGCAAAGCCGGCATCATCTGTCTCGATGGCAAGCGTGAGTTTTGCGTCCCGGATCTGCATGCCCTTCAACGAGCCGCAGGATAGCGTCGGATCGATTTACTCGCCGCATATGATCCAAATCAGCGACGGTGTGGACGGCTTGGTGCGCTACTGCGTTCGGAATTGAAGGTCGGATCGGAGGAGACGGTGCTTGACCTTGGAGCAATCTCAGCGAAATCGATCGAAATATCGCCCTTCAAGCACATGGTGGTGCAGGGCGTCCTGAGTCCCGTCGATCTTGCAGCCGTTCGCGCAGATTTTCCCGCGCTACCGGGGCCAGGCCTGTTTCCGATAGCCTCGCTCGTCTACGGGCCCGTCTTCCAAAGACTCGTGGGCGAAGTGCTGACTGGGAAATTCGAAACCTTGATCGGGAGAAAATTTGGGCTTGAGCTCGGCGATAAGCCACTCCTCGTCACGATACGCGGGTTCTCGCAGCAGAGGGATGGCCGAATTCACAAGGACAGCAAATCAAAGCTTTTGAGTGGCATCCTCTATCTGAACGATATATGGGATGAGAGCGGCGGCAGGCTGCGCCTCCTGCGCCAAGAAGGCGATATCGCCGACTTTGCCGTCGAGGTCCCGCCGAGTGGTGGCACGCTCGTCATGTTCATGAGGTCTGAGAATTCCTGGCATGGGCATCTCCCCTACGTCGGCGAGCGACGTGCGCTAATGTTCACCTGGATGGCGAGCAAGCTCGCATTCCAGCGCGAATTGGGACGGCATTCCTTGTCCGCCATCGTGAAACGGCAACTCGCGTCCCTGACACAGGGATAGGTCTCAGCGCGCATTGACGGCCCCAGCCGTACTTAGGGTGCGCGCGAAGAACTGATGGCCGGGATCGGCCGGCGCAGGTCCCGGCCGGCGTGCACCGACGATCCACACGGTGTGCGCCGAAGAGCGGTAAGGAAGACTTGCTCGGCGAGCGATCGGTGCTGCACTATCTCGATCGCCCGCCACGCCAATCATCAGGATCCATCCGGCGAATAGCCTATGACCCACAGGAAGGTCCGGACGGGTCACTCGTCTTGCCATGCCTCAATCCCGATCTCGAAAGCCTCTGCAATAACCGGCGCTTTCGATCCCCTCTACCTGGGCAGGTCGTTCGATCCTTTCGCGCTGCGTCCTCATTGCACCGGGAGGCAATGCACACTCGTTTTCGAGCCCGACGATGTCGTCAGCTTAACCGAAGTCAAGGCGACCTGGCCACCACACGCACAAGCTTCAAGGAATGGGCATTGGAGGATTGCGATGCCAAACACTCCCGAAGCGACATCTGGTTCTGAGAGGGAGCGCTCCCTCTACATCCCATTCATGCAGCGCGTACTCGACAACCCCTTCCTGCTCCTCTTCCTAGGCGTGACGATCCCGGCAGTGTTCTACCTGCTTTGGGGCCTGATCGAGCTCACCCACATGCCCATCGCCAAGTGAGGAGAAGACGACATGGCCCTCCAGCCTCCAGCCCAGCGCGTATGGTGGAATGAGCGCGTCGAGAAAGGCGAGCTGATCTGGATCGGCATCGCCTTTGTGTGGGGCCTCATCATGTTCTTCATGATGGTTTACTGGCATATCAACGGCCGTCAGAACCTTTCAACCGCGGCCTATCGGATCGAGCCATCCACATTCGAGAAGCGCACCGAAACGTTCACAAAACAATTCAAGGTTCGTGACGAAGGCACAACCGGCGTTCCCGTGGCGAAGCCCCCGGCCAATGCCGACATCTACATGCTGGCCCGACTGTGGGAGTGGTGGCCCGTGCTCGAACTCGAGCGAGGCCGCACATACCGCCTGCATCTTTCCTCGATGGATTGGCAGCACGGCTGGTCCCTCCAGCCCGTCAACATCAACATCCAGGTACACCCCGGGATCGAGCACGTGCTCATGATCACGCCAACAGAGAGTGGCACCTTTAGCGTCGTCTGCAACGAGTTCTGCGGCATCGGTCACCACACGATGACGGGTCGTATCCACGTGGTCGAGCAGGGCGCGGCGGCGGGACCCGCTGCGTCGCCTTTGTCCCAGAACAAGCGCTAACGGCGGGAGAGCAGACATGGCCGTCACGACCGTTCAGGAAGACTTCATCGCCGGTATTGCCAGTAAGTTCCGCACCTGTCCCGCGACTGGTCTGCGCATCGATCTTTCGGCGCAAAGGCTTATCAAGGCGAATGCCATCGCGGCGGTCGTATTTCTCGCGATCGGGGGGATGTTCGGGCTCGGCGTGGCGCTCACGCGCTGGCAGGCGGTTCACCTGCTAAAGGCGGAGTGGTTCTATCTGGTCCTGACGGCTCACGGGCTCGACGTCCTGCTCCTTTGGATCATATTCTTCGAGATGGCGGTGCTGTATTTCGCGTCGGCTATCCTTCTCAACTGCCGACTTGCGGCACCCCGCATTGCCTGGGCCGCCTTCGGTCTGATGGTCGTCGGCGGTGTATTGACCAACATCACCGTGCTGCAGGGCGAGAGTAGCGTGATGTTCACCAGCTATCCGCCGATGATGGCGCGGCCGAACTTCTATCTTGGGTTGATCCTGTTCGCGGTTGGCGCGCTCATTGGGTGCCTCGTCTTCCTCGGCACACTAGTGATCGCCAAGGAGGAGAAAACATACGAAGGATCTATCCCCCTCGTGACCTTCGGCGCGCTGACGGCATGCATCATCGCAATCTTCACGATTGCATCGGGCGCGATCATTCTCATCCCCACCTGGCTCTGGTCGCTCGGATATGTCTCCAACATAAACACGGTGATGTACAAGCTCGTATGGTGGGCTATGGGGCACAGCTCGCAGCAGATCAATGTCGCGGCCCACGTGTCGATCTGGTACGCGATCGCCGCGATCCTGTTGGGCGCGAAACCCTTGTCGGAGAAGGTGAGCCGGACCGCGTTCTTTCTCTATATCCTCTTCCTTCAGATCGCCTCCGCGCATCACATGCTGGTGGAGCCCG
>RXJK01000109.1:7545-29723 GCA_003963125.1 Hyphomicrobiales bacterium
CTCGCGGTGCTGGGCAGCCTCATTCACGGAATGACCGTGCCAGGCGCCATCGAGGCCGCGCAACGCAACAATGGATACACACGCGGGGTGTTCGAGTGGCTGCGCAAGGCGCCCTGGGGCAACCCGGCCTTCGCTGGCATGTTCCTCTCGCTTGTCATGTTCGGCTTCCTTGGTGGCATCTCGGGCGTAGTGCTGGGCACCGAGCAGATCAATCTGATGCTGCACAACACGCTGTACGTGCCGGGCCATTTCCACGCGACGGTGGTTGCGGGAACGACCCTCTCCTTCATGGCGATCACGTATTTGCTCCTGCCTCTCATCTTCCAGAGGGAGATCATCTGGCCAGGGCTCGCCAAATGGCAGCCCTACCTGTTTGGCATCGGCGTCATGGGCATCTCGCTCTTCATGATGGGGGCCGGCACGCTCGGCGTGTCGCGCAGGCACTGGGATATCGGCTTCACCGATGCAGCCATGGGCTTCAAATATCCCGCGACGGCGTACCTGATGCTTGGTCTCAATGGAATAAGCGCAATCCTGGCCTCGATCGGTGGCGCGCTGTTCGTCGTGATCACCGTCGCGAGCATTCTGCGGGGCAAGCCGGTCGACAAGACCAACATCATCGCCGCCCTGGGGCCGATGCCGCAGCGGCAAATGGCAAGTGAGACCGCGGCGTCAGGCTACGGCAATGCCGGGACTTGGCATCTTCCGGGCACCTACATCCTCGTTACGGTCTTTTTCGGCGCATTTGTCCTCTATTACTTTGTGAACTGGAAATACCTCTCGCAACTGTGGCCATTGGGCTGAAGCAGGCGTCGTCGCTGCCCCGAACAAGACGAGAAGCCGCTATGAGTATGCTCGAGATCGGCGCGCGATCGGCGCTCTCCCCGTCGGAGATTCTGGGCATCTTCAAGCCGAGGATTGCGATTTCGATCATGCTCAGCGCACTGGGCGGGTTGGCCATAACGCCGGGTCGCCTGCCCGCGCCGATCGAGGTGACCGTACTGGCTGTCGCAGTGTTCCTTGCGGCAGGCGCGGCGGGTGGCTTCAATCAATGGGCGGAAGCCGACCTCGATGCGCGCATGGAGCGCACAGCCGGCCGGCCGTTTGCCAGTGGGCGCGCGGAGCGAAGCATGGGCTGGCTCGCGGTCATCGTCGCGATTCTCGCATTAGCATTCGCCATGGCGTGGATGGCGACTAATGCATGGGCAGCAGTTTATACACTCCTGGGTACGCTCACGTATGCGGTCGTCTACACGCTGTGGCTCAAGCAGCGCACATGGATGAACATTGTCGTCGGCGGCCTCGCGGGAAGCTTCGCGGTGCTTGCAGGTGCGGCGGCCGTCAACGCGTCTCTGGCTCCCGAACCGCTGCTGCTGGCGCTCGTCCTCTTCCTGTGGACTCCGCCACATTTCTGGAGCCTCGCGATCGCAGCACGCAAGGACTATGCGGCGAACGGGGTGCCTATGCTGCCCTTGGTCATCGGCAACAAGCCGTGTGCATGGATCATTCTCGGGCACGCCTTCGCCTTGTGCGGTATCTCCTTGCTGCCGGCGCTCTACGCCTCGAGCGTCATCTATCTGGTCCCGGCGGTGATCGGCGGTTGCCTGTTCGTGGCTACAAGCGTCGCGCTCGTGGTTCGGCCGGATGCCAAACACGCGATCTACAATTTTCTCATCTCACTCCTTCAACTGCTCCTCCTGTTGACCGGCGCGATCCTGGATCGTTGGCTGTCGGGAGGCTTCACGTGAGGCTCGCAGCTGCGGTGCTGGTGGTTCTTGCCATTGCGTTGCCGGGCGTTGCGCGTGCGGACGAGCCTGCAAACGCACAACGCGCGATATCGGCATCAGAGGCGTCCATCGGGCAAATGCTTCCGAACGTCGAATTCACGCGATCGAATGGCGTGCGCGTCAGGCTTGCGGATTACCTCGGGAAACCGCTGCTTGTGACGCTTGTCTATACGAGTTGTGTCGACGTCTGCCCGACACTTATCGAAAGTTTGCTCCCTGCGGTGGCCGAAGCGCGAAAGTCCTTGGGCCCGGACAGTTTCTCGGTTGTGACGATCGGCTTCGACGTCGCCAAGGACACGCCGGAGCGCATGCGTACATTTGCGGCAGTACGCGGCGTCAATCTGGCGAACTGGCACTTCCTCTCCACCGATCAGGACAATCTAGATCGGCTCTCGCAAGCAGTGGGGTTCGGGATCTTTGCGCGCGCTGGCTCATGGGACCACCTGGCGCAGGTGACCCTCGTAGATGCTGGGGGACGCGTACGTCAGCAAATCTATGGTGCGGTGTTCGACCCGCCCTTGGTGGTGGAGCCGCTGAAGTACCTCGTTCTGGGGCGAGAGCTTCCTCTCAATTCGCTCGACAGGCTGATCCAGCGTGTCAAGTTCTTCTGTACCGTCTATGACGCGACCGCGGGACGGTACTACTTCAACTATTCGCTCTTCCTCAACATCGCGATCGGCATCCTCTGTTTCGCGACCGTACTCGTCCTGCTTGTGAGAGAGTGGCGGAGCGGCCGCAGTGGTGCGCGTCCCACATGAACGGCATCCTGAGAAGCGGGTTGCGGCTGGCATTCGCGCATTGTGAGAGAGCGCTCGGCATTGCGTTTCCCTCGCAGCACAACCCTTTACTCAATCTGGGCGCTCTCTGCTTTTTCTTGTATTGGATCATCACGGTCACGGGCATCTATCTCTTCATCTTCTACGATACTAACGTGCATGGCGCATACGCCTCGCTGGAGCATCTTTCACGGGACCAATGGTACGCTGGCGGCGTCATGCGCAGTCTGCACCGCTATGCCTCGGACGCTCTGGTGGCGTTGATGGGTGTGCATCTCCTGCGGGAGTTTGCCTACGACCGCTATCGGGGCGCGCGCTGGTTCAGCTGGGTCACGGGTGTCCCGATCCTAGTGCTGGTATTCGTTGCGGGGATCACCGGGTATTGGATGGTATGGGACGGCCTCGCCCAGTATATCGCGCTCGTCACCACGGAATGGCTTGATCGCTTGCCGATATTCGGCGAGCCCATTGCCCGCAATTTCCTATCCTCGGAAACGCTGGAGAGCCGCTTCTTCACGCTCATGGTTTTCATGCACATCGCGGTTCCTTTGATCGCGCTCGTTCTGATGTGGGTTCACCTACAGCGTATTTCCCGCCCGCGCATAAACCCGCCCCGGGCGCTCGCCGTTTCCATGCTAGGCGCCTTGATCGCGTTGTCGCTCGTGAAGCCGGCTCTAAGCCAAGCGCCTGCCGACCTCGGCAAGGTGCCAGCGGCTCTCAGCATGGATTGGTTCTATCTCGTCCTCTATCCCCTGCTCGACACTTGGCCCGGCCCCGTCACATGGACAGGTTCCATCGTGCTTCTCGCCCTCTTTGCCGGCATCCCTTGGCTTCCCCCCATGCGAAAGCCGGCGGCCGCGCGTGTCGACCTCGAGAACTGTAACGGCTGCACGCGCTGCTTCAACGATTGCCCCTACAATGCCATCCTGATGGGACCGAGAACCGACGGGCTACCGTTCGAAACGCAGGCTGTCGTTAACGAAGCCTATTGTGTGGGGTGCGGCATCTGCGCCGGCGCCTGTCCCACCTCGACGCCGTTCCGGAAAGCGAGCGTACTGAGCCCAGGCATTGATCTGCCGGACCACAGCATCTTGGAACTGCGCGATAGGGTCGAGACCTGCGGGCGACGTCTGACAAGATTCCCGCGCATCATGGTATTTGGGTGCGAGCAGGGCGTATCCCTTGCCGGGCTCGACGACGACTCCGTCACCACGGTTTCCCTGCGCTGCGCAGGACAGCTGCCCCCAAGCATGATCGACTATGTGTTGAGCCGCGGTCTGGCTGAATGTGTCGTCGTGACCGGCTGTGCGGAGAATGCCTGCTATGCCCGCTACGGGGTGCTGTGGACGGAAGCCCGCGCTGCGCGCACCCGTGATCCCTATCTACGCGCACGCGTTCCCCGCCAGCGCCTCAAGCTGATTTGGCCGGGTCGCGCCGGAGCAAAGGATTTGAGAGCCGCAATCGACGCGTTGCGCGGGAAATGCGAGCCTCCGGTATCGATCGCCTTTACGGATTCAGTGAAATCCACGATCGAAAAGGTCCGGCCATGAGGCGACCAACGGCAGGCTTGGGCCAAGCGGTATTCTGGGCCATCTTCATGAGTCTGATCGGAGCCTTTGCGTCGTGGCCGCGCGTCCACTATTTCCCTCAGGGCGACGCGCAGATCAAGATGAGCTTCGCGCATGGCTCGCAACGAAAGTCCGCGTGCCGCAAGCTGTCGTCCGAAGAGATAGCCAAACTGCCGGCCAAAGAGAGGCGTCCGAATACATGTGACCGCGAGCGTCTTCCCATCCGGGTTCAGCTGGCCCTCGACGGAAAGACGCTCTACGATGAGACGCTGCAGCCGACCGGGTTGTCGCGTGATGGGCCCGCGCGGCTCTACAGGAAGTTCGTCGTCCAGTCCGGGTCCCATAACTTGATCATACGGCTTCGCGACAGCGACCGCGTAGAGGGCTTCGACCACGAGCAGAGTGTGGATGTCGCGCTGCGACCGCTGCAGAACCTGGTCGTTGAGTTCAAGGGAGACGAGGGCATGTTCCATATCCACTGAACCGGACACAAGATGCTGATCGAGTGGCGCAAGGACTTCGAGACGGGCGTGGCGGAGGTTGACCACGAGCATCAACTGCTCGTGGATATGCTGAACCGACTTCACGAGGAGATCGGCGCGCACGCGTCGAAAGACAGGATCGTTGCATTCCTTGGCGACGTCTTCGCCAGGATCTCGGCGCACTTTGCGCTGGAGGAGACGGTGATGCGTCGGCGCCGCTACGACGATTATGCCGCGCACAAAACGGAGCACGAGCTACTGCTCGACGAACTCGCCGATATCATGGACCGCTATGAGCGGGACGCCCACGCAAGCGTGTATGACGAGCTAGCTGGATCCGTACGGGACTGGTTTGTCAATCACTTCAAGACGCGAGACGCGCGACTTCACCGGATGCTCGGTGTATAATTTTTTTTGACGGTTGCGCCAATGGCTCCACCGCCGGCACGCATACGCAACGTGTCGGCTCACTTCCCACCCTTCTTGAGATACGCGATCAGGTCCGCGCGATCCTCTTTGTCCTTTATCCCCGCAAAGGCCATTGAGCCGTTGGGGACAACGGACTTCGGATCGGCAATGTACTTGTCGAGCTTATCGTCCGTCCACGTCAGTCCGTCGGCCGCGAGCCCTTTGAGGCTTGCGGAGTAGTTGAACCCCTCTACTGAGCCAACCTTGCGACCTATGATGCCGTTGAGAACCGGGCCCGTCTTGTTCTTTGCGCCGTCGCCCAGATCGTGGCAGGTCTTGCACTTGCGATACTGAGCAGCACCGTTCTCGAGATCCTGTGCGGCCGCGCTGAACGTCGCGCCGAGAAAGCCAAGCGCAGCAACGGCAATTGTTCTCGTCAACGTCATGGTCTGCTCCGCGCGATCTTTCGTCTTCGGGATGGGCGTGGTTCAAGCGAATATCGTGTCTCGAGACCTCGCCTGCCTTGATTATTGTTAACCGAAGGCCATGCAGTTGGGCCGTCAGGTTTCGAGATGGACTATCGAGCCGCCCGGGCGCGTCGCCCATATGGTGGCTGGGGTCGCCTTGGTCCAGATGACGCGCAGCTCGTCTTCCGTTGCCAAGGCGCATGCCGTCGACAACCCATCAGCAATCGTTGCGCTGGTGTGGCGGACGGTGACGCACTGCCATTGGCTCGAGGCCCGCCCGCTTCTTGGGTCGATGATGTGGCCGAGCGCATGCGCTTCGGAAAATAGCAGGGCAGAAGCGGCTGATGTCGCCAGCGCTACATTTGCACACGCAAGTCTTTGGCCGTTCTCGCGCACCTCGACCACGAACGGTCGCATCGAGGGTGGCGGTCCCACTGCAGCAACCTCTCCGACATCGGCCAGGACGTTTGTCCATCCCCTGCCGCGCAGAAGGCGTGCCACGCAATCCGTGATGTACCCCTGCGCAATGCCGTTCAGCGTGAGCTGGCATCCCGGCGAAAGGCTGACCGTCGCTCCCTTGATCCGTACATCGCGAAAGCCGACACGCAGTCTTACATCCTCTACGAGCTCGGCGGGCGGAGCCTCGCGGTTGCCGCCACGCGCGAACCAGCTCGCGTACAGTTCCCACAGCGGCTGCACGGTCGGATCGAACAGCCCATCCGTCCACTCGTGCAGTGTTCGGCACACATGGAGCACGTATCGAAGGTCGAGCGATGCACCATCGACAATTCCCTGCCTGTTGAGGCGCGTGAGTTCGCTGTCGACTGAATGGAGGCTGAAAATCTCCTCCAGTCGACCGATCTCCGCTAGGCAGGCCTCGATAGCATCTGGTGCCGTGCAGGTTGCCTCGCCCGCGAGCACGATGCGGGCGTCGGCACCAAGCGCTGTGCCGGTCCACTCATGGACCGTCTTCTCGGGCCTCTCAGGTCGGAGGGACATCACCGCGCTGCCCGCGAGTACGTTAAGGAACCGCCGGCGTGTAATCCTCGCGTGGCTCATGCTGCTGACCCTGGCTTCTTTGCGTTAGTTATCGCTTTAGGAGACTGCGCTGTACGCCGCTGCGCGCGTTGGATGAGGGGGTAGCAGGTCTTCGCATCGTAGTAGTTGGCCTGGCATTGCAGGCAATAGATGCACTCGTTGGGGACGATCGTGCCGATCGGATTGATCGCCTGCACGGTGCACCGCGCTGCGCAGATCCGGCATTCCCGACCGCATTGCGGGCGGCGTTTCAGCCACTCAAACAATCTGAGGCGCGCCGGGATCGCGAGCGCCGCGCCCAGCGGGCACAGATAGCGGCAGAAGAAGCGCTCGATGAACAGGCCCGCGGCCAGGAGCAACAGGGCATATGCGACGTAGGGAACACCGCGCAGAAACTGAAGTGCGATGACCGTCTTGAATGGCTCGATCTCGGCAACGACGAACGCATTGCTGATTGACTTGAAGGATATGCCGAGGATGAGCAGGAAGATGACGTATTTGATCGGCCAGAGGCGCTCGTGCAGGGACCACGGCACCTCGATCTGCTTGATATTCAGGTATCGCGCGCCCTCATTCAGCAGCTCCTGCAGGGCCCCGAACGGACACAACCACCCGCAGAAAACCCCTCGTCCCCAGAACAAGAGGCAGAGCGCCACGAAGGACCACAGGATGAAGCTCAACGGATCGAGCAGGAATTGGTCCCAGTTGAACCCTCCGAGCACGGCATGCGCAAACGTGACGATGTGTACGACGGAGAGCTGTGCGCCGGCGTAGACGCCGAGGAACACCACGGTGAAGCCGAGAAAAGAGAGCCGCGCGATCCGATAACGGCGGACATCACGTACGAGAATGTCGTGCGAGAAAAGCACGACAAGCAGGGCGAGGAGAATGATCGCCGTGACTGCAATGGCGAAAGTCCTGCCGCGCCAAATCTCGACCCAGAGCTCGTTCTCCTGGGGTGCGGCAGTCCCTGACGCCACCGGCGGAGTTCGCGTCGACCTCACGTCCGCCTTGAGCAGATAGGCCTGTGGAAGGCTATATTCAAGGTTGAACATGATGCTCTGTTGCCGCTCGGGCGCGAGCATGGGTTCGACCATCAGGCTCAGGCGCCATGGCGCGGCCGGGTCGAAGTGTGCTCCCGGCCTCACGACGAAGATGCCGATCTCGCGCAACGCCGGCTGATCCGCGATCGCGAGTTGCTCGAGGTTGTCGTGATCTGACGCCTCGAAGACGATCGTCTTTCCACCCTGCTCCAATTGGATGCGATCGAAACGGCCCGATTGCCGCCACGCTGTGCCTTTGAACGAGTAGGCGCCGTCCGCCGCGACCATCAAGGCATGCGCGCCATCAGGAAGGTTGCCGAGGAGCCGCTCGTACGTCGCGCGTCCGAGTAGATTTTGTCCAATCGTCGGTGGTGTGAGCAGGGCCACGTACAGGTCAAGAAAGCCACCTCCACTATCGGAGTCAACCTCGCGTCTTCCAACGTCCGCGGAGGTAAGATGCAGGTGGGCGATCGCTCCCTCGCGTTCCAGCGCCTGCCAAGTTTTCGCGACCATCGAGCGGGTATCGATGCCAGCCGAGAGCTTAGCACCCGCCGGCAGGAGCCCTCGACTGCTTGCGACGGCGCGGCCAGCCCGGATCACTGCCGCCTTGATGACCGTGCTCGATACGGTGGCTCCCGAGACGTGGTCAGGGGCGCCCGATTGCTCCGTACGTACCGCGCTGATCGGTTGGCGCACATCTAGGCCCGCCAGTCCGGTCACGAACTCCGCAAGGGTGCGCGGTGAGACACCGATGACGAAGATGGGCTCCTCGTGGGCCGCGAGGACGGCCCCAGAGATCCGCCCGTTGAGATCCACGCCGGCAACTATGTCGATCGGCCTGCCTCCGTAACCGACGGAATTGGAGACGGCGCGCGTCGAGAATGCGTATCCGATCAAACGACCTCCTTCGAGTACGGGCGCGGCCGGCGGATCGGATTCAACAGCGCCAACCGCAAGCGCGCCCGCGCGGGCGGGGAACAGCCGGGTCGCATCCACGGAATTGAAGGAATCGTACGCGTATGTGGGCACGACCGAATTCATGGATGTGACCACGAGCCACAGCGCTATGGCCAGAGCCCGCAGTCCACATCCAATGCTCATGGCGTCCTCTCCGATCCGCTTGCGTAGCTAGTCCTCCGACAACTGGCGGCCCGGCTGCTTAACCGAAATCAAGTGCTTACAACGAGACCAGACCTACCCTCCGCTTTGCAGTTTTCCGGAGGAGGACGGGGCAATGCACCGCAAGGTCGAGATACCGAGAACGTGGAAATTCCTGACCCTAGCATTGGCCATTGCCGCTACGAACGGGCTAGCCCTAGCGCAGGACGTGCCGAAGAAGCCGGCGCCTGCCGATATACAGAAGCACAAGACGTCGCCCGGGGAGCGGTATCAACCCTCCTTGGACGTGCTGAAAGAGCAGGCCGTCGAGCAGCCCGGCACGAAGCCCGGCGTACCTGCGCTGTCCGCCGACGAATTCAAGAAGGCAAACCAGATCTATTTCGAGCGTTGCGCCGGCTGCCACGGCGTTCTGCGGAAGGGCGCGACGGGCAAGGCGTTGACCCCGGACCTCACCACCAAGCTCGGCTTCGAGTATTTGCGAGACTTCATCACCTACGGATCGCCGGCGGGCATGCCGAACTGGGGCAGTTCCGGCGAGCTGAAGCAGGATGAAATCGAGCTGATGGCGAAGTACCTGCTCAACCAACCCGCGCAGCCGCCGGAATTCGGTCTGCCGGAAATCAAGGCGAGCTGGAAGGTGCTCGCACCGGTGGACAAGCGTCCGACCAAGAAGATGAATGACCTCGACGCGGACGGGCTGTTCTCGGTGACCCTGCGCGACACGGGAGAGATCGCCCTCGTCGACGGTGCCTCGAAGAAGATCGTATCCGTGATCAAGACAGGTTACGCGGTACACATTTCGCGTCTGTCCGCCTCGGGTCGCTATCTCTTTGCGATCGGTCGCGACGGCAAGATCACGCTCATAGACTTGTGGATGGCGACTCCCGCGCCGGTGGCCGAGATAAAAGTCGGCTCGGAGGCCCGTTCCGTCGAGACCTCGAAGTTCAAGGGCTTCGAGGACAGGTACGCGATTGCGGGATCTTATTGGCCACCGCAGTACGTGATTATGGACGGGGCGACCCTCGAGCCTATGAAGGTCGTTTCGACCCGCGGCATGACGGTCGACACGCAGGAGTACCATCCCGAGCCCCGCGTGGCCTCCATCGTCGCCTCGCACTACAATCCGGAGTTCGTTGTCAACATCAAGGAGACCGGGCAGATCCTTCTCGTCAACTACCAGGACGTGAAAAATCTCAAGGTCACGACGATCGAGGCGGAGCGCTTCCTGCATGACGGCGGCTTCGACAAATCGGGCCGTTATTTCCTGGTCGCAGCTAACGCCCGCCACAAGATCGCGATCGTCGACACCAAGGAAGGTAAGCTCGTCAAGATCGTGGAATCCGGCGGTCAGACGCCGCATCCTGGTCGCGGCGCGAACTTCATCCATCCCAAGTTCGGACCAGTGTGGGCGACGAGCCATCTCGGCGACGAGACCATCTCGTTCATCGGTACCGATCCAGAGAAGAACAAGGAACATGCCTGGAAGGTCGTGCAGAAGGTCAAGGGGCAGGGCGGCGGTTCGCTGTTCATCAAGACGCATCCCAAGTCCAAGCACATCTATGTCGATACCCCGCTGAACCCGGAGGCCGAGATTTCGTCGTCTGTGGCAGTGTTCGCCATCGCTGACCTCACGCAGGACAAGCCGAAATACAAGGTCTTGCCGATCGGCGAATGGTCGGGCATCGCGCAGGGTCAGCGTCGCGTCGTGCAAGGCGAGTACAACAAGGATGGCGACGAGATCTGGTTCTCGATCTGGAACTCCAAATCGCAGGAATCGGCGCTCGTCATCGTGGACGACAAGACGCTGCAGCTGAAGTCGGTGAT
Source organism: Hyphomicrobiales bacterium (assembly GCA_003963125.1). GTDB lineage: Bacteria > Pseudomonadota > Alphaproteobacteria > Rhizobiales > Hyphomicrobiaceae > AWTP1-13. The sequence continues at coordinate 18,058 of RXJK01000109.1, forward strand.
CAAGGACCCGCGCCTCGTCACGCCGACCGGCAAGTTCAATGTCTACAATACGCGCAAGGACATCTACTGACGCGCGCGGCGGGCGGACTCCTCACAACGGCGTGGGGCTGCCGTCTGCATCATGTTCCGGAGACAGCCGCATGTGCGCGATCAACGGCAAAGTCTACCTCGTCGGCGCGGGGCCTGGAGATGTCGAACTCCTGACGCGGAAGGCCGTGCGGCTGATCGAGTGCGCACAGGTCATCGTCTTCGACCGGTTGGTTTCCAATGAGGTGATGACCCTCGTGCCGGTTGGCGCAGCCCGCATCGACGTCGGCAAACGTCCGCACCACCACCCTGTCCCTCAGCAGGAGATCAATCGAACGTTGATTGGGCTCGCGCGCGCCGGACGAATGGTGGTCCGACTGAAGGGCGGCGATCCGTTCTTGTTCGGGCGTGGCGGCGAGGAACTGGAGGCCCTGAGGGCTGCCGGAGTGCCTGTGGAGGTTGTGCCAGGGATCACATCCGCCCAGGGATGCGCGGCCTCCTTGCAGGTGCCTCTCACGCATCGTGGCGTGGCGAGTAGCGTCCGCTACATCACGGGCCATTGCCGCTCCGGTGACGGCCTGGAGCACGACTGGGCAGGGTTGGCCGACCCCGACACGACACTGGTCGTCTACATGGGGCTGCAGAATATCCGCAGGATCGCCGCTGAGCTCATGCGCCACGGTCGTTCTCCCGATACACCTGCACTGGCGGTCAGCCGGGCGACAACGGAGGATGAGAGGGCGATATCCGGCACACTCTCGCGTATTGCCGACGACGTACTGTTCAATCGCTTGGCCAGCCCCACGCTCTTCGTGATCGGTGAAGTGACCAGCCTAGCTCGCCTGCCAAAGGTGGAAAGCAATGCCGTTCCGACGGACTGCGTGGCGGCTGCTCCGTGAGGCCGCGATGGTAGTGATTGCAGCATCGTTCTTTCACGTGAGGCCGTTGCGCGGCCAAGGCCCTCTCGACCAGGTTCGCAAGACCGAGCTTGAGAACCTCGTGCGGCAAGACTGCGGGTCGTGTCACGGCATGACGATGAAGGGCGGGCTTGGGCGGTCCCTGCTTCCCGAAAGGCTGCGTGAGGCCGATCGCGATGGACTTGCGGCCATCATCCTTGACGGCATCCCGGGTACGCCCATGCCGCCCTGGCGCGGATTGCTGACGGAAGCGGAAGCCGCCTGGATTGCCGGGCGCCTGCAGGAGGGGTTGGCGAAATGAAGCGGCGCGCGTTTCTTGGCGGTGTCGCCGGCCTCGCATGCGGTACGGCGGCCGCTGCGGCGAAGAAGGCGTCAGCATGTGAAGGCGTAGAAGCGGCATTGTCGGGCACAGGGGATCTCGGCCTGATCGTCGAACGCGCCGACGGCTCGATTCTCGTCGTGAACACGTCGCGGCCGCAAGTGGTATCCAAGGTCGAGAACCTCGGAGATCTCTCGCACGCGTCGGCCGTGTTTTCGCGCGACCAGCGCTTTGCCTACCTCTTCGGGCGCGATGGCGGCCTGAGCAAGGTCGATCTCGTCTCGGCACGCATCGAGACACGCGTCATTCAGGCCGGCAACTCGATCGGTGGTGCGATCTCGGATGACGGCACAATCATCGCTGTGGCGAATTATGAGCCGGGTGGCGTTCGCCTCTTCGATGCGGAGACGTTGGCTCCCCTGACCGAGATCGCGGCCGAATACGCCCCGGGCGTACGATCGAAGACCGTCGGGATAGCTGACGTCCCCGGACGCCGCTTCGTTTTCAGTCTCTACGATGCAGGCGAGATATGGATCGCGGACTGCGCGAACCCGTCGAAGCCTGCCGTCCAGCGCCTCAAGAATATCGGCCGGCTGCCTTACGATGGCCTTGTGACGCCAAGCGGACGGCACTATTTCGCGGGTCTGTTCGGCGAGGATGGGCTTGCGCACGTGGATCTGTGGGCACCTGAACCGGAGGCACGAAAGATCCTCGTCGGATACGGAAAGGGCGAGGAGAAGCTCCCCGTCTACAAGATGCCGCATCTGCGCGGGTGGGCTCAGGCCGGAGACCGCCTGCTGTTGCCGGCGATCGGGCGGCATGAGGTGCTGGTCGCCGATAGTCGGACCCTCGACGAGGCGGGACGCATACAGGTGCACGGGCAGCCTGTCTTCATCGTCGCGCGGCCGGACGGGCGTCACGCGTGGGTGATTTTCGCCCATCCGCGCAATGATACGGTGCAGGTGATCGACACTGTCGCGCTGCGCGTCATCCACGAGATGCGTCCGGGTCCCGCGGTGCTCCATATGGAATTCACGCCACGCGGCCATCAGGTTTGGATCTCGGTGCGCGACGCCGACCGCGTCGATGTCTATGACACCCAGACGTTCGCGAAAGTGGCCGAGCTTCCTGCACGCAAGCCGAGCGGAATATTTTTTACCGCCCGCGCGCAGCGCATTGGGATGTAGCCATGAAGGCGGATTTCCCGACCATCGAGGTCCTGTGCCGCTGGCAGAGGGATTTCCCGCTGGTACCCGAGCCATTTGCGGAAATTGCGCGTGCGCTCAATTCGGCCGAGGAGGACGTGCGGGGCGCAGTGTCCATACTTCTCGACACTGGCGTGATCTCGCGGGTGGGTGCCGTGGTCAGACCCAATACCGCAGGAGCAAGTACGCTTGCCGCAATTAAGGTTCCCCACTCGCAGCTTGAGCGCGTGGCGGCCCTCGTCAGTGCGCAGAGCGGCGTCAATCATAACTACGAGCGCGAACACGCGTTCAATCTTTGGTTCGTAGCGACCGGCGCCGATGAGTCGAGCGTACGTCGCATCATCGAGCGCATCCAAGGCTTGGTCCACCTTGAGGTGCTCGACCTCCCGCTCGAGCATTCGTACTTCATCGACCTCGGCTTCCCACTCGAAGTGGGCACGGATTGGAAGCTTGCACTCGCCCCACGTGAAAGAGCGGGACGACGCGTCGTCGACCCGATTGAGCGACGGGTCCTGGTGGCCTTGGAGCATGGTCTTCGTCTGGTGCCGCGCCCGTATGCCGCGTTGGGGCAGGAGGTCGACCTCGAAGAAGCCGACGTGATCTCCGCAGTCGAACGGCTACTACAAGCTGGCATCATCACGCGTTTCGGTCTCGTCGTGCGGCATCGCGCGCTCGGCTATCGGGCGAACGCCATGGTGGTCTGGGACATCGCGGACGCGCATGTGGATGCCGTCGGCGCCCGGTTCGCCAAGGCCGCCCCGGTCACACTGTGTTATCGCCGCCCGCGACGTTTGCCGCACTGGCCGTACAATCTCTTCTGCATGGTGCACGGCAAGGAGCGCGGCAGCGTGCTTGGGAGCGTCGAGGAGCTGGCACGGCTCGCTGGCCCCGACGCCCGCCGTCATGAGGTTCTCTTCAGCCGCCGCTGCTTCAAGCAGCGCGGAGCGTCACTCACCGCTGCATGAGGGTTCGAAACGCCATGCTCGATGCAATGGATCGCAAGCTCGTCAACAGGCTGCAGGCCGGGTTTCCGCTTTGCGAGCGGCCGTTCGATGAAGTGGGCTGCGAGGTTGGATTGACCGAGGAGGAGACGCTCCGGCGGGTAGGTGCGCTCCTCGCGGGAGGCCAGCTCAGCCGCTTCGGCCCGATGTACAATATCGAGAGAATGGGCGGCGCCTTCTGCCTTTGCGCGCTATCGGCACCCGAGGCGGACTTCGATCGCATCGCGGAGGCGGTCAATGCGTTCCCCGAGGTCGCGCACAACTACCAGCGCGCGCACAAGCTCAACATGTGGTTCGTGCTTGCCGTCGAGACTGCCGAGAACATTGCGGAGCTGACGGCGCGCATCGAGCGGGCGACAGGCTGCGAGGTCCTGGCGTTCCCCAAGCTTGAGGAGTTCTTCATCGGCTTGAGGGTAGAGGCATGACGCACGTCATGGACGAGCTCGATCGAAGCATCGTACTGGCCACACAGGGCGGGTTGCCGCTGGTTCCGCGACCCTATGCCCGGCTCGCCGACACGGTGGGCACGAGCCAAGAGGATGTGATGAGCCGCCTGCGGCGACTGCTTGCAATTGGCGCCATCAGGCGGATAGCCGCTGTTCCAAACCACTACGCGCTCGGGCTCGCCGCCAATGCAATGACCGTCTGGGATGTGGACGACGCTGCGCTGCCGGAGCTTGGACCACGCGTCGGTCGGCTCGACTTCGTGAGCCATTGCTACCACCGCCCTCGGCGATTGCCGGAGTGGCCCTTCAATCTGTTCGCTATGGTGCATGGCCGGGGGCAGTCGGAAGTCGACGCGAAGATCGAGGTGATTGCCGCACTCCTCGGCTCCCGCTGCAAGGCGCACGATGCTCTGCTCAGCACGCGCATCCTCAAGAAGACTGGTTTGCGCATTGCCGGATGACCGACAAGAAGATGGAACGATGCCGTGTTTCGATTGACGCAATTCATGCAGGAACTGAAGAACCCCTCGCCCGTGGGGCCGCGTCGGGACCCGCCTGGGCCGGTCGTCATCTGGAACTTGATCCGCCGCTGCAATCTGAAATGCAAGCACTGCTATTCGATCTCTGGCGACGTTGATTTTCCGGGCGAGCTCTCCACGGCTGAAGTCTTCTCGGTCATGGATGACCTGAAGGAGGCCCGTGTTCCCGTGCTCATCCTCTCAGGCGGCGAGCCGTTGCTCCGAGCGGACATTTACGAGATCTCGCGGCGGGCGAAAGAGCGCGGGTTCTATGTCGGTCTCTCGAGCAACGGCGCGCTCATCGACGCCGGCAACATCGCGAAGATTGCCGCCATCGGCTACGACTACATCGGCATCAGTCTCGACGGCATCGGGGCCACCCACGATCGCTTCCGCGGCAAACCGGGCGCGTTCGAGGCTTCCCTGCAAGGCCTCCGCCTCTGCCGTGCGCACGGGCTCAAGGTTGGCCTCCGCTTCACGATGACGACCGACAACTATGCCGAGCTTCCGGAAGTGCTGGCGCTGGCCGAGGCGGAGAAGGCCGACAAGTTCTACCTGTCGCATCTTGTATACGCGGGCCGCGGCAACAAGAACCGGGGCGACGATGCGGCGCTCGAGCTGACGCGCCGTGTGATGTGGGATCTGTTCGATCGGGCTTGGAAATCCGTCGAAGCAGGCTCGGAGAAGGAGTTCGTGACCGGCAACAACGACGCCGACGGGGCATTCCTTTACCTGTGGGCGAAGGACCGGTTTCCAGAGCGTGCCGAGCACTTGCGCGCGAAGCTGGCGCAATGGGGCGGCAATGCTTCGGGCGTGAATGTCGCGAATATCGACAACTTGGGCAACGTACACCCGGATACGTTCTGGTGGCACTACACGATCGGCAACGTGAGGACGCGACCGTTTCGGGACATCTGGAACGATGTCTCCGATCCGGTCATGGCGGGCTTGAAGAGCAGGCCGCGCAGGGTCGAGGGCCGTTGCGGGAGCTGCCGCTTCTTCGACATCTGCGGCGGCAACACGCGCGTGCGCGCCTTGCAGCTCACAGGCAATCCGTGGGCCGAAGATCCTGCCTGCTACCTTTCGGACGAGGAGGTCGGCGTGGCCCAGGGCACGCGTCTCTTGTCCAGACCCTTCCGAGGAAACCGTCATGAAGCGCCGCACCGCTATACTGCTTAGCCTCGCGTATCTCTTCGTGCCCCGGCTTCTCGTCGCGCAGGAGGCCGCCCCGATTGATCCGGCGCACATCTATGGCGAGCGCTGTGCGGCTTGCCATGGCCAGGACCGGCTTGGCGGACAGGGCCCGGCACTCATTCCCGAAGCGCTCGTGCGGTTGCGCAGGGAAGCCGCAGTGCGCGTCATCGGCAAGGGCCGCGCGGCGACCCAGATGATGGGCTTCGAGGATCAGCTCTCGGGCCGTCAGATCGAGGCACTTGCTGGATATATCTACAGCCCACTCGCCAAGCCGCCCAAGTGGAGCGTGGCCGATATCGAGGCGAGCCGCGTGCTCGGGCCACCCGCCCCGGAGCTCGCTGTGCCGACATTCCAGGCCGATCCGCTCAATCTCTTCGTCGTTGTCGAGGCTGGCGACCATCACGTCACCATACTCGATGGCGATCGGTTCGAGCCTATCCATCGCTTCCAGAGCCGTTTTGCGCTCCATGGCGGCCCGAAGTTCACCCGCGACGGGCGCTTCGTCTTCTTCGCCTCGCGCGATGGTTGGGTGACCAAGTTCGACCTTTGGACACTCAGGACCGTCGCCGAGGCGCGCGCCGGGCTGAATACGCGCAACATCGCACTCTCCGCGGACGGCAGGCATGTCGCGGTGGCGAACTACCTGCCGCATACCCTCGTAGTTCTCGCCGCGCAGGACTTGGCGGTCGAGAAGGTCTTCGATGTGGCCGATCGGAAGGGTGTCGGTTCGCGCGTGAGCGCAGTCTATCAGGCACCGACACGCGCCTCTTTCATCGCGGCCCTGAAGGACGTTCCAGAGATCTGGGAAATCTCCACGGATCCCAATGCACCCGCGGTGTACAGCAGCCTGGTACACAGTCATGAGAAGGGTGCGGAGGAGGCGCTTCCCAGCGCGCAGGGGCTTTTCGCGTTGCGGCGTATCGAGGTCGACGATCCCCTGGACGACTTCTTCTTCGATCCGCGCTACCGGCACCTGCTTGGGTCTTCGCGAGACGGAAAGCGGACCGTCGTTGTCAATCTGAACGTCGGTCGTGCCATCGCGCACATCGACATTCCGGGTCTGCCGCACCTTGGGTCGGGGATTTCCTGGGTTATGACCGAAGGCGAGCGAAAGGGCCACCGCGTGGTGGCCATGCCGCACTTGAGGGAAGGCAAGATCAGCATCGTCGATATGACCGAGTGGACCCTGATCAAGCATGTAGCCACGCCTGGCCCCGGCTTCTTCCTGCGTAGCCACGAAGGATCTCGCTTCGCGTGGGCCGACGTCATGCTTGGCGCAAGCAAGGATCAGATCCTGATCCTCGACAAGGAGACGCTCGAGGTCTCCAGAACCTTGACGCCCTGGGCCGGCAAGACCGCGGCCCACGTTGAATTCGACCGTTACGGCAAGCATGCGCTGGTCAGCGTGTGGGAAAACCCGGGCGCCATCGTCGTCTACGACGCGGCCAGCTTCGCGGAGGTCAAGCGCATCCCGATGGCCAAGCCGTCAGGCAAGTACAACGTGCACAACAAGATCACGTTCTCCGAAGGAACAAGTCATTGAGCAGTAGCATGCGCCGGACAGCGCTCATGTTGATCGCGCATGGGGACCGAGGCGGAACGGCCGCAAATCGCGCTCTGGCGGATTGCGTTCTCAGGCTGCGCGAACGTCTTCCGCTTGCAATGATTTCAGCCGCGTTCCTCCGGACGGAGCCCAGCATCGAGGCCGAGCTGGACAGGCTGCGCGCGGGACAGATTGACCAAGTTCTGGTTTATCCCTTCATGATGAGCAATGGCTACATCGCAACCGATGTCCTACGCAATCGACTTGCGGGCGCAGGACATCTTCCTGATGTTTCCATCCTTCCGCCTCTGGGTCTCGATCCGCGTCTCGGCGACCTGCTGCTCTCGCAGGCGGTCGAGGCTTCGGAGAAAGCAGGGCATGCGCCACACGCGTCGCGCCTTCTCATCGTCGGTCACGGATCGAAGATCAGCGGGGCTTCCGCCGTGGCGACGCGTGATATCGCGGACCGGATCCTGCCGAAGTCACTTTTTCGTTGCATTGCGACGGCGTTCTTGGAGGAGCCGCCTTTCCTGCAGACGGAGCTTGTCTCCGAGCCAGGTCCAGTCGTGGTTGCGGGCTTTTTCTCTGGCGAAGGACTTCACGGTGGTTTGGACGTGCTGGCAGCCATCAACGAATCCGGCGTTCAGGCCGCGTATACGGGGCCGATCGGAACACACGAGGGCATACCAGACCTGATCGCCGAAGCCGTCACCGAGTTCCTGGAGGAAGCTGCGCGCGATTGCCGCCCGCCTCATTCCTCATCGTCCTCGGAACGTCCGGCGTAGTTTGCGAGGGAACGCACGTCCGCGATCTTTACCTGCTCGCGCTCGACCGTGACGCCGAGCGGCTTGAGCTTCGAGATCGCTCTCGAGAAGCTTTCGGGCTTCATTCCCAGGCGGTTGGCAAGGAGCGCCTTCTCGTAGGGGAGTTCCACAATGCAAGGACCGCTCTGCACGCGGCAGAGCTCCAAGAGAAATCGTGCGACGCGCCTGGGGGCAGAGAGCAACTTTATCTGCTCGATCTGCTCGACCAGGAATTTGAGATGGTAGGATGATGAGGCGAGCATCGAGAGCGCGATCTCGGGGCGCTCTTTGATGTGACGCCTGAGTGTCTCTCCGTCGATCCGCAGGATGCGCCCGCCGGCCACGACCTCCGCGCTTGCGGGATATCGGCCGCCCAGGAACATGGCGGCTTCCGCAAACGTCTCGCCCTTCTTGTAGATGCCGAGCACCGCCTCCTCCCCTTGAGGAGAAATACGATAGATCTTCACCATACCCGAAAGGATGACGAAGAAACCGGAAGCAGGCTCGCCCTGCTGGAAGAGCAGCGCCCCTTTGCCATAGGACATCGGCGAGACGTTGCCGACGAGGCGTTGAACGACTTCGATCGACATTGCACCGAAGAGCGGTGTGGCCTTTACGATGCGCCAGTCGTCGGGATCCAAAATACGTTCTCCAAATGAGAAGGTGATAGGACCGTAGCTGAAAGCGAAGCTTGCAGTCTGGAGGAGCGCGTGCAGACTTGAGCGTAGCAAGCCTGCGCAAACACTATCATTCGCAAGTATCAGCGCAATAGGCACGAACGCTCGCCGGGGCTCGCGCACGTGCTCCTCCAGGGTGCCAGAGCTCCTCCCTCCGCTTCGAGATTGGCGTCTGCTTCACCCTGGCGCAGGCTCCCTTGATTTGGGTCAATATAGCCGAGCGATATAAGCGGGATCCTGCGCAAAAACGATGAGGAGGAAGCGCGATGGTCGATTTCTGCCTCAGTCTTCCAATGGCCGAGCGGGTTCTCCAGCGCACCGAGCTGATGAAGCGGATGATGCGGCGGGTCGGCGTAGCGAGTATCACTGCGGCGCGGCATGAGCAGGGGGCGGGCATCTACGAAGCTCGCTCGCGGTGTATCGCGTGCATGGTCGAGCCGGCGTGCCGGGCTTGGCTCGCGGGCAGCGAGCGACAGCCACCGAGCTTTTGTCCCAATCTGGACTTCTTATCGCTCTGCATGCTGGATAAGCCGGCGGCAGGCCAGTCCGACGATGCCGCCGCGCGGGAGACGCGGTGCAAAAAGAACTGAAGGAGTAGGGTGGAAAGCACGTCTGGAGGTACTGTCATGCAGTTCAGTTCGCGCATGCAATCGCAAGTCGCGCTCATGTCCGGAATGATGAGGCGAATCGGCGTGACCCGGGAGCGCATGGTGGTCGAAGACGGTGGGCTCGCGTGGATGACGGCGCGCACCAAATGCATCTTTTGCAGCACATCCGACATTTGCCGCGCGCAACTGGAGAGTGCTGAATTCTCGCTGACCCCCAAGTCATTTTGCCCGAATGCCAAGTTCTTCTACTCGAGCTTATCCCAAATACTGCGTGAAGAGGGCGTCCAAGCAACCGACTAGCCATCCACGGCGCCTAGGCAAAGAGCCTGGCGTCGGCGTTCGCGCCTTCGATGTGATTGGCGACAGCCTCTGCGAGCACCGGCGCCAGCAGGAAGCCGTGGCGGTAGGCGCCGTTCACGCTAATGACGCGACCGCGCGTGCGGATCTGGGGAAGGTTGCCAGGATAAGCCGGCCGAACCCCGGCCGAGAGCTCGACCACTTCGGCATCCGCAAGTGATGGCGCGAGCGCCACAGCCGATGAGAGCAAGTCGAGCCCCGAGCGTACGCTCACGCGCGCGCCATCCTGGCTTTCGGTTTCCGTTGCCCCGATCATCCAGATGTCTGGCTCCCAGGGAACGGCATAGAGGCGCCACCGCGGGTGAAGGAACCGGATCGGCCTTGCCAGGCGCGCACCCCTTGTCTTGACGACGATCATCTCGCCCCGCACGCCGCGCAGGTCGTGCTGGGCACCCTGAGTGGCCAGGCCGCGACAGTCGATCACCACCTCGCCGGCGCCGGCTGCAAGCCACAAAGGCGCGCCGACGGGATCCGTGTACTGCACTGTCGCCCCATATTGCTCCGCGCAGGCGAGCAGGTGGGATAGAGCCCGTCTCGGGGACACATGCGCTTCCTGCGCGAAATAAAGCCCGGCCGTCGCCTGGAGCCCAGCCTCCGGCTCGAGCGAGGCGATGAGTGCGCGGTCTGCGACGATGTGGCCGCACGTCATCCGGGAAAAACGGCGGATCTCCGCTTCGTCCCGCCGAGCGGCGAGTACCAAGGTGCCCCTCGCCGGCAGTTCCGGATATTCTCGCTGCCACAGCGCGAGGCCACGCAGCCCAAGCTCTCTGACCGTCGAGTGATGAGGCCCCTCCGCTTCACAGAATGGCGCGATCATCGCTCCAGCGAACCGACTGGCGGCGCCGATTTCCGCCGCAGGCATCGCCTCTCGCAGCACGACCCTATGGCCGCGTCGGGCGAGCTCCAATGCCTGCCACACGCCAATTATTCCTGCGCCAACAACGACGACGGACAGAGACATCCGCGTGTCTCGCTCCCGATCGTGATTTCGAGCCTTTGGTACCCGCAGCTGGCGAGGCCGCATCACGCTGCATACGTATGTCCAGCACGACCATGCCAGAAGCCGTTGGACATCGACGCACCGGGACAGATTGCCCGCAGCCGTTCCGTACCCTCGTCAGTGCCGAGAGCACCATCCAAAACGCCGCGATAAGTCCGTGCCACGGCAATCATGTCCAGCGATTGTGGGTTCAGCCGAATGTGACCGATGCCGAGGGCCGCCATGTCAGGAAGCTCGGCCAGCAGATTGAGGTAGGTGTGGGATAGCGTCTGAATGCCGTTGATTGCGAGAAAATCCTGGCCTGTCAGCGTTTGCAGCGCCATCCCGTCGGGATCCTGCTCGCAGACGAACAGGCAGTTGTCCTTGCTGCGGTTATGCGCCCGCGCGTGGTAGCAGCGCGCAGAGACGGCGAGCGAAATGCGCCCGAAGGCCTGCACCTCGACCCCGACGCCAAGCTCGCGCGCCTTCCCACATAGCACAGCGACCGCGCTGCGCGGGATCTCGCTTGGAAGGCACACGTGCGTGGCACCGCGCCCTGCGAGGTAGGTGAGCGTATCCTCGTTGTATACATTGACGAACGGCCCGATACGGTGCGGACGACCTGAGATATGGAACAGGGCCGAGCTGTCGTTCACCTCGAACTCTTGCGCGGGCATCTCATTTATCTGCGCGATCATCTCGCGCTCTCTCTTCAGCATCACCTCACACAGCGTCGACCAAATCACGGTCTTTCCCCCACGTTCGAGGCGCTCGGTGACGGCCTGGTACTGATCCTCGAAGAATGGCGCGCGCTTGGAGCATATGACCTCGCCCAGGTACACCGTATCGATTGGCGCCTCGTCCGCGATGCGCGCGTAGAAGTCTAGCTTGCGATCCGCAGACCAATGGTAATGAATGGGGCCGAGCGCCAAATCGGTCATTGCTACACCTACCGCCACGCCTTCGACTTGAAGGCACCTTCCGTCTCCTTGCCGCCTTCGGTCAGAGAGACAAGATCCGCAAGGCCTGGATCCGCGCCAGCCATTACAGCGTCGATGCTCCTGCGAAATGC
>RXJK01000109.1:29773-30401 GCA_003963125.1 Hyphomicrobiales bacterium
CGGTGCGCACGTAGGCTCGAGAACGCTGCCGGCCCTCGATCTTGAAGGCATGCACGCCGCTTCGCACAAGGTCCGGAAGGAGTGCCGATAGATTCAGGCTCAGCGGCTCCTCAAAAGCGTAGTAGGGCGCCGCTCTGCATGGGGTTCGATAACGCCCTTTGCAGATCGTCGGATATCCCGCCTTCTCACTCGCTGCGAAGCAATCGATCGTGAATTCACCAAGCTGGCTCGCGAGGCCCTCCGGAATGTCAGAGAAGCGCACCTGGGCGGCTGGAGAGCAAACGCCGTCCATGTTCGTGGATAGTCCCGTGATGTAGTTCGTCAGGGAACATCGTCCCTCGACCATGAGCCCGTGATTACCGAAGATGAAGGTTTCCATCTCGCAGGGGATCTCCGCGCCGAGCGCCCGGATCTCCGTGACCGTGAGGATGCGCGGCAAGACTACGCGCCTCACGCCGAACTCCCGACAGTAGTAGCGGATGGCTTCTGGGCTCGACGCACTCGCCTGCACGGAGAGATGCAATCGCTGGTCCGGGGCGGTTCGGCGCGCGTAATCTGCCACACCGATATCCGCTACGATGAAGGCATCGACCCCTACGTTGCGCCCTACATCAATCGCGTCGCGCCA
>RXJK01000109.1:30451-37509 GCA_003963125.1 Hyphomicrobiales bacterium
AGCAGCACCTTTGCGTTGCGCGCATGGGCGTACGCGACCGATCGTTCCAACTCAGGAACTGTAAAGTTCAGCCCGGGAAAATTCCGCGCGTTGGTGGCGTTCTGAAATCCGCAGTAGACAGCGTCCGCGCCCGCATCGACGGCGGTCCGCAGCGCGCCTGGAGTTCCGGCGGGACATACGAGTTCGGGGCGCGTCACGCGTGTTCCCCTTGCCTTGACGGCCAGCCACCCGCACGGCGCAGCAGGGAAAGAGCCGCCTGTCCGGGCGCACCGAACAGGTCGGCGACGCGCGAGGCGACGGAGCCCTCTACGTCGTCCAGGGCGTTGCGTAACGTGACGACAGCCTCGGTATCACCCGAGATGGTCAGCTCGCGCGAGAAGAACATCGCGTCGCCATCCTCCTGCGAATCGATAAGTCGGACAAGATGCAGAAGCCCTCCGGCAATGCGGGCGTCATGATCCGGAAGGTTGCCGCGTAGGCATGCGCGCAGAATTGGATCCGATTTTTCCGGGTGCAATACGAGCGCAAATGGAAGATCGACCGGGTCGATCACAAAGACACTGGCACAGTGTTGCCCCAATCGTTCCAGTATCTCGGGGCTTTGCATAGCAAGCTTCTGTACAATGTGCTTGAGCACCGGCTGAAGTGGCGCGAGCGCCAATACCAACAGACGAGAGCGTAGGTCGCCGCGCGCGCTGCCAGGGGAAACAATAAGAGCTGGATCGTTCGCCATTTGAAATGGCTATCAGACGATGTCGCGCGCCGACATGATCTAGATCACGTTCTGGCAGGCTCGCGGAGCTGCTCGTCATTGTGCGCGAATTCAATGCTCGCCTGCGCCTTCTCAATCGGCAAGAAAATCAAGCGGTAACGGCATTTGCGCAACGGCGCTTGGAAGCGTCCGACAGGACTTCGTGACAGAGCCGCGTAGAAGTTGACCCTGAAGAAACCGATCTACATCGCAACTAGATATATGAGCGCTGAAGCGGGCGCCCCGCATGTACCGTGCTGTCCGCTCGACGCGGGATCGAAACCAACCCCAGAGCCATGACTGTGCTTCACCGCTTCAATGGTGAGCCGGCGCGCATCCGGTAGTTGGCTAGAGGCCGTCGTGCGACAGATCCGTGCACGCGCACATGGGTTGCACGGCGGCGGGGTTGTGCCCCGAGAACATCATCATCGACGCCGCGGGACCGGTAAAGATCATCGATTTCGGCTCCGTGCGCATCGCCGGCGTCGCCGAGAACCAGCCGAGCCCTCAAGGCAGCGAAATTCTCGGCACCGTCCAGTACACGGCGCCGGAATATTTCGTGGGCGCGCGGCCCTCGCCGAAATCCGATCTCTTCTCGCTCGGGGTGATCACCTACCAGATGCTGACGGGACGTCCGCCATGGAGCCGGCATCGCTCGCACGCGGACCTGAGCGGGGATGAAAATGCTTCGCTACATCTCGGCCAGGGAGTTCAATGCCGGTGTGCCCGCATGGGTGGATGGTGCTATCGCACGTGCCGTGGGCATCGACCCGGGAAAGCGTCACGAGGCCTTGTCCGAGTTCATCGAAGATCTTCGTGTTCCCAATTCGCGCTACGAGATTACGCGCCCGCTGATCGAAAGAAACCCTGTTCGCTTCTGGCAGTGCGTGTCCGCGATCTTGTTCGTCGTAAATCTGATGCTGCTTTTTTTGCTCAAGAGGTGACGAGAACTGGGTTATTCAACTTTTCTGCAATCCCTCCAGGAGGGCTTGTGGCGTTCGCTCGCTAGAGATATTCCGACCTTGAGGCTTGAGGGCTCGACCCATCGATCCTCAAGATGGACCAGTCGTATACCGCGCCACTTGCTCGGGCACCGCTCACAGTATTCTTGCGCGAGAGCGGGTTCGTGAGTGACCCCAATTGGGAAACAGCCGACCCGTCGATTGAGATAGGCACCCATCGGCACGCTGTCGCGCAACGTCGCACGCATGACCATGCGTGAACGTAGTCAAGGTTCTGACATGCGGAAGGTACATTATGACGAAGCAATCTATCTACTCTGGCGCTGAAGGGCGCTGAATTGTCGCCGGTTACGTCCGCAAGTCGCTAACAGGTCCGCTCGCAAGGCCTCGCGCTTGATGTTTCCTAGCCGGCGACAGTGTTACCTTTCGAAGAATCTTATACGTCTACACAGCCATAACGAGCATTCTAAAAAGGATCGCCAGTGACAACATTGCTAAATCCATCGGATTGTTGTGTTCTTTTCGTCGATCCGCAGGATCAACATTTCGGACAGTTGGTGTCGACAATCTCGGAACCTCTAGTCTCGCTCTTCCGCCGCTTGAGCGATGCTATTTCGGTCGCCAACGTACCGAGCCACTTAGTAATGGCGAGCCAGGGGCAAATTAGCCAACACCAGCTCCTGAATTCCTGCGCGTCCAGCAGACCTACCGTACATGTTGAACGGGACATCGGTCCGACGTGGTCCAGTTCAGGAGTCGCGACGGCGCTTGTTGCGAGCAACAGGACAAGTTTGGTCATTTGTGGCTTCTGGCTGGAGACGAAGGTATCGTTCCTCGCTCTAAGTGCTTTGTCCGCCGGCTTCGACGTATACTTGCTCGCCGACGCCACGCCGTCGCGCGTGCCCGCGACACGCGAAACCTCGATTGCGCGCCTGCTGCAGGCTGGTGTGGTGCCTACGACATTACCGCAGCTTCTGGCTGAATGGGTTGAGCAATCCTCTGACTTGGCTCTGCGCGCGAGTCTTGGCGTGCTCATCTGCTAGTTTTCCGCAAGACAGTAGAACTTGCTCTCGGTCAACGAACGTTGCCCCGTTAGTCCTAATGCGCGAATTCCAATGTCCGCAATCTGTCGTTTACCCAGCCCGCCGATCATTCGCATCGATAGGGGCCAATCGCCACAAGCGCTTGCTTTAGTTCTGTAGCCACAGATCGGCCCGCCTCAATAGTTGTGCTATCGAGGGAGGGGGAGATGAGCTTCACGCATCCTCGTTTCCGAGCGCCTTGGCTGAGTTCTCTGCAGGCCTATGAATATATGAGCGGCCTCGCCAGATCCGATTGGGCATGGGAATTTCTCCGTCGCAATCCCGCCTTCTGGTCTCTCGCTCGGCTGCGTCACACTAGGGGCGTCGTCCACGTGCGCCTTGCATCCGGAGCCATACTCACGCGGCTGCGGGCACGACAGCCCAATGCAGAGGCATGGGGCCTCGCTGCTTTCACCGATCCACGCTTGGATGCTTTCCATGCACATCCTGTTTGGATCCCTGAGTTCGCCCGGCGACCGACGTTCCAGTTGACGGCGCGGACCACGCCGAAGTCCGCCGACGGTATTGATATTCGAGCTCTGCCGAGCGTCGAGCACATCCTTCTTGATGCAGCTGGCCGCCAGCACGTCACCCTGCGCGGCGTTCACGGTCGGGTGTGGATCACAATTGTCGGCGCCCCCGTTGTACCCGCCCCCATCACCCTCTGCCTTTCTCTTGGGCACGCGGACGACATTGTCCAGAAGGCCGGACAGCTCTGGCGGCTCGGGCAGGCCCTCTCTGCATCCAACAAGCTGCCAGACTTGACAACTCATCGGAGCGCCCACAGCAAGAGACTGCGCGATGCCCTGATTACTCTGGATGGGCGGCGCGCCGGCGCAACGTTTCGCCAGATCGCCTCGCTGATCTACGGCCCGGAGCGCGTCGAGCGCGACTGGCCAGGTGCGGGACTAAAGGTGCGAATCCGACGCGACTTCCAGCGGGGCCTGGCTCTGTGCAATGGCGGATACCGAGACTTGCTCGTGCAAGGGTGACAGTCCGCCATAGCGCCGAACTGCTACCTCCCTGCGTCTCTGCGATGCGGCATACTTCCATCGCGGGGCCTACCGGAGAGCGTTCATGCGTGACGACACGGATTTCCCCTTCCTGACCATCGACGAGGCGGCCAAGCTGCTACGCGTCAACCGCCGTACCCTAGACAACCTGCGCTGGAAGCAGACCGGTCCGCCTTATCGCCGCCACGGCGGCCGGGTCCTCTATCATCGGGACGAGCTTCTCAAGTGGTCGGAACGTTTTCGTCGCGCGCTCTATCCCGCTTGATGCCATGGGCCTCCGCCGGGTTCTTGCGGCCTGCGCCGGCATTGCTGCGCTTGCGGGTACGACGCTGACCAGCTCCCATCCGATCGTCGTCTGGAATGCCAGCGACAGTGTCCCAATAGGGTTGTATCAGGTGGTCTACGGTGAACCGCGCCGAGGGGACTTGGTGGTCATCCGGCTCCCCCAGCCCTTGAGAAGTCTTGCCCAAACTCGCGGATATGTTCCCTCTTCGGTATTCTTGCTCAAACCTGTCGTCGCAATGCCTGGGGACAGGCTGTGCCGTCGCGGAGAGCTAGTCACGATCAACGGGCGTCCCATGGTCTTTGCGCGCGTGCAGGATGCCCAACGCCGACCATTGCCTCGGTGGCACGGCTGTCGTCTGCTTGGCCGAACCGATCTCGCCGTGATCTCACGGCACATCGCGAGTTTCGACAGCCGCTACTTCGGCCCCCTCGATCGATATAATGTCGTGGGCGTCGCTGCTGCGCTATGGACCACCCCTGCCCAACCGTGAACGGCGCAGCCGCGGAGTGTCAGCGCCTGGTCGTCAGCATATCGAGCGCGCGATCAACCAACGCCAAACCTTCGGCCAACTGTATCCGCAACAGCCCCAGATCTTTCACGGCGTCTTCCTCAAGTGCTGCCGCTTCCAGGCACAAACAGTCCCGGAGCAACGAGTCGAGAGACTGCCGCCCGATCGAGCACTGGTTCGCAGCTTGGACGCCGTCCTCGCTCAGGCCATCTCCGTGCAATGCTAACGTGCCGTCCGGATTCATGGCCACCGAAAGCTGCGAGTCCGCCAGGACCGCATGCTCGACCATCTCAGCCGGCACGACGATCTCAATGCCGGACCGAGACCCATCCGCCTTCCGAAAGCCCGCGACATAGCAATCTGCCGATGTGCCATCGATGCGCTCGAAAAAGGGTACCACTTCCACTGTTTTGCTCACGATACCTCCCCTTCGCCCCCTGCACCGACTGAGACTTGCCGACCCCGCATCACGAATATCCCAAAATGGGATAATCCGGAAACGGGATTAAGTGCTGAGGCCGCTTCTCTTGAGGTCGGCCTGTCCCGATGCGCGATTCCCTGCGCTCTCCCCGCCAACAACAGCTCCGCGCATTGCTGCGCGGCATGCGCATCGAGCGTTCGCTGACCCAAGCCGATGTCGCCGACCGCCTTGCAAAGCCACAGTCGTTTGTTGCCAAGTATGAAGGCGGAGAGCGGCGCCTCAGCGTGGTTGAGTTCATCGATGTCGTGAAGGCGCTCGAGGCAAATCCATCGGACGTGCTCCGTCACCTCGTCAAGCTCACGGAGCAGGGCAAGCGCCAATCCTGAAGCATTCTCCCCTCCCGCATTGGTATCGGCACAGTGTTACTGCATGGAAGCAAGATAAAGCAACACTGCATAAGCGGAACAGGTTGAACGCAGAAAGCGATCTTTGATCTTTGGGATGGACATAGAGCGACGTTCTGGACGGATCACTCCTTCGGGCAAAGCCCTCAGTCGGACCGCGTGCTATCGCGCGGCAAAGGCGCCACGCGACCGAGCCCCAAAAACGGGTCTCGGCCCATTCGGGTAACGCCCGCTTCCGCGCCTCCGCGGCACGCGCAGTGATCCCACCCACCGACACGACTGTGGCGAAAGAGACGCCCATCGATCAAGCCGCAACGAACGACTGCTTGCGCGACACCCAGCGCACTGCGAGGGCCGGAGACGGAGGTGGTGCTTGCCGGGCAGCCTTTGCCGCCCGACCGCCCGATCGCGGCCCGGTCCTCTCTTCTGCCCGGGACGGCCATCCCCGCCAAGAGTGTACGACGATGTGGCAGGCGAGATCTTAGAGGCAACCCGCCGTTGGCGGGTCCTCCACTCACGTTCCGGTCCCTGGCGCGACGCTGAAGCGTCGCTTGGGATGCCTCAGACCTCTAGCCCGCCACCAATCGCGCACACCGGCGGGGATTGGCCTCCGCCGGAGCAACGAAAGGACACTTCCATGGCTACTATCGGTTTCGTAACGAAGCGCGACGACGGCCGCTACGACGGCGAACTCCGCACCCTCTCCATCCGTGCCGACATCGCCATCCTGCCCGTGGTCGACAAGGCGTCTGCGAACCAGCCCGACTACCGCGTCGTGTCGCAAGGCATCGAGATCGGCGCCGGCTGGATCCGCAAGGGCCAGACCTCCGGCAAGGAGTACATCTCCCTCTCGATCGCGGCACCTGAGTTTGGAGCCAAGACGCTCTACGCCAACCTCGGTCGGGCTGCAGGCCAGTCCGATCCTGACGTCTACGCGCTCATCTGGAGCCCACAAGAATAAGCTTCACCTTCGCCCTCGCGCCGGCAACGGCGCGAGGGCTCTCTTCGTGCGCTCCACCAGCCTCCCCCACCCGCCCACCCCGTCGAGCGGCGTTCCTGCAACGGCATCGCCGGGCATGATCTATCCCTGCACGGAGCACACCCGTGATCGGTGGTTCATTGGTTGCAGGGCGATGCCTCCTTTCGTGTTTTCCGTCGAGGCTTTTACATTCATACCCGCTCGGATGGTTTGGTTGAGGGCAATTTTGGTCGGTTCGAAGCGCTTCAGACTCCCATTATAGAACATCAAGATAAAAAGACTGCGCAGCTTGCCGCTTAAGCTATTGATTTTATTGACATCGAAATGCGCGCATTGATTATCGTGTGCGCAATTGCCCATTCAACGCCTTGAAAAATAACGATTTGAATTACGCATCTTGAATTCCATCGAATCCGAAACACGTTTCCGGGGTATTGGTAGGTTTCAACGGAGATCACTATGCACCCCGCCGACTTCGAGCCCAAGCTCGGGCGCATTCGCGATTCCGTTCGTGACCGCAACCTCCGCACCACGAGGCGCGTCGTCGGGTACGCCGCCAAGGCGACGGCCACGCCGCTGCGACCGCGCGGCCACATCCCGCCCGGTGCGCTACGGCGCGGCACCGCGCCGGGAGTTTTGGCGCGTGCCGGTC
>RXJK01000109.1:37562-45717 GCA_003963125.1 Hyphomicrobiales bacterium
AGCCGGTGATCCGCGATCTTATGCGCCAGATGGAGCAGGACCTCGACACCAAGCTCGATTGGGTGGCCGTGGACCACTTCAATACCGGACATCCCCACACCCACATCGTCATTCGCGGCAAGGACGAGCGGGGGAAGGATTTGGTTATCGCACGGGACTATATCGCACACGGCGTGCGTGCCCGCGCGCAGCATCTGGTGACTCTGGAGCTCGGGCCGGAGAATGACGTGGAGCGCGCGCAGAAATTGCTGAACGAGGTGGACAACGAGCGCTTCACCCGCCTCGATCGCGCCCTCCTCGCAAAGGCCAAGGACAACGTAGTCGTGCTGATGAGCGCGGACGAGCGGCATCCCCTCCGACAGACCCTCTCCGCGGGCAGGCTCCAGAACTTGCAGCGGCTCGGGCTTGCGGTAGAGCGTCGGCCGGGCGTATGGGCGTTGGACGCGGAGCTGGAGCCGAAGCTGCGCCGCCTTGGTGAGCGGGCAGATGCCTACAAGATGATGCAGCGGGCTTTGACCGATGCCGGCATCGAACGAGCCGGCACGCAGCTCGCCGTATTCGAGCGCGGTCGGCGACAGGCCCCGGTTGTGGGGAGGACGATCGCCGTCGGGCTCGTCGACGAGATCAGCGACCGGCACTACGTGATCGTTGATGGCATGGACGGCCGGGCCCACTACGCCGAGCTCGGCCGGCTGCGGCCCGACGAAGTTCCGGCCCGAGGCGCGATCGTGTCGCTGGTCAGTGACAGCCTTCACGGCCGGCCAAGATCGGCGCCTCGGCTCAAGGTCCTGTCTCCAGTAGGCCCACAGGACCTTGCGACTTACGATGGGCCGACCTGGCTCGATCAATCGCTTGCCGTCAAGCGCGAAGGTCCCGCACCCGTCACGGGCTTCGGTGGCCAGTTGGAGACCGCGCTCGAACTGCGCCGCCGCTGGCTGTCCGAGAGGGGGCTTGCCGAGATACGGACATCCGGCGAGTGGGTCGCCAAGCCGGGGATGCGCCAAGCGCTGGAAGCGCGCGAACGGCTGCGGCTCGAGCAGAACCTGTCGCGTGAGCTCGATGCGGCCTATGTGCCCACCGCCCGCGGATCGCGGGTGGTCGGTGTGTATGACCACGCCATCGCCACGCCGAGCGGCAAGATCGCCGTCATCCGGCGTGACGATACGTTTACGCTCGCCCAGTGGACGCCCGCGCTCGAAGCCTATCGAGGTCGGGCGGTCGTCGGGTCGATCGGACCCTCGCGCGTAACCTGGTCGCTCGACCGCGGACGCGGCCTTTCGCAGGGACTGTCGTGACCAAGTTGCGCGGCTTGGAAGCGGTGTTGCATGCATGATTATTACTGGCTATATTACTGGACACTGATTGGAGGCGATCATGGGCAATGCACAACAACGTGCAATCCGGTCGTACCGCGCGCGGCTCAACGCGCGCGGCTTGGCCCGCTTTGAGGTGCTCGGTCGCGACGCCGACCGCGAGCTCATCCGCGCACTCGCTCGGCGTCTGGCGGAAGACGGTCCAGACGCATCGAAGCTCCGCGCCGCCGTGAAAGAGACGATTGCCGGCGGACCATCCAAGAAGGGCGGCATCGTTGCCGCGCTTCGGCGGTCGCCGCTGGTCGGAGCCGATCTCGACCTGGCCCGCCCCCGTGAGGCTGGGCGCAAGGTCGAGATCTGATGCGCTACCTGCTCGATACCAACATCATCAGCAACGTCACGAAGCCGTCGCCGTCGGACGCACTGCTCGCGTGGATGGCCGAGCAATCCGATGACGACCTCTACATCGCCTCCATGACGGTTGCCGAGATCCGGCGCGGCATCCTCGAGAAGCCGGCCGGCAAACGCCGTCGCGAACTTGAGGCCTGGTTCTCCGGCCACGAAGGTCCGCAGGCGTTGTTCGCCGGACGTGTGCTGTCCTTCGACGAAAAGGCAGCGCTTGCCTGGGCGCAATTAATGGCCGACGGCAGGGCCAAGGGCCGGCCGCGCAGTGCCTTCGACATGATCATTGCCGCGGTTGCCGAGGTCAACGACTGCGTCGTGGTCACCGACAATGAGAAGGACTTCGCCGGGATCGAGACGTTCAATCCGATGCGATCGCAAGAATGATTGCCGGCTGCTATCGCTCACCATCGGGTGGTTCTCTTGTGGTGCGCCCCGCGGCCCGAACCGGCCGCGGCCGGGCCCTACCGCGCGGCCAAGAGCGGCCGCGCGCCCGAGCCCCGCACGCGGGTCTCGGCACATTCGTGTCACGGTCCCTGGCGCGGTCCAAAACGACCGTGAGATCTGGTGACCAGGACGTCCGAGCGACGAGGCCGGGACCAACCACGAGGCAGTGCGCGGCCTGCCTCGCGGAGCCGCCCCCCTGACGGGGCCGGAGGCAAGGGCGGCTCCACGAGGCAGGCACACGAAGCCAAGTCCCATTTGCAAAATGACCGGGCTCGGGAAATAGAGCGCATTATATTTGCGCAACAGCTCCAATACTGGCTGCAATGAAAAGTGATAACTATTTCCGGCTGATGACCTAAAAATCAATAGAACAAATAGGGAACATTTGCTAGTATATTGAGACTGAGATCAGCGCTGACATCTCGGGTTTTATTGCCCCTTTTGCAGGAGTATTGCGTCATGCGCGCGAAAGCCGAGAAACCGCGTTCCGACATTTATGAGACCATCACCGAAAAGCTGCTCGCCGCCATCGAATCCAATCCCGGCGACCCCATCATGCCGTGGCAGCGCGGCGGCACCCAGCCCGTGCTGCCGACCAACGCCATCACTGGGCAGTCCTATCGCGGCGTCAACATCCTGAGCTTGTGGGTCAGCGCGCTGGAGCGCGGCTACGACAGCGGCGAGTGGGCGACGCTGCGCCAGTGGAACGAGAAGGGCGCGCACGTGCGCAGGGGTGAGACGGCCTCGCCCATCGTGTTCTATCGCGAGGTCAGCGTACCTGCCGAGCCCGCCAGTGAGAGCAGCGAGGCGGAGACGGAGCGCGTTCGCTTCGCGCGCGGTTATTGGGTGTTCGCTGCCGAGCAGGTCGACGGCTACCAGCACGCCCACGCACTTCCGGCCAACCCGATCGAGCGGATTGCCGCTGCTGAGGCGTACTTCGCGGCGACCCGCGCAACCATGGTTGTCGGCGGCACCCAGGCCTGCTATCGGCGCTCGACCGACACCATCCACATGCCGGACGAGGCGCGCTTTCTCGACATCGACGGACGCACGCGCACCGAGGCTTGGTATGCCGTGCTCGGGCACGAGGCAACGCACTGGTGCGGTGCGCCGCATCGCCTGAACCGGGAATTCGGCAAGCGCTTCGGTGACGACGCCTACTGCTTCGAGGAAGCCTGTGCCGAGATCGGCGCCGCCTTCCTGTGCGCACGGCTGGGCATCACCATCGAGCCCCATCCCGACCATGCCCGCTACATCCAGCATTGGCTCAAGGTCATGAAAGCTAGCCCGCGAGCCATCTTCGCTGCTGCCGCCAAGGCACAGGAGGCCGTCACCTATCTCGACGGCCTGCAATCACGCCCGAGCATCACCTGAACTTGAGAAAGGAGAACGCCATGCTGCGCAAGTTGCATCACATTCCGCTGTCCGAGCTTGCCGTGTCCAAGCTCAATGTGCGCCGTCACGGACCAAAGGAGATCGACAGCCTCGCCGCCTCCGTCGCGGCGCTTGGCATCATCCAGCCGCTGCTCGTACGGCGCGTGGACGACACCTTCGAGATCGTCGCCGGTCGACGGCGCTATCTCGCGGCCAAGAAGCTCGACGCGGACGGGATGCCGGACGTCGATAAAGTGCCGTGCGTGCTGCTGGAGGCCGACGACGATGCCACCGCCATCGAGGCCTCGCTGGCCGAGAACGTCGAGCGCTTGCCGATGGACGATTTGGAGCAGTACGAGGCGTTCGCCGCGTTGCGCCGCAAAGGCCTGCTCGAGTCCGATATTGCTGCGCACTTCGGCATCTCCGAGCAAATCGTCAAGCGCAGGCTCGCCATCGCCAACCTGCACCCCGACATCCGACGCCTGTACCGCGCGGGCGAGATCGAGACGCAGACCTTGCAACTGCTGACGCTCGCTACCAAGGAGAGGCAGAAGGCGTGGCTGGGGCTCAACAACGATCCCGACCGGGAGCCGCCACCCCCGTGGCAGCTCAGGGCCTGGCTGCTGGGTGGCGCCGAGATCGCCACCACTACCGCTCTGTTCGACGAGGCCGCCTATCAGGGCGGCATCACGGCCGATCTGTTCGGCGAGCAGCGCTACTTTGCCGACCCGGACGAATTCTGGCGCTTGCAGAATGCTGCCATTGCCGATCGGCGCGAGCAATTGCTGAAGTCCGGCTGGAGCGATGTGCACGTGTTCGAGCCTGACCGGCGCTTCCAGCCCTGGGACTACGAGCAGGTTGCGAAGGATAACGGCGGCGCGGCCTACATCGTGGTGGAGCCGGACGGCAACGTGACCGTGCACAAGGGCCTCAAGCCCCGCGCCGAGGTCCGGCGTAGCAGGCGCAAGGGCGATGAGCAAGATGGCGCCAGAGTAGACGCAGTCGTCATCGAGCGGCCCGAAATGAGCGTGCCACTCGCCAACTATGTCGATCTCGTGCGCCATAGCGCGGTGCGGTTGGCCGTCACCGACGCGCCGGAGGTTGCACTGCGTCTCATGCTGGCGCACGCTATCGGCGGCGGGCGCTGGTGGAGGGTCGAGGCAGAACCGCAGCGGCCGGCCAATGCGGACATCGGCCAGGCCGCCGTCAAGCTGGCGAGCGAGTGCGGCTTCGCAAAGAAACGCGCAAAGGTGGCCAAACTGCTGCGCCTGGACGCTGAGACGAACCGGATCGTCCAGCATGACGCCACCGGCAACCGCACGGCCGAGATGTTTGCGCGCCTGCTCGACATGAGCGACGCCCAGGTGATGCAGGTGCTGGCCCTGGTCATGGCCGAGACGCTGGCGGTCGGCACCGACCTGATCGACACGCTTGGCCAGCACCTGAAAGTCGATTGCCTCAGGCATTGGCGGCCGGACGAGCCGTTCTTCGTCCTGGTCAAAGACCGCGAAACCGTCACCGGCATGCTGGCCGAGGTCATCGGCGAGACCGCCGCCAACACCTACCTGACCAAACCGGGCACTAAGAAGAAGGCGATCATCCGCAAGGCGCTCGATGGCGACGGCCGCACGCGCAGGGAGGGCTGGGCGCCGCGCTATCTCGCCTTCCCGCGCGGCCAGTACACCAAGCGCTGTTTGCTCGCGGTTGCAGCGACCGCTGCCTAGGTCAATGCAGCGGCCGCGCCCTGCACACGCCGCCGCTGCCTCCCATCTGCCGACTCCCAGCGTGTTTCGTGTCGGAACTCACGCATGCCCAGCACCCAGCAACAGGGTCCTTCAGCAGCCGAAGTGGCGCGCCGCCTCGCGGAGAACGTGGAGGCCGTCTGCCGCCACTACCTCTCCAACGGCTGCCGCACCGGACGCTATTGGCATGTCGGCGACGTTGCCAACACCCCGGGGCGGAGCCTCTATGTGCGGCTTTCCGGCCATCGGGCCGGCAAGTGGGTCGACGCGGCCACGGGAGAGCACGGCGATCTCCTCGATCTGATCTCCCAAAACCGGAACCTCCCGTTGCTCAGGGACTCCCTAGACGAGGCCTGCCGCTTCCTCGACCTACCGCAGGAGTTTCCCCCAACGCATCCGCAGCCTTTCCGCATCACCCGCGATCCGCTCGACGCGGCGAGGCGGCTCTTCGCCAGCGCGCGGCCGATCTCGGCGACGCTTGCTGATGTCTACCTGCGCAATCGCGGCATCCGGGTCGCGCCGGGCACGCTGACAGCGCTTCGCTTCCATCCGACCTGCTTCTATCACGCACACGACGGCGCGCAGCGCGAGGCGCGACCAGCGCTGATCGCGGCCGTTACCGACCTTCGTGGCCGGATCATGGGTGTGGAGCGAACGTGGCTCGCTCTGTCCGGTCTCGCCAAGGCATCGATCCCCGTTCCTCGGCGCGCACTCGGGTCGCTACTCGGTCACGGTGTACGTCTCGGCAGCGGCGGCAACGTGCTCCTGGCCGGGGAAGGCGTCGAGACGATACTCTCCCTCAAATCGGTCATGCCGGACATGCCGATGGTCGCAGCGCTCTCGGCCAGCCGGCTCGCTGGCCTCATTCTGCCGCCGGGCACTGCGCGGTTGTACGTGGCTTGCGATGCCGACGCGGCGGGACGGCGCGCGTTTAAGCATCTCAGGCTGCGGGCACAGACGGAGGGATTCCTCGCGCTGCCGCTGTGGCCTGTTATCGGCGACTTCAACGATGATTTGCGCGCATTTGGGCTCCCGGCGTTGGCAAGCGCTTTGCGCGGGCAGCTAGCGCCCGAGGATCGCAGGCATCTGGGTGACAAGTGAACGCCCCGCGTCGCGTGGGCGGCACGCGCCGGATTTCGCTCTTGATGCCAGACCATAGCGCTTGATCCTGCATTGGGAGGAGCATCGGTTCCCGACGTGCATTGAGGGCCTCTCTACCTGCCTGCGTTCGACGCTTCATCCCAGAAGCGGAAGTCGGCAGGGCTGCAATCGGCGACGCAATATACCGTGCCGACAATGTCTGATGTCGGAGAGATCGCGTCAGGGATCCACGACAAGTGATTTCGCTATTCATTTTGGGTCATTGTGGCCACGGCAGCCACACACGATATCGGATCTATTCGAGTGCGTATCGCTCATTGACTTGCTAGGGTTGCGGATCAGGTTCCTGCCGATCCTCCCAGATCTCGTCGTTAAGAACGCGGAGATAGCGCGCCCTGTTTCTGTAGAGCTCTAGCTCCACCGACTGACTGACGTCCAGGTAGCGGAGCGGTCGCAGGAACTCCGCTGCTTTAATGAAGTGCGTTTCCCGTTCCAATGCGGCGTGTGTGGCGTTTAGAGCCTGTGTCCAAGACTCTCCCTCTTCGGGAAGTATCGCTGCCTTAGCAATACGCTTCTCGAGCTTCTCAATCTCCTCTTTGACAGTGCTAAGGTCGTCTCCGGGCGAGCCATCCTCGGAGAGCTTGTTCGGAAAATTATGCGGCGCATGCCGTGTGATTTCGGCTTCTATCCTCCTGATGCAGGCGCACACGACATTGCCAATTTTACTCGCATCGTCGGGCAACCATAGCTCTCGGATACTTGGGTGCCCTATGACATGCATGCCGATCTCGTGCACCAGGCGATGTCGGTATTCGAACAGGCGCTCTAGCCTCGTGTAGGCTGGCGCTTCCTCCTCAATGCCGTTGTAGTTGAATACGACCCGTTCTTCTTTCAGCGCCTTTTTAAGACCCCCTGGGGCGCCGATGGCGTTGAGCACGCGTTCGAAAATGTCAAGATAGGCGTCAATGCTGGAAACCAAGGACGATGCTCCGACCAGCTGCGGGACAGACAGCTCAGCCTTCATCGCCTCAACGAGGGTCGCATTCCCGAGAGACTTGAGCTCGTCTGGCCGGAGCTGTTCAGGGTCGAATGTCAAGAGATCTGCAAGGCGTGATCTCGCGTGCCACTCCAGGCATGTCACAAAGGCCACGGCGTAATAGCTGACAGCCTCATAGGTCCCAAAACGGTACCCGAAACCGCCCTTGGTAGCGTCGTCAGCTGCCTTTGTTCGGTCCATGACCTCGACTTCTGCGATGAGGTCCTCGGCTCTCCAAAGGGCGGAAAAGGCGTTGAACGTCTTGAAGTGCGACTGGCCATACGTCGCAGCGAAGGCGATGCGGCGGTCCACCTTTTTCGTCGCCATGAAAGATCCCCCGAGCATTAACCCACCTCGTTGTGGCAGGGCGCGTTGGAGGGTGCAAGAAGGGGAGCTGCCACTTAGCCCGAAGGCGAGTGGGTCGGTGGGGGCAAGCTTGAGTAGAAGAGAGTAGGGTGGTGGGGCAATGACGCTTGGCCCTTGCCTTGGTGCGTCAATACTCGGTTCGGCTGTACGAATGGGACGGGAGGAAAGAGCAATGCACGAACGGATTGCTTCTGCCACGCTACGGGTAACCTGTGGAAACAGCAGCGGCAGCGGATTTGTCTTTTGGAACGCAAAGACCGTGATCACGAACTGTCACGTGGTAGAGCCCTTCAGTTCCCAAGGGCAGGCTATCAGCGTCACTACGGAGAATGGCACTTCGCTCGCGGCCACTATCGCTGCGAAGTCGGCTGTGG
>RXJK01000109.1:45767-75090 GCA_003963125.1 Hyphomicrobiales bacterium
GGGGTTCCCGCACGGGATCACGGACCTCCTCGTACACGAGGCGATTGTATCAGGGCCCTCTGGGACAAAAGGCTTCTACGTTGATGGATCTGTAAACGGAGGAAATTCAGGCGGACCGATCGTGGATAAGGCGAGCGGCGAGGTAGTGGGGATTGTGACCCAGCGACGATTTCTTGGCGGACAACAGCTTCAGCAACTGCAGGGTGAGATGCAGCAATTGGTTCAATACTGCAATCAGCTCTCCAGCCAGGGGTCGATAACTTTGGTGGGGATCAATTTTGGCGAGCTGGTTGGAGCAATAGGCCGAGGCTTCGTGCTTACGGGAGAGCTTTTCTCAGCTAATGCGAATGCAGGCATCGGAATTGGCTTCAACATTGAGCATGTCGAGAATGAATGCGCTAGGCTTGGGATCCAATAGAGTCACCGACCGAGCGCTTGTTCGTTTGGCCCATCACGGCAGGCCCCTGCAGTCTGTCTGCGGCAAACCGCAACAAAAGAGGACCAAGACAGCACTCGACTGCCTATGGCGCCAGTCGCTACGGGTCCGCTGTTGGAGGTAGTCCGACTGCGTCCCCTCGATCGTCACTGCGTTGCGTCGGGCGATGGTCCGAGGTCGGCGTCCTCTGCCCCACGTCAGCGGGGTTGCACCTGTGTAAAACATCGTTTGCCCAAGAGCATCAACGCTCCTTCGGAGTAATGCTGGGGGACTGATGCCACGGAGCCGGTAGCATGGCGGCAAGATCGAAGCTCACGGTGGACAGCCTCTCAAAGCTCGGCGCCAAACGGCTCGCCGAGATCTTGATCGCAGAGGCCGGGCGGAACCGTCAGCTTAAGCAGGCGGTGCAGATGGCCCTCGCCGCCGAGACCGGGTCTGCCGAGGTCGGCCAACAGATCAGGAAACGGCTCGCTCAACTCGCCCGCTCGCAAGCTTTCGTCACATGGGACAAGGCAAAAGAGCTTGCAACCGAGATCGAGCGCCTTAGGACGGCGATCGTCGAAGCCATCGGCGCTGCGAATCCCAAGCTCGCCGTCGAACTGCTGTGGCAGCTTATCGACCTACATTCGTCCATCTTCGAACGCCTCGACGACAGCAGCGGTCGCGTCAGTGGACTGTTCCGGTCGGCCTGTCAGGATCTCGGCCCACTCCTGAAGCGTGCCAAGATCAAGTCGAGCGAACTCGCGCCGATGGTTCTGCAGCGGATCATCCACAACGGTTACGGCATCTACGATGGTATCGTGCTGGCGCTCAACGAAGCGTTGGGACGCGAAGGTCGGAACGCGCTGCGCCAATTGCTCGAGGAGCGCCGCCAGGAACATCTCGTCTCGGATAAGCGGGCCGCGGTCCAGCCCGGTCGATTCGACTACACTCTGAGCGGCCTACTGCTGGCGCTGCGTGACATCGCCGACTGCGAGAGTGACGTCGATGCGTTCATCGAAACCTACGAGGGCTTCGATCTCTCCAATCCGGCCTATGCGACGGAGATCGCCGAGCGTCTGCTGCATGCTGGCCGACCGAAAGAGGCACTGCTCTATCTCGACCGGGGTGCGCCCAACGATCACAACCGCAATTTCAAAGCGTTCGAATGGAGCGATGTCCGGATCGGCGTGCTTAATGCGCTCGGGCGCAAAAACGACGCACAGGCGCTGCGGTTCTTGCTGTTCGAGCGGCATCTGAGTGCCCCGCATCTCAAGGCCTACCTTAAGCAACTCGGGGATTTCGAAGACGTCGAGGCGGAGCATGCTGCCCTCACGCAGTTGGAGAGCCACAGCAACGTGCATGCCGCGCTCGCCTTTTTGATCAACTGGCCTGCGTTGGGTCGCGCAGCCCGCGTCGTCGAAGCCCGCATCCAGGAAATCGACGGTGATCTCTACGAGCTGCTCGACCCGGCGGCCTCCGCATTGGAGGGTAAGCACCCGCTGGCCGCTGTGCTGCTGCGCCGGCGCCTGATCGATTTCACGCTGAAGAAGGCTCGCTCGACGCGCTACCGGCATGCTGTGCGCCACGTGAGAGAAATCGAGAGCCAGCAGTCCGACATCGCCGATTATGGACGGCACGAAAGCCATGCCGACTACATGGCGCGTTTGAAGCGCGATCATGCACGCAAGCCGGCGTTCTGGTCTTTACTCACAGGGTGAGGAAGGGGCATTGTCCAGATATGTCCGCTGATCGAGGTATCGCTACTCCACTTCGATGCAGATCTTTACGCTTACCATTAAACGTGCTCGGTGGCGGCTTTCTCTGCGCCACACCGCGAACGAAGAAGGACTTCTGACGGTCAAGAGCCGATCTGGTTACTCGCGAAAAACACGCAGTTCTTCATCAACCTGACCGAGCGATTCCGATCTCAGAATAATTCTTCTCACAACGGGCTCGCCGCACGTTTGCCGCAAACCCGCTCCCTTCCTTCACGCCGCATCACGATCCTGCACAATTTACCGGATTGAGAGCATTCTCGATTTTGGCACACCCTGTGCACGCGCATTTCCACTCGCGTGAAAGGGTCGCCGCCCGTGCCGCAGCTCCGCACCTCGATCGCCCAGGGTCTGCTCGCTGTCGCCGTCGTCGTCGTGTGCCTGATGGCGGCCACGCAGTGGACCGCCACGATGCTCGAGCATCAGTCGGCGCTGGGATCACCTGCATTCGAGTTCGTCGGCCTCAAACTCTATGCACCTTGGAAGCTGTTCGTCTGGTGGCTCGCCTTCGACGCGCAAGCCCCGCATGTGTTCGCACGCACCGGTGCCGTTGCCGCCTTCGGCGGACTGGCCGCCGGCGCCATCGCGATCGGGGGAGCCGCCCGGCGGGCTGATGCCAGGTCGAACGCCACGACCTACGGCTCGGCCCGCTGGGCGGATGATGCCGACGTGCGTCGCGCTAATCTGCTTGGCGATCGCGGCGTCGTTCTGGGCCTGCACGACGGTCAGTACCTGTGTCATGACGGCCCCGAGCACATCCTCGCCGTCGCGCCGACTCGATCGGGGAAAGGCATCGGTCTCGTACTCCCGACCCTGCTGACCTGGCCGGGCTCGACCGTCGTGCACGACATCAAAGGCGAGAACTGGCAGCTCACCGCGGGCTGGCGCGCCAAGTTCTCGCACTGCCTGTTGTTCGACCCCACCAATCCCTTGTCCGCCCGGATCAATCCGTTGCTCGAGGTGCGCAAGGGCACGCACGAGGTCCGCGATGTCCAGAATATCGCTGACATCCTCGTCGACCCGGAAGGTGCCAAGGAGCGGCGCGACCACTGGGAGAAGACGGCGCACGCCTTACTGACTGGGGTCATCCTGCACGTGCTCTATGCGGAGGAGGAGAAGACGTTGGCCCGCGTCGCCACGTTCCTCGCCGATCCCTCGCGCTCCATCCTGCGCACCCTCAAGATCATGCTCACCACCAACCACCTCGGTACCGACGGGGTTCCGATGGCCCATCCCGTCGTGGCGTCAATTGCCCGCGAGTTGCTCAACAAATCCGACAACGAACGGTCCGGCGTCGTCTCCACGGCCATGAGCTTCCTCGGCCTCTATCGTGACCCGCTGATCGCTGCCAACACCGCACATTCGGACTGGCGCATCGCCGATCTCATGGACGCTCAGCACCCTGTATCCCTGTACCTGGTTGTGCCGCCTTCTGACATCTCCCGCACCAAACCGCTGGTACGTCTGATCCTGAACCAGATTGCCCGGCGTCTAACCGAGACCCTGCAGACCACCGATGGTCATGCGCCACGCCGCCAGTTGCTCCTTATGCTGGACGAGTTTCCTGCACTGGGCCGGCTGGATTTCTTCGAGTCGTCGTTGGCGTTTCTTGCTGGCTACGGCGTGCGCGCCTTCCTCGTTGCGCAGTCGCTGAATCAGATCGACAAGGCCTACGGCGCCAACCACGCCATCCTCGACAACTGCCACGTGCGGGTTGCCTTTGCACCCAACGACGAACGGACGGCCAAGCGGCTCTCCGATGCGCTGGGCACTGCCACGGAACTACGCGCCCAGAAGAACCTGTCGGGGCAACGCCTGTCGGCATGGCTGCCGCACATGTCAGTGTCCGAGCAGGAAACGCCGAGGCCGCTGCTGACGGCAGGCGAGATCCTGCAGCTCCCCGCTGGCGATGCCCTGGTGCTGGTGTCGGGGGTGCCGCCCATCCGGGCGCAGAAACTCAAGTACTACGAGGACCGCAACTTCATCACGCGACGATTGCCTTCGCCGATCCTGGCCACGAGCCGCTTTGCGGATACGCCGCCTCAACGGGCTAACGATTGGTCTGGTCAGATGCGCGGAACTGACGAGAGGCTCGAGCGCGCCTGGTCCGAGCTCGTCACCGCCGAGCCGGGCCGCACGCCGGACCTCGCTCCCGATCTGTCCTTCAGGGACGCGCAACCGGACGACCTTGACGCCGATGACGAGCGCCGCATCGGGTCGGAGCCGATGCCCGCTGACCCAGTCGACGACGACGACCTGATCCCGCGTTGAGAACCGAACCCATGACCAACGAACCGAAACCGATATCGAGGCGCCAACGCTGGGGCTCCAAGCGGCGCTATTCCGTGCTCCTCTCGTCGGAGCTCGCCGATCGCTTCGAGCGCGTGGCCAGACTGCGCCACGGCGCCAAGTCGGCCCTCGTCGAGGAGGCGCTCGACCGCCGGCTCAACCCCGAGAAGTACCCGCTGCTCGACGAGGCGCTGCTGCGCCGTCTTGACGAGCAGTCCGGCAGCCTGGCCACCCTGATCCGCGACACGGCCATCAACACGGAGATGATCTCGCTGTTCGTGCGGTATTTCCTGACCATAACGCCACCCCTGCAGGATCACGAACAGAAGCCCGCGCGCATCCTCGGCAAACAGCGCTTCGAGGTGTTCGTTGCCCAGATCGGGCGACGACTGGCATCGGACCGCGGTCTCGTCATGGACGTGCTGGAGTCGATCGCCAACCACAGGCCAGACCTGTTTGCGACGGCGACCGACGATATGACCGAGAAGCCGCTCGCTGCGAAGGAGGGGCAAGGGGCAGCCGTTGTCAACATCAAGCCGAATGGCCAGGACACCGGGCCAGCCACGACGGGGAAGCAGCATGGCTGATCTCTTCTCCCTCACCTCACGTCCCGCTGCCGAAGAGGCTCAGGGCCGGCGCCGGCAGATGCTGCGCACGGCGTTCGGGCCGACCATCGCTGCTGCCTTGGCTGATCCGACCGTGATCGAGGTGATGGTCAATCCAGACGGTCGCCTCTGGATCGAGCGCGCTTCGGTGGGACGCCAGGACACTGGGGAACGCATCGGTAGCGCGGAGGCGGAACGCATCATCCGCCTCGTTGCCGCACACGTGCGCCGGGAGGTTCACGACAAGGCACCAATCGTCTCCGCAGAGCTCCCGGAGTCTGGCGAGCGCTTCGAGGGTGTCATGCCGCCAGTCGCGCCGGCACCCTGCTTTGCCGTGCGCAAGCCGGCCGACGTGCTCTATCACCTCGCGGATTATGTCACAGCCGGCATCATGTCGGGCGCCCAAGCTCGCGGGCTGGCTGCGAGCGTGCGCGAGCGCAAGAACATTTTGGTGGTCGGCGGCACGTCGTCGGGCAAGACCACGCTCGTCAATGCGCTTCTGGCAGAGATCGCCGCCCTCGATGAGCGTGTTGTCATTCTGGAGGACACCCGCGAACTCAAATGCGCGGCGGCCGATTGCGTCTCCCTGCGCACCAAGCCGGGCGTGGCCACCTTGGCCGACCTGGTGCGCTCGACGCTCAGGCTGCGTCCGGATCGCATCATCGTCGGCGAGGTGCGCGGGCCGGAAGCCCTCGACATGCTCAAGGCCTGGAACACCGGCCACCCCGGCGGCGTCACGACCGTGCACGCCAACTCGGCGGAAGCCGGACTCTTCCGCCTCGAGCAGCTCGTACAGGAGGCTGTGGTTACGGTCCCGCGCGATCTGATCGAGCAGGCGATCGATGTGGTCGTGTTCCTGCAAGGACGCGGCCTCGACCGCCGCGTCGAGACGGTCCTGGAACTGGATGGTCTCGACGAGGACGGTGACTACCTCCTGAAGCCGCTCGGGCGGCCAATCCTGCACACGGTTTGATGGACAAAAAAATGAGCCTTGTTCCTACAGCTAGCCGTTTGCTTCGCGACACAATCGCAAGTGCGGCCATCGCCATCATCGTTGTGACCGACGTCGCCAATGCCGCCGGCTCCGGCATGCCATGGGAGGCGCCACTGCAGCGCATCCTCGAATCGATCGAAGGCCCGGTCGCGAAAGTGGTGGCCGTCATCGTCATCATCGTCACTGGCTTGAGTCTCGCCTTCGGCGACATGGGCGGCGGCATGCGCCGGCTGATCCAGATCGTGTTTGGTCTCTCCATCGCCTTCGCCGCCACCTCGTTCTTTCTGTCGTTCTTCTCCTTCGCCGGCGGCGCGCTGATCAACTGAAACACGGAGTGTGAACACCCCATGCTCGGCCAACCCTCAACCATCCCCGGCTTCCAAGTCGTGCTGCACCGGTCTCTGACCGAGCCGATCTTGCTGGCTGGCGCCCCACGCAGCTTCGCCATCCTCAACGGCACGCTCGCGGCGTCAGTCGGACTTGGCCTGCGTCTGTGGCTCGCCGGTCTGCTGATCTGGCTCGCTGGCCATGCGATTGCCGTGTGGGTGACGCGCAAGGATCCCGCCTTCCTCACCGTCCTGTCCCGCCACGCCCGCCACAAGGGAGCATTGTCATGCTGAACCTGGCCGAATACCGCAAGAACACGGCGGCCCTCGCCGACTATCTGCCCTGGGCCTGCCTGGTCGGACCCGGCATCGTGCTCAACAAGGACGGATCCTTTCAGCGCACTCTGCGCTACCGCGGCCCCGACCTCGACAGCGCGACCGAAGTCGAACTCGTGTCCGTCACGGCCCGCCTCAACAATATTCTGAAGCGTTTCGGCGCCGGCTGGGCGCTGTTCTTCGAGGCCGAGCGTGTGCCGGCCAGCCAATATCCGGGCGCGCGCTTCGCTGACCCGGCGTCATGGCTTGTCGACCAGGAACGCTTCGCCACCTTCAGCGCGGACGGGGCGCATCACGAAAGCCACTACTATCTGACCTTTCTCTTCCTGCCGCCGCCGGAGCACGAGGGGCAGGCCGAGCGATTGCTCTACGAACGCAGCGACGAGACGGCCATCGAGGTCGAGCCGCAGGCGCAGCTCGAGTGGTTCGTCACCGAGACGGATCGTGCCTTGCAGATGCTGCAGTCGATCTTGCCCGAGGCCGAGGCGCTGGATGACGGCGAGACGCTGACCTACCTGCACGGCACCCTCTCGAGCAAGCGGCACCCCGTGGCTGTGCCGGCCATCCCGACACATCTCGATGCCATCCTGTGCGATCGGCCGTTCCTCGGCGGCATCGAGCCGAAGCTTGGTGACCAGAACTTACGCGTCCTGACGGTGCTCGGGTTCCCCAATGCCACCGTGCCGGGCATCCTCGATGCCCTCAATGACCTGGGCTTCGCCTACCGCTGGACCACCCGCTGGATCGCGCTCGACAAGACCGAAGCCACCCGGCACCTCACGCGGCTGCGCCGTCAATGGTTCGCCAAGCGCAAATCAGTGTCGGTCATCCTGCGCGAGGTGATGTTCAACCGGGAGACTGCGCTGATCGATCCCGATGCCGACAACAAAGCCGCCGACGCCGACGAAGCCTTGCAGGAGCTCGGTGCCGATGACGTGGCCTTCGGCTATCTGACGACGTCGATCGTCGTCACGGATACGGATGCCAAGCAGGCCAACGAGAAGCTGCTCGCGATCGAGCGCATCATCAACGGCCGCGGTTTCGTCACCATCCGTGAAACCCTGAACGCGGTCGAGGCTTGGCTCGGGTCACTGCCGGGTAACCCTTACGCCAATGTGCGCCAGCCCATCGTGCACACATTGAACCTTGCGCACATGATGCCTGTCTCCGCCGTGTGGGCGGGACCCGAGATGAACCGTCATTTGAACGCCCCACCGTTGATGATGGCGGAGACGCGAGGCTCGACGCCGTTCCGGCTCGATCTTCATGTCGGGGATGTCGGGCACACGTTGATCATCGGGCCGACCGGATCGGGCAAGTCGGTGCTACTCTCCTTGCTCGCTTTGCAGTTCCGCCGCTTCATCGGCGCACAAGTCATTCTGTTCGATCGCGGACGCTCGGCACGTGCGGCGACACTTGCCATGGGTGGCGAAAGCATCGAACTCGGGCTCGAAGGCACGCTCGCTCTGCAGCCGCTCGCCCGCATCGACGAACCGGCCGAGATCGCCTTTGCCCTGCAGTGGATCACGGCGCTGCTCACTAGCGAGGGGGTGCGGGTCACCCCAGACGTCAAGGACGCGGTGTGGACGGCGTTGCAGAGCTTGGCCTCGGCGCCGAAGCAGGAACGCACGCTCACAGGCCTCGCCGTCCTCACCCAGTCGAGCGCGCTGGTGGCGGCACTCGGACCGTACACCCTGGAGGGGGCCTACGGCCGCCTGCTCGACGGCTCGTCGGAGAAATTGGCGTCGACCGACGTTCTGCACGTCGAGATGGAGCAGCTCATGCAGCACAAGGCACTGATCGCTCCAGTGCTGACCTACCTGTTCCATCGCCTCGAGGCGCGCTTCGACGGCAGGCCCACTCTGTTGATCCTCGACGAAGCTTGGACCTTCCTCGACGACGCCCTGTTCGCCGCACGCATCCGCGAATGGCTGAAGACACTGCGCAAGAAAAACGTCTCCGTCGTGTTCGCCACGCAGTCGCTCGCAGATATCGAGCGTTCGACCATTGCGCCGGCACTGATCGAAAGCTGCGCGACCCGCATCTTCCTGCCCAATGATCGAGCGATGGAGCCCCAGGCGCGCAGCGTCTACGAGCGTTTCGGCCTCAATGCACGCCAGGTCGAGATCCTTAGCATCGCCGCTCCCAAGCGCGACTACTACGCCCAGACCGCTCGCGGCAACCGACTGTTCGAGCTCGGGCTAGGCCCCGTGGCGTTGGCCCTCTGCGGCAGCTCCACGCCCGATGATCAGCGCCTCATCGACCGCTGCCTGGCGGAAGGTAAGGGCCACGAGTTCGCCCAGCAATTCTTGAAAGCGAAGGGATTAGGGTGGACTGGCGAGCTGATGCAGCGCTGGCCGCGTCCGACGCAGCCGCAGCCCCCTCCCATACCCACAACGCCGACCGAGATCGATCCGGCCGAAGGTGCGCCAGCGGCAGTCGCCGCATCCCCAAACGGCAGCACACCTTCGCCGAAGGCAGCGGCGCGGGCCGTCGAACCCCGCACCGACACCGCGCCGCTGCCTGGTCTGCCGGGAGGACCACCGATCTCAGAACGCCTGTCGCCATTCAGGGTCGCGCCGTCAGACAAGATCAAGAGGAGGGGCCGATGAAGGCGCTACGCAAGCTGGTCGTCGTAGTTCCAATCGCAGGTGCGCTCCTGACGAGTTGCGTAACACCATCCGCAGCCCAACTCACCGTGTTCGATCCCGCCAACTACCAGGAAGCCCTGCTCTCCTCGGCCCGTGCCCTCGAGCAGATCAACAATCAGGTGCGGCAGCTGCAGAACCAGGTGCTGGTGATCCAGCGCATGGATCAGAATCTCATGCGTCTCGGCACGACCCTCTCACCTGACCTGCAGCGCACGCTCACCGACCTCCAAGCCCAGCTTCGCGCCGGCGACGGCATCGCGCTCCGCCTGCAAGCCACCCAAAGCGGCTACGGACAACTCTTCCCACAGCAAGTGCCGACAATGCTCTCCGGTGACGACGTGCTCCGAAATGCGCAGACGCGCTGGAATGAACAGTACGCCGCATTCCAGCGCTCCGCCCTCCTGCAAGGCCATATTGCCGACAGCATCGACGCCGACACACGCCTCCTCACCGGCGCCCTGAGCCGATCACTCAACGCCGCCGGCATTCTTGAAGCCACCCAAGCCGGCAACGAGCTCACGGCGCTAAACGTCAAGCAAACTCTCGCGCTGCAAGGCCTGCTCGCTGCCCAGCTCCGTGCCGAAACACTCACCAAAGCCCGCGACCTCGCCACCGAGAGTGAAGCCCGACAACGCTTTCAGACGTTCGTGGGGACTGGCTCGGCGTACACCGGAGGGAGATGACGATGACCGATGTTTCGCTGCGCGAACGGGCTACCGCCCGTGCCTGTTCGGGGAGACCCCGAACCCCCTCCTTTTTGAGACCGCAAAAGGCGGTGGGCCCGGGAGGTGTCCTCCCGGCTGGGGCCGCGGGGCTGGCCCCGCTCGCGAAGCGATCTCGCCGACGACGATAACCGCTCTCTGACTCCCGATCACCGAAACCACCGCAGCGACCTGTATCGCTGCCGACGGCGGAGCTTTGTCTGCATGGACGATCTCGCGATCATCGACCGGTTTACCGAGACCTTCAGCCGTTACATCGACAGCGGCTTCGGATTGCTCGCTGGTGACGTGGCGTTCCTGACGAGCGTATTGGTGGCGATCGACATCACGCTGGCGGGTTTGTTCTGGGCCTTGATGGGTGAGGACAACGTTCCAGCGCAGCTGATCAAGAAGGTTCTCTACATCGGCTTCTTTGCCCTGCTGCTCAACAACTTCAAGGGCCTTGCCGACATTGTCTTCCAGTCGTTTGCCTCACTTGGGTTGAAGGCATCGGGGACGTCGCTGACGGCGGCGGACTTGATGCGGCCAGGGTTCGTGGCTTCGACTGGGTTCACGGCGTCGAAGCCGCTGCTGGAGAAGGCGGGCGAGCTCATCGGCATCACGTCGTTCTTCACCAACTTCGTGACCATCGTGGTGCTGATGCTGGCGTGGCTGATTGTGCTGCTGGCGTTCTTCGTGCTCAGCGTCCAGCTCTTCATCACCATCATCGAGTTCAAGCTGACGGTGCTGGCGGGGTTCGTGCTGGTGCCGTTCGCGTTGTTCGGACACACGGCATTCCTGGCCGAGCGCGTCCTCGGCAACGTCATCTCGTCCGGCATCAAGCTCATGGTGATGGGCGTCGTGGTCGGCATCGGCGCCACGCTGTTCGGGACGCTGATCCGCCCGACGGGCGAGATCACGCTCACGCAGGCGGCCTCGTGCATTCTGGCGGCGATCGCCGTGTTCGGGCTTGCCGTGTTCATCCCTGCCCTTGCGGCGGGACTCGTCTCGGGCGCGCCCCAGCTCGGGGCCGGTGCGGCCGTCGCGACCACTGCCGCGCTCGGCGGCACTGCGCTCGCGGGCGGCATGCTGGCTGGTGGCGCGGCACGTATGGCTGGCCAAGTTGCCGGCGGCAGCATCAAGGCGGCGGCTGCACTGACCGGCAGGGTCGGCGCAGCCTACGAGGCGGGTGGGCCAGGTGGCGTTGCGCGCACGATTGGATCAGCACCTGCCTCGCGGATGATGGCTTCTGCCACCGCCCCGGTGCGGGACGCCTATCGTCAGGGCGCCGCGCAAGGATACCGCGATGCTGGAACAGGTCCCGGACCCTCGGGCCCCGGCTCAACTCCCACACCTGGTGGCTCAACACCGCCGCAGACGCCGGCCTGGGCACAGAGCCTGGCGCAGCGGCAGCGCCTGACGCAGGCCGGACTAGTCGCCGCCGGTGCGCTTCGCGAGGGCGACCGCCCAGCCGGTAGCAGTGGCCCCGATCTCAAAGACAAGAGCTGACGGAGGCTTATGTAATGTCATTCAAGCGTTCGACATTGCGCTACGGCGAGACGCCCGAGCCGGTCACCCCCTATCAGAAAGCCGCCCAGGTTTGGGACGAGCGCATCGGCTC
Source organism: Hyphomicrobiales bacterium (assembly GCA_003963125.1). Lineage (GTDB taxonomy): Bacteria > Pseudomonadota > Alphaproteobacteria > Rhizobiales > Hyphomicrobiaceae > AWTP1-13. The sequence goes on from RXJK01000109.1 coordinate 57,484, forward strand.
GGCCCGCGTCCAGGCCCACAACTGGCGCCTAATGGCGCTGGGCAGTCTCGGACTCTCCCTGATCCTGGCCTCGATCCTGCTGTGGATCGGACGCTCGGCGACCACGGTCCCCTACATCGTCGAGGTTGATCCGAAGGGTGGGGCCCGTGCCGTTGGCCCGGCGTCAGAGGTCTACAAGCCGAGCGACGCGCAGATCGCCTTCCATCTCGCACGCTTCGTGGACAACGTGCGCTCGCTGTCGATCGATCCCGTCGTGGTGCGGCAGAACTGGCTCAAGGCCTACGACTTCGTCACCGACCGGGCGGCAGTAACACTCAATGAGTACGCCAGGGACAATGACCCGTTCGCAAGGATCGGCCGCGAAAGCGTTGCGGTGGAAGTCACCAGCGTCGTACGCGCCTCAGACACCTCGTACCAGGTTCGCTGGCTGGAACGGAACTTCGAGGGCGGCGCGCTGAAGGACACAAAGCGCCTCACGGGTCTCTTCTCGATCGTTATCACGCCGCCACGCACAGCAGAGGCGGTGCGCAAGAACCCACTCGGGATCTACGTGCACACCTTTAACTGGTCGCAGGACGTCAGCCCGGGAGAACCCAAATGAACCGCTTCCGTTGCATGACATCCGCGTCGGCACTCGCGGCAATATTGGCGGGCTGCGCCATGCCCGTGCAGGTACCTGAGATCCCACTCCTCGACACCCCGGCGTTCAAAGCCGCCAAGCGCGAGCCTGAGGAGAAGCCGCTGGTGCAGTACGTCGAAGTGCTCAGGCCTCTTCCACTGCCAGGCCAGTTGAAGCCAGTGGCGAAGACGGCCGAGAAGCCAAAGGACGATCGGCCGCCGAAGGAGAGAGTGCACGGAGCAAATGTCGCGGCGCGGGTCGAGCCGGTCAAGGATGGCTACATCAACGCCATTCAGGTGTATCCCTACACCAAAGGTGCCCTGTACCAGCTCTACGCGGCTGTCAATCAAGTCACTGACGTTGCACTCGAGGTCGGAGAGAGACTCGTCTCCGTATCGGCCGGCGATACTGTGCGCTGGGTGGTCGGCGATACCACCAGCGGCGAAGGCAAGGATGGCCAGGTCCATATCCTGATCAAGCCCGTCGGCGCGGACCTCGAGACCAACCTCGTCATCACGACGGACCGGCGCACCTATCACCTGGAGATGCGGTCCTCGCAGTCGACCTACATGGCGTCGGTGTCCTGGACCTATCCGGCGGCCGATCTGCTGGCACTGAAGAGGCAGCGAACAGAAATCGAAGCCGCGACACCGGTGGATGCCGGCATCAACGTCGAGCAGTTGCGGTTCCGCTATCGGCTGGAGGGCAACGCGCCGTGGAAGCCAGTCCGCGTGTTTGACGACGGCGCCAAAGTCTACATCCAGTTCCCGTCAGGTTTGGCGCAAAGCGAAGCGCCCCCGTTGTTCGTGGTCGGGCCCGATGGGAAGCCGGCCCTGGTCAACTACCGGGTGCGCGGCACCACCTACGTCGTCGACCGTTTGTTTGCCGCCGCGGAGCTGAGGCTCGGCACAGCCCCGCAGCGTGTCGTGCGGATCGTTCGCACCGACGCCGTCTGGCGCGAGGTGCAGCCATGACCGACCAGTCCTCCAACCCGCCGGGTGGCCAGTCAGAGAAGTCGCCGCCGGAGCAATTCGAGCTGCGGGCGCGGCCGCGGCCGGTCACGCGCATCAACCGCAAAGTGCTCATCGGCGGTACGGCGGTCGTGCTGCTGTTCATCTCCGGAATCGTGCTCGTGGCGCTGAAGCCGCCAAGCTTCCGTAGCGCCAATCCCACCGAGCTTTTCAATGTCGAGCACAAACCGATCAGCGACACCCTATCGAAGCTCCCAGCCACCTACGAAGGGCTCAAACCGGACAAGAAGCCTGAAGCCAAGGCGCGGCTCGCGCCCGGCGTCGTTCAACTCAAGGAACCCGCCAACGATGCCATCGACGAGGCCGAGCGCCTCGAGAGAACACGACTTGCCCGCATGGCTGGGCAAGCGCGTGAAGCCCAGGTGTTCTTCCGTCTGCAGTCGAAAGCGCAGCCGCGGGAACCCACAAAGGTCGAAGTACAGCCTGACCCAGCGCTCGCTTCGACACCAAGGCCGTCGGACAAGGACTCGAACGCCCTGTCGCTGCTGCAGGCATCTTCGCGGGCACGTGCGCTCGCCACGGGAGATGTTGATCTGCAGGCGAACGACCCGACCGAGCAACTGCGGAAGCTGTCCTTTCTCAAGGCCGGAACCGAAAAGGAGATTTATAACCCGCATCGACTGGAGAAGCCGGCCTCTCCCTACCAGCTCATGGCCGGCACGATCATTTCTGCGAGTCTGGTCAGCGGGCTCAACTCCGATCTCCCTGGCTTCGTCATCGCCCAGGTAACGGAGAACGTCTTCGACAGCATTGCGGGCCAGCATCTCCTTGTCCCTCAGGGCTCACGCCTCATCGGCAAATACGACAACGTTATCGCCTTCGGACAAGAGCGTGCGCTCGTCATCTGGCAGCGCATCATCAGGCCGGATGGTACGTCCGTGGTCATCGACAATCTTCCTGCCACCGACACCGGCGGATACGCAGGTCTCGCCGACGAGGTCGATTTCCACACCTGGAAGCTACTGAAGGGTGTGGCACTGGCAACCGTGCTCGGTGTCGGCAGCCAGCTGGCCTTCGGGTCTTCCGATAGCGATCTCGTCAAGGCGCTGCAGCAATCCACGCAAACGACCACCAATCGCGCAGGCCAGCGCCTCGTCGAGCGCTTCCTCAATGTGCAGCCGACCATCACCATCCGTCCAGGCTGGCCGCTGCGCGTGATCGTGCACAAGGACATCATCCTGCAGCCCTACCGCCAACCCACCTCGAAGTAGTTGATCATGGAGAGAAGCACATGAGCCTACCCAAAATGCTCGAGCCCTACCTGTCATTTACGGGTTGGCTCAAGGTGCGGCCGGAGCCCCAGCCGGTCCTCGACGACTTTCCCATCCGCAGCAACGAGAAGCTGCGCTTTGCCGACACCGACCGCAACGGCCATGTGTCGAACGCCGTATTCGCGATCTGCTGCCAGAACGCGCGCATGGAGCTTTTGCACGACAGAAGTCGCGTTCCGCTATCCATCGTTGCGCAGTTCGTGATCGCGCGGCTCACACTCGAGTTCGTCAAGGAAATGCACTGGCCCGGCATCGTCGGGATCGGCACGCGCGTCGACCGTGTCGGAACGTCGTCAGTGGTGCTGTGTCAATCCCTCTTCCTCGACAGATCTTGCGTCGCCAACGCGACCTCGACAGTCGTGCTCGTCGATCCATCGACCAAGCGTGCAACGCCCTTTCCGCCCGAGACTGCAGCGGCTCTGCGAACCCTGGCGAAGGGTGCGCGACACACTACGCCACGGCGCAACGGCGCCGCAGTGACAGCGATCCACGCAACAGCACAGGAGTAGGAGCCATGGCCGTCATAGGAATGTTCTCCGCCATCAAGGATGGCTACGCCGGCACCATTCGCACGCTCACGTTCTCCACGAAGGTACGGCTCGTCGCGAATGACCACAAGGAGGCCGAGGGAGCGCCCGACTTTCGCATTTTTGCTGGAGCCGCCGAGATTGGCGCAGCCTGGCGCAAGACCAAGCAGGGCTCGGAGGAGACCTACCTGCGCGTCAAGCTGGACGATCCTGCTCTACCGCAACCGATCTGGGGTGCTTTGCTCGAGGCAACAGAGGACGGAGTTGCAAGGCTGGTATGGCGACGAGAGCGCAAGGACGAAAATGAGCGAGGTTCCCCCTAACCCCAACACGTGTGGAGGATCGCCGCATGCCGCGCGGACGCCTCATTGCTTCTGTCCTACTGCCGTTCGCAGCCGGATATTTTCTGTCCTACGTCTTCCGGACCGTCAACGCGGTCATCGCGGCCGACTTGGCGACGGAGCTGAACCTCGGTGCCGCCGATCTCGGCTTCCTCACAAGCGTCTACTTCCTCGTCTTCGCCGCCGTGCAATTGCCCCTCGGTGTTCTTCTCGATCGCGTAGGGCCGGCCCTCGTGCAAAGCATCCTGATGCTGTTCGCCAGCACCGGCGCCTTGGTGTTTGCGCTCGCTGACGGCTTCCTAGGATTGATGATCGGCCGCGTTCTGCTTGGCATAGGTGTCGCCACGGCCTTGATGGCCGGTGTCAAGGCTATCGCCCTCTGGTTTCCACCAAGCCGCTCGGCATCGGCCGCCGGCTGGCTCGTGATGCTCGGTGCCCTGGGTGCATTAACGGCAACCGCGCCTGCGGACCTTCTGGTTCAGGCCATCGGCTGGCGCGGTCTGTTTGTCGTGCTCGCCGGCCTATCCGCGCTAGCTTCCCTGCTGGTGCTGTTCGCCGCACCCCACCCTGTCGCCAACAAGACTACGATCCTACCGGCTGCCACGTTCGCCGCGATTTACGCGGATGCCCGGTTCTGGCGCATCGCGCCCCTGTCGGCGCTTGGTATTGGCACGTCCTGGTCGCTTCAAGGCTTATGGGCGGCGCCCTGGCTACGCGACGTCGATGGCTTCGACAGAGCCGCGATCGTTCGTCACCTCGGCTTCATGGCAATCGCCGTCTGTGCAGGGGCCCTCCTACTTGGTACGGCCGCTGATCGATTGCGCAAGGCTGGCGTGAAGACGGAAATCGTGCTCGCGGCGACATTGTCGACGTCCGCCCTCGCCCAGGCCGCATTGATCCTGCAGTGGCCGCTGCCGCCCCTCCTGCCCTTTATTGTGATTGCCGCGGCCGGAGCCGCAACAGTTCTGAGCTTCGCCATCATGGGCGAGTACTTCCCGAAGGCTATGGCGGGCCGCGCCAATGGTGCTCTCAATCTGCTCCATGTTGGTTCGGCATTTGCCATCCAATCGGCCACCGGGATCCTGATCGCACAGTGGCCGCAAACCCATGGTGGTTATCCTGCCCACGCGCACCGGACTGCAATGGCGATCGTCCTAGCATTGCAGGTGTCCGCCCTGGCCTGGTTCTCGCTGGCGCATCACGTTCGGCGAGACCCAAAGACGGCCGCCCATCGCCCTCTCATCCACTCGAGAAGGCGCGTTATACCCACAGGTGGCCATGGCTGGCGGACTGCCGCGCTCGCCTCAAGCTTTGTGTGCCTAACCCTGGCAACGATCCTGTTCTCAACATTGGCCCAGCGATCCCACGCCGACGACCCGAGGCTGGGACCTTGGCTGACAATGGTGATGGCCACTACGCGCGCTCACGCTTACGTGCGCGCACCGCAATGACGTTATGGCTGACCACCAACCGCTTCGCCAAGTCACTGCCCAAAGTGACGGCGAGCCCCGATGCGGCTCTCAGTGCGATCGTGCATACTTCGCAATTTTCTCGGCAATCCGCCGAACTGCATTGGAGGGCCGCAGGCTCCACCTTGCTGTGATCGATCGACTTGAACACGCACTCGCTTTGGCAGCCTACATCGTGCTTCGGCACGGGGCGGTCTACGCGCCATACATCGATCGCTTGGAAAGAGAACTCGAGGTCGCCCGGCGCAATGACCCAAAAGAGCGCGCGAAACGCATCCTTGAAACCTACACACTCGAAGGTGGCCGGAAGGCAATCCGTTCGAGCCAATCGCGCTTGTGCTCTAGCGAAGGTCCAACACCGTAGCGCGGCCTCGACCACTTGTGTCCCATAAGGCAGGCGATGATCTTGTCCGGCGCATCGACGGCGGTCAGCCGGTCTTCAAAGGTATGCCGCAGCGAATAAAGCGATTGACCCGCTTCTGGCCGGAGGCCGCGTACGTCGAGCGCCTTGTTCGCCAGTGCCGACAAAACGTCGGCCTTGTCGCGGTAGCGGGGAAAGCCGTCAGGCTGTTCACGCATCGCCATCAAGGCTGCGCCAACGAGCGGTATTTCGCGCCTTGATTGGTCCGTCTTGATATCCCGGCCGTCTGGCATGACACAGATATGAGGCACCGCCGCGCTAAGCTTGATCGTTGCGCGAGACAGATTGATTGCCTCCGAAAGCCGAAGTCCTGTTTCGGCAATGAGATAGACGACCCGCCGCGCTTCGGCGTTCAGGTCGTCGAAGATGCCGTCCGCAAGAATGCGCTCCTGAACGAAGCTGGGAGCAAAGGCGACGCGTTGTCGATCCTTGCCGCCGCCAATGCGAATGCGATCAAAGATTGGTGGAAGGTTCAGTTGCCTGTTCTCGTTGATGGCGCGAAACATCGTGCAGATGTGACCGATGCACTTGTTGGCAGTCCCAATTTCGATCTTGCCGGCTACAACGCGATCCTGCCAATGCGAGCGCAGTTTGAGCGCGTCAGCGCGCGTCAGAGTGGAGACTGGTCGACTTCCAACAAGTTCGACAAAGACCTCAAGCGCGGTCTCTCTTGGCTTGCGCCATTTCTTCTGCTGCCGCTCCGACTTCGATGCCAGCGAGGCTCGCACGATCTGCTCGAACTCATCGACCATGGCGTCGACCATGATCGCAGGTGCCGTCTCGCCACCCAGCACGGCAGTCACCTCCGGCACGCTGTCCTTCGTGCCTCGCAAAGCGAGCGTTTCGAAGCGACGGAGAATATCCTCGATTGGCAAACTCGGCGCTGCCTCGGCCGCCGACACATAGTTCAGACCGAGTGACCTGGCGCGGTTACAAGCCTGCAGATATCGCTCCTCCGCGCCTCGATCCCGACCGCGCCGCTTGTCCTTCCAGTATCGCAAGAGTTCCGCATCCAGCTTGGTCACGACCTCGGCCGCCTTGATGCCGCGCGGGTCGTCGACGATGCGAATGCCCGTGCTGATCCGAACCGGATTTCTGCGGTCATAATAACTGAACTCTCCCGGCACTCTCCGCACCAAGAACCAAAAGCCTTTCAGCTTATGCGGGCGGGCCGCCTCGACGGGTCGAGCCATGAGTTTGTTGCCCCATTTGTTGCACCTCGAAGCGCTTCTAGCTTCGGGTGAGGCAACGATTTTGCCGAAATTTCTTTGAAAATCAACGCCGGAGTTTGTTGCTCCTTGGCGCCCCGTAGGGGAATCGAACCCCTGTTACCAACGTGAGAGGCTGGTGTCCTAACCGCTAGACGAACGGGGCGAACGGCCTCCCGTATATGGGAGTGGGGCCGTCCATGCAAGGGCGGTGGAGCGGACTAGGCTCCGGCGCAATCACCAGGGCCCAAAAACGCGAAGACCGAGTGCTCCAGGGGCGCTAGGGACACCCCAGAAGCACTCGGTTCTGTGTCGCCGAGAAATCCACCCGCCCTGATTCAGGTGAATCTCACACGAACGAGTGCATATCAGCGCAATTAACTGACCGGACACTGACAAAGCGGCCAATTTGGAGCCGCGAGCCGCGCCGCGCCCCGCCAGGCAGCGCTGGCATGCTTCTGATAATCTGCGTGTTTTCTTCCCTGCGCCGCCAGGCGGCCTGCTTGCTTGCCGCAAAGAAAGGAACTCGATCTACGGCAGCGTCGCAACTTGTCTTGAACTTAAGCACAATATTCATGCTGGACGCGCAGGCCGCATGCAATCTCGTGCCTAATGAGTGGGCAATGGGCATGCTGCCTAAATAATGGGCGTTAAGGAATGCGGCCGACACCGCGTATTGCGGAGTCTCTTCGAGAACCTTTGCAAATTCAACCCCCTAGATCGCGCCCAGGAAGATGGCACGCCGGTTGCTCTTCCGCTCCCCCGGGACCTGATTCCCAAAATCGTTAACAGATGAAGGGGGTGTTTAGCCCATGTCTCGTCAATTCATCAGGGCTGCCGCGGTGGCATCCATCGCCGGGTTGGCAGCGTTGCCCATGGCCGGCAGTGCCGTCGCTCAAGATACGATCAAGGTCGGCATTCTGCATTCGTTGTCCGGCACCATGGCCATCAGCGAGACGACGCTGAAGGACACCATGCTGTTCCTCATCGACGGGCAGAACAAGAAGGGCGGCGTGCTCGGCAAGAAGCTCGAAGCCGTCGTCGTGGACCCCGCCTCCAACTGGCCGCTGTTCGCCGAGAAGGCGCGCGAGCTCATCACCAAGGAGAAGGTCGCCGCGGTGTTCGGCTGCTGGACCTCGGTGTCGCGCAAGTCCGTGCTGCCGGTGTTCAAGGAACTCAACAACATCCTCTTCTACCCCGTGCAGTACGAGGGTGAAGAGAGCGAGCGCAACGTGTTCTACACGGGTGCGGCGCCGAACCAGCAGGCCATCCCGGCCGTCGACTACCTCGCCAAGGAAGAGAAGGTGCAGCGCTGGGTGCTTGCCGGCACCGACTACGTCTATCCGCGCACGACCAACAAGATCCTCGAGGCCTACCTCAAGTCCAAGGGCGTGAAGCCCGAAGACATCATGATCAACTACACGCCGTTCGGTCATTCCGACTGGCAGACGATCGTCGCCGACATCAAGAAGTTCGGCACGGCCGGCAAGAAGACGGCGGTGGTCTCGACCATTAACGGCGACGCCAACGTGCCGTTCTACAAGGAACTCGGCAACCAGGGCATCTCGGCGAAGGATATCCCCGTCGTCGCGTTCTCGGTGGGTGAAGAGGAACTCGCCGGCATCGACACCAAGCCGCTGCTCGGCCACCTCGCCGCGTGGAACTACTTCCAGTCGATCAAGAACCCGCAGAACGACGAGTTCATCAAGAAGTGGAAAGACTTCACGAAGAACCCGAAGCGCGTGACCAACGATCCGATGGAAGCGCACGTGATCGGCTTCGCGATGTGGGTCAAGGCCGTCGAAAAGGCCAAGACCACCGATCCCGACAAGGTCATCGACGCCCTGCCGGGCATCGAAGCACCGAACCTGACGGGCGGCATCTCGAAGATGCTTCCGAACCATCACATCACCAAGCCGGTGTTCATCGGCGAGATCAAGGCCGACGGCCAGTTCGACGTGGTGTGGAAGACGGACGGTCTCGTCCCCGGCGACGCCTGGTCCAAGGAGCTCGACGGCTCGAAGGACCTGATCGGCGACTGGGTCGACAAGAAGTGCGGCAACTGGAACACCAAGACCAACAAGTGCGGCAGCTAATCGCGCACTGTTCAGAGTACAGGGAGGCGGCCGCGCGCCGCCTTCCTTTTGCATCCCTGCTCAGCCGGTTCAGGGACCGGCCGGGCCGATGAAAGACGGACACGACGTCCGGCGACGTCCAACAACACAAACCGGCAAAACGGCAAGGAACCGACAGATGACGAGAGCAGAGCTCGGCTCGACGCGACGCTGGGTGTTCGCCCTGCTGGCGCTCCTCACCGCAGCGGTCTTCTCGTTCGAGGCGCGGGCACAGGGCGACGCCGCTGCCTACGCGAAGGCCCTCGCGCTCTTCAGCAACGACAGTTTCAACGATACGGACACCGCCATTTCCGGCATCGCCGCGAGCGGGCATCCGCTGGCCGCGCAGATCGTCGGGGCGCTGCAGGACGGCCGCCTCCTGTTCTCGGCCGAGACGAAGAAGGTGCTCATCAAGGAAACCTCCGGCGCGATCATCGATGCCGGCACGGGCGAGAAGCTCGCCTCGGAGCCCGCCGGGCTCTCCAACGTGCGGCTCAACAACCGCCTGCGGCGCTCGGTCGAGGCCGCGCTCGGCACCCTCACGTTGATGTCGCCCGATCCCGTCCGCCGGCTCGAAGCCGCCAACGCCGTCTTCAAGTCGCGCGATGCCGCGGCGCTGCCGGCCATCGAGCAGGCGATCCAGAAGGAGAGCGATGCGCGCATCAAGCGCGTCTTCAGCGAAGCGCGCGCCGCCATCATCCTCTACGGCTCGACAGCCAAGGAGAACGAGAAGATCGAAGCGATCTCGATCATCCGTGACCGCGGCGATCAGGAGGCGCGGGGGCTTCTCGCCGCGATGCCGGCGGACCAGACGCCCGGCGTGCAGCGGGCGCAGGCCGAAGCCCTCAAGACCATCGACAATTCGCTCGCCGCCTGGGCGGTGGCGCAGAACTTCTGGTACGGCCTCTCGCTCGGCTCGGTGCTGCTGCTCGCGGCCATCGGGCTCGCCATCACCTTCGGCGTGATGGGCGTCATCAACATGGCGCACGGCGAAATGGTGATGCTCGGCGCCTACACGACGTTCGTGGTGCAGGAGATCATCCGCACCAGCGCGCCGTGGCTGTTCGACTATTCGCTCGCGATCGCCATCCCCCTCGCCTTCCTGGTGGCGGCGCTCGTCGGCATCGCCATCGAGCGCGGCGTGATCCGCTTCCTCTACGGCCGGCCGCTCGAGACGCTGCTCGCGACCTGGGGCATCAGCCTGATCCTGCAGCAGGCCGTGCGTACGGCGTTCGGGCCGACCAACCGCGAAGTCGGCGCGCCGCACTTCATGTCGGGCGCAACGCAACTCGCGGGCCTCACCATCACCTGGAACCGGCTCTGGATCATCGTCTTCGCGATCCTGATCTTTGGCGCGCTGCTCGCCGCACTGCGCTACACGACGCTCGGGTTGCAGATGCGGGCGGTGACGCAGAACCGGCGCATGGCGAGCGCCATGGCGATCAACACGGGCCGCATCGACGCGCTGACCTTCGCACTCGGCTCCGGCATCGCCGGCCTTGCCGGCGTGGCGCTGTCGCAGATCGACAACGTGTCGCCGAACCTCGGCCAGGGCTACATCATCGACAGCTTCCTCGTCGTCGTGTTCGGCGGCGTCGGGAACCTTTGGGGGACGCTGGTCGGAGCCCTCTCACTCGGCATCGCCAACAAGTTCCTCGAGCCCTACGCGGGCGCCGTGCTCGGCAAGATCCTGCTGCTGGTGGCCGTCATCCTGTTCATTCAGAAGCGTCCTCGCGGGTTGTTCGCACTCAAGGGCCGGGCGGTGGAAGCATGATCACGCGACGCCTCATCGAAGCCGCCGACAATCGCGGCTCCATCTTCCTCGCGCTGCTGGCGGCGGCGATCGTCATCGTGCCGATCCTGCATCTCGCCGTGCCACCGACCTCGGCCTTCCACCTCGGCACCTCGGCGGTGGCGCTGTGGGGCAAGTACCTGTGCTACGCGCTGCTCGCCCTCTCGCTCGATCTCGTGTGGGGCTACTGCGGCATCCTCTCGCTCGGCCACGGCGCGTTCTTCGCGCTCGGCGGCTACGCGATGGGCATGTACCTGATGCGCCAGATCGGCACGCGCGGCGTCTATGCGCACCCGATCCTGCCGGACTTCATGGTGTTCCTGAACTGGAAGGAACTGCCGTGGTTCTGGTACGGCTTCGACATGTTCTGGTTCGCCATGCTGATGGTGCTGCTGGTGCCGGGCCTGCTCGCCTTCGTGTTCGGCTGGTTCGCCTTCCGCAGCCGCGTCACGGGCGTGTACCTGTCGATCATCACGCAGGCGCTGACCTACGCGCTGATGCTCGGCTTCTTCCGCAACAACTTCGGCTTCGGCGGCAACAACGGCCTGACCGATTTCAAGGACATCCTCGGTTTCTCCGTGCAGTCGCCCTATACGCGCACGGTGCTGTTCATGCTGTCGGCGTTCGCACTGGCGCTCGGCTACATCATCGCGCGCTGGGTCGTCACGTCGAAGGCGGGCAAGGTGCTGATCGCCGTGCGGGACGCCGAAAGCCGCACGCGCTTCATGGGTTACCGGGTCGAGAACTACAAGACGTTCGTGTTCACGCTGTCGGCGTGCATGGCGGCCGTTGCTGGCGCTCTCTACGTGCCGCAAGTCGGCATCATCAATCCCAGCGAATTCACGCCCGCCAACTCGATCGAGATGGTGATCTGGGTGGCGGTCGGGGGACGCGGCACGCTCGTCGGCGCCGCGCTTGGCGCGATCATCGTCAACTTCGCGAAGTCGACGTTCACGACGGGTTTCCTGGCACCCTACTGGCTGTTCGCACTCGGCGGTCTGTTCGTGGTCGTGACGATCTTCCTGCCCAAAGGCATCCTCGGCCTACTGCCGCAGAAGTCGGAAGACACCTCATCGAGCGGCGCGCCGGCCGCGCAGCCTGCGGAGTAGCCATGGCCATGCAAGAGCGCATCGACCTCGGCGTCGCCAAGCCGCACGACATCGCGGCGGCGAGCCTCCTCTACCTCAACGGCGTGCATGTCAGCTTCGACGGCTTTCGCGCCATCAACAATTTGTCGCTGTGGCTGGCGCCCGGCGAGATGCGCGCCATCATCGGCCCCAACGGCGCCGGCAAGACGACGATGATGGACATCATCACGGGCAAGACGCGCCCCGACGAAGGCGACGTGCTGTTCGACAACGGCTCCATCGACCTCACGACCAAGGACGAGGCGGCCATCGCCTCGCTCGGCATCGGCCGCAAGTTCCAGAAGCCGACGGTGTTCGAAGAGCACACGGCGTGGGACAACGTGCTGCTGGCGCTGAAGATGAAGCGCACGGTGCTCGCCAATCTCGTGTGGCGCTCCAACAGCGCCGACAGCGACCGCATCGAGGAAATCCTCAAGACCATCGGGCTTTCGCAGTACGGCAAGCGGCAGGCAGGCTCTCTCTCGCACGGCCAGAAGCAGTGGCTCGAGATCGGCATGCTGATCGCGCAGGATCCGAAGCTCCTGCTCGTCGACGAGCCGGTCGCCGGCATGACGGACGCCGAGACCATGACCACGGCGGATCTGCTGCGCGAGATCGCCCAGAGCCACACGGTCGTCGTCGTCGAACACGACATGGAGTTCGTGCGGCGGCTCGGCGTCAAGGTGACGTGCCTGCACGAAGGATCGGTTCTCGCCGAGGGCTCCCTCGACGACGTGAGCAACAACGAGCGCGTCATCGAGGTCTACCTCGGGCGCTGAAGAAGAAGCCGGACAAAGCCCATGCTGACCGTCGAGAACATCGATCTCTACTACGGCGCCGCCCAGGCGCTGCGGCGCGTGTCGCTGAAGGCCGAGGTGGGCAAGATCACCTGCGTGCTGGGGCGCAATGGCGTCGGCAAGAGTTCGCTGTTGCGCGCCATCGTGGGGCACCAGCCCGTGCGGTCCGGCTCGATCAGCCTCGAGGGGCATGACATCACCGGCCTCAAGGCCTACGAGCGGGCGCGGCAGGGGATCGCCTACGTGCCGCAGGGCCGCGAGATCTTCCCGCTGCTCACGGTGCAGGAAAACCTCGAGACGGGCTTTGCGCGCCTCAAGGGCCCGGACCGCAAGATCGGCGAGGAGCTGTTCGAACTCTTCCCCGTGCTCAAGTCGATGCTGGGCCGGCGCGGCGGCGACCTCTCGGGCGGCCAGCAGCAGCAGCTCGCCATTGCGCGCGCGCTCGTCATGCAGCCGAAGCTGATCGTCCTCGACGAGCCGACGGAAGGCATCCAGCCCTCCATCATCAAGGACATCGGCCGCGCCATCTCCTACCTGCGTGACCAGGGCAAGATGGCCATCGTGCTGGTGGAGCAGTACTTCGATTTCGCGCGCGAACTCGCTGACACCTACGCCGTCATGGAACGCGGCGAGGTCGTGATGGCCGGTGACGGCAAGACCATGGTCGAAGCCGACGTCCGGCGCTACCTTACGGTGTGACGGGACGCATCGAAGGGGCGCGACGTGCTGCAGGCCCAAACTTGGCTGCCGCGGGCGGATGGAGATGTCCGCCTCGCGTACAAGGTGCGCGACGGGGCTACGGTTCTCGACAACCTACGCCAGTCGGGCTGCGGCCGGGCGCGCTTTCCCAATCCTCTGGAAGGTGACGAGGCCCGCAGCCAGGCGCAGGCGATCCTACTCAACATGGCCGGCGGCCTGACGGGCGGAGATCGGTTCGCGACGGACATCGGCCTCGAGGCGGGTGCCGATGTCACCGTCACCACCGCGGCGGCCGAGAAAATCTATCGTTCGCGCGATGGCGCCCCCGCCACGATCGACGTGACGGCTCGACTTGCGGCCGAGGCGCGTCTCCTGTGGCTGCCGCAGCCGACCATTCTGTTCGACCGGTCGGTGCTGGCACGGCGCACGACCTTTGATCTCGCAGAAGATTCCACGCTGCTTGCCGGCGAGTGCCTGATTTTTGGGCGGGCGGCGATGGGCGAGGATGTCGCCATGGGCGCCGTCACCGACCGCTGGTCCATCCGCCGCGCAGGACGCCTGATCTACGCCGATGTGCTGCGTTTGGCGGGCGACATTGCGCCCACGCTCGACCGGCCCGCGACTTTTGCCAGCGCACGCGCGACGGCCCTGCTCGTCTACATCGCCAAGGATGCGGCGTTGCGGCTCGAAGAGGTGCGCGCGCTCATCGCGTCCGCGAACGGCACGATCGGCGCAAGCCAGTGGGGCGAAATTCTCCTGCTGCGCGGCCTCGCGAAGGATGGCAGAACGTTGCAGACGGAACTGCGCCCCGTGATCGAAGCGCTGTCGGGACGCCGGCTGCCCCGCATATGGCAGTGCTGAGTGGCGATGCTAACGACGGCGGGCGCATACGGGATTGGATGATCGAGGGACGGGCAAGACACGATGATCCTGACGGGACGGGAAAAGGACAAGCTGCTGATCTCGATGGCGGCGATGGTGGCGCGGCGGCGGCTCGAGCGCGGCGTGAAGCTCAACTATCCGGAAGCGGTGGCGCTGATCTCGGACTTCGTCGTCGAGGGCGCGCGTGACGGGCGTTCGGTGGCGGACCTGATGGAGGCGGGCGCGAAGGTGCTGACACGCGCGCAGGTCATGGAAGGCATCGCCGAGATGATCCACGACGTGCAGGTGGAGGCGACCTTTCCCGACGGCGTGAAGCTCGTCACCGTGCACGAACCGATCCGCTGACAATCCGACATTCTTCTGAATCTGGCTTTATCGCAGAGGGGATCTCATCCGTGACACAAGGGCCGAGCCGTAAAAGCATGACCTGGACCCGCGGCGCTTGCGTCGCCGCGCTGGCATTGGCCGCCGCGACGCCGGCGTTGGCGCATCCGGGTGCCGATCATGTGCACTCGCTCGCCACGGGCTTCGCCCATCCCTTTAGCGGGTTCGATCACCTGCTTGCCATGGTTGCCGTTGGCCTGTGGGCCGGCATGACCGGCGGACGCGCGGTTTGGGCGTGGCCCGCAGCGTTCGTCTCGCTGATGCTCGTTGGCGGCGCCATCGGCGCGGCGCACGTGACGGTGCCCTACGTCGAGAGCGGCATTCTCGCCTCGGTGATCGTTCTGGGCATCGCCGTCACGGCGAGCCTGCGCGCTCCGACGCTACTCGGCGGCATCGTGATCGGCGCCTTCGCGCTGCTACACGGCTACGCGCATGGCGTGGAGTTGCCGACGGGTGCGTCCGCGGTGAGCTTCATGTCGGGCTTCGCGCTGGCGACGGCGCTGCTGCACAGCATCGGGGCGACGGCGGCCATCGTCGCGGGCCGGGGTGCCGGCCGCGTCGCCGTGCGTGTCGCGGGCGCGCTCGTCGCCGTGGCGGGCCTCGCGCTCGCGCTGGCTTAAGGAGACGCGCCATGATCCCAGGCGAAGTCATCACGCTGCCGGGCGACATCGAACTCAACGCGGGGCGGCCGACGGTCACCCTCATGGTAGAAAACACGGGCGACCGGCCGATCCAGGTCGGCTCGCACTACCACTTCGCGGAGACCAACGCCGCGCTGCGCTTCGACCGCGCCAAGGCGCGCGGGCATCGGCTCGACATCGCCGCCGGCACGGCCGTGCGCTTCGAGCCCGGGCAGTCGCGCGAAGTCACGCTCGTTGCCTTCACGGGTAGCCGCAAGGTCTATGGCTTCCAGGGCAAGGTGATGGGCGCGCTATAGGCCTCGCGCCAAACAGGAGGTGGACATGCCTGACGATCAACTGCGCGGGATCCTCGGCCTCATCTTCGGCATCCTCGCGTTCATCCCGATGGTGCAGATCATCGGCAAAGCGGGCTACAGCCGCTGGTGGGGCGTGCTGATGCTCGTGCCCATCGTCAATCTGATCATGCTCTGGGTCTTCGCCATGTCCCGTTGGCCGGCCCTCGGGACCAAGAAAGCCTGAAACTTTCCGATTAAAGCGAGAACGACATGGCTGCCAGGATTTCGCGCAGTGCCTACGCCGACATGTTCGGGCCGACCGTCGGCGACAAGGTGCGGCTTGCCGACACCGACCTGATCGTCGAGGTCGAGAAGGACTACACGACCTACGGCGAGGAAGTGAAGTTCGGCGGCGGCAAGGTGATCCGCGACGGCATGGGCCAGAGCCAAGCGAGCCGCGCCGACGGCGCCGTCGATACGGTCTTCACCAACGCGCTGATCATCGACCACTGGGGCATCGTCAAAGCCGACGTCGGTATCCGCGACGGGCGCATCTCGGGCATCGGCAAGGCGGGCAACCCGGACGTGCAGCCGGGTGTCGACATCATCGTCGGGCCGGGCACGGAAGTGATCGCGGGCGAAGGCAAGATCCTGACGGCGGGCGGCATCGACAGCCACATCCACTTCATCTGCCCGCAGCAGATCGAGGAGGCGCTGAACTCCGGCATCACCATGATGATCGGCGGCGGCACGGGCCCCGCGACAGGCACCTCCGCCACCACCTGCACGCCGGGCCCGTGGCATCTCGCGCGCATGATCCAGGCGGCCGACGCGTTCCCGATGAACCTCGCTTTTTCGGGCAAGGGCAACGCCTCGAAGCCCGCGGCGCTCGTCGAGATGGTGAAGGCCGGTGCTTCGTCGCTGAAGCTGCACGAGGACTGGGGCACGACGCCCGCGGCCATCGACTGCGCGCTGTCGGTCGCGGACGACTACGACGTGCAGATCATGATCCACACGGACACGCTCAACGAAAGCGGCTTCGTGGAAGACACGATCGCGGCCTTCAAGGGCCGCACGATCCATGCGTTCCACACGGAAGGCGCCGGCGGCGGGCACGCGCCCGACATCATCAAGGTTGCGGGGCTGCCCAATGTGCTCCCCTCCTCCACCAACCCGACGCGGCCGTTCACGGTGAACACGCTGGAAGAGCATCTCGACATGCTCATGGTGTGCCACCACCTCGACCCCAACATCCCCGAGGACATCGCCTTCGCCGAAAGCCGCATCCGGCGCGAGACCATTGCGGCCGAGGACATCCTGCACGACATCGGCGCGATCTCGATGATCTCGTCCGACAGCCAGGCCATGGGCCGCGTCGGCGAGGTGATCATTCGCTGCTGGCAGACGGCGCACAAGATGAAGCTGCAGCGCGGGCCGCTGAAGGACGAGAAACCCGGCAACGACAACCTGCGTGTGCGCCGCTACATCGCCAAGTACACGATCAACCCGGCCATCGCGCAGGGCGTCTCCTACGAGCTCGGCTCCATCGAGGTCGGCAAGCGCGCCGATCTGGTGCTGTGGACGCCCGCATTCTTCGGGGTGAAGCCCGATCTCGTGCTGCTCGGCGGCTCGATCGCAGCGGCGCCCATGGGCGATCCCAACGCCTCGATCCCGACCCCGCAGCCGGTGCACTACCGGCCGATGTTCGGCTCCTACGGCCGCGCGATGACGAACTCGGCCGTGACCTTCGTCAGCAAGGCGGCCATGGACGGGCTGATCGGCGGGCGGCTCGGTGTCGCCAAGCAGCTTCTTCCCGTGCAGAACACGCGTGGCGGCATCTCGAAGAAGTCGATGATCCTCAACGATGCGATGCCGAAGATCGAGGTGGATCCCGAGACCTACGAGGTGCGGGCGGACGGCGAACTCCTCACCTGCGAACCCGCCAAGTCGCTGCCGATGACGCAGCGGTATTTCTTGTACAGACGCAGTTCCCTCTCCCCATTCCACGA
>RXJK01000080.1 GCA_003963125.1 Hyphomicrobiales bacterium
TGGACTGTCAGGAATGTTCCCGGTCTATTCTGTCAGGGATCTCCCCGGTTCGTACCGCTGCTGCCCCTCACCCCGGCCCTCTCCCCGCGCGCGGGGAGAGGGACAAATAATGACGACGCCTGGATTCCCTCTCCCCGTCCTTACGGGGGGAGGGTTAGGGTGAGGGGCAGACGCGCATTCGACGCGCGAGGCGAGCCGCTGCCGCGGCGCACGCGACGAGACGACAGGATGACGTGAGCGATGATCGTCCGCCCCGCCCGGCCTGAAGATGCGGAGGCGGCGGCGCTTGTGCTGCGCCGGTCGATCGCGGAGCTGTGCCGGGCGGACCATCAGGACGATCCCGAGACGCTGCGGCAGTGGCTCGGCAACAAGACGCCGGAGAGCGTGCGCGCCTGGATCGCCGCATACGGACCTCGGCTCGTGGTGGCCGAGGCGGAGGGCCGCATCCTGGGCATCGCGGGTTTGCAGCCGTCCGGGCGGATCAGCGTGAACTACGTCTCTCCCGATGCGCGCTTCATGGGCGTCAGCAAGGGCATGATGGCGGACCTCGAGCGGCAGGCGCGCGGCCTCGGCCTGACCGAGTGCACGCTCGAGAGCACACGCACCGCCTTAGCCTTCTACCGCGGGATAGGGTACACCGAAGCCGGTCCGCCCGTGCCTGGTTTCGGGGTCACCCAAGCGCATCCCATGCGCAAGCGCTTGGGCGACGCGGCGTGACCGAGGGCTCGCCGGCACCGGCCGGACGAAGCGCATCGAGGCAGGGAGCGGAACGTGACGTTCGAAACGATCGGCATCATCGGCGGAGGCGCGTGGGGAACGGCGCTGGGGCAGACGCTGACGCTCGCCGGGCGCCGCGCGCTCCTGTGGGCGCGCGAGGCCGAGGTGGTCGACGAGATCAACGGTGCCCATGCCAACACGCCGTTCCTGCCCGGCGTGCCGCTCGATCCGCGCCTTTCCGCGACGGGATATCTCGACCAGCTCGCCCGATGCGACGCGGTGCTGATGGTGGCGCCGGCACAGCATCTGAGAAGCGTCGGTGCTTCGCTGGCGCAGGTTCTGCCCGCCGGCAAGCCCGTGGTGATCTGCTCCAAGGGCCTCGAGCAGGCGACGGGGAAGCTGCTGGTCGAGGTGCTCGGCGAAGTTATGCCGAACGCCATGCCGATGGTGCTGTCGGGGCCGAGCTTTGCAGCCGATGTCGCGCGCGGGTTGCCCGCGGCCCTCACGCTGGCGGCCGCCGACGAGCGCCAGGGGGAGGCGCTGGCCCACGCCATCGGCTACCGGCACCTGCGGATCTACTGGTCGTCGGATCTCATCGGCGTGCAGCTCGGCGGCGCGGTGAAGAACGTGCTCGCGATCGCCGCCGGCATTGTCGAGGGCAAGGGCCTGGGCGCCAGCGCGCATGCGGCGCTCGTCACGCGCGGTTTCGCGGAGCTTCGCCGCTTCGGGGCGGCGCTCGGCGCGCGCACGGAGACGCTGATGGGACTTTCGGGGCTCGGCGACCTGCTGCTGACCTGCGGCAGCCCGCAGTCGCGCAACATGAGCCTCGGCCGCGCTCTGGGCCAAGGCCAGTTGCTCGACGACGTCCTCTCCAAGCGCCGGTCGGTGGCGGAGGGCGTCTATACGGCGCAGGCCGTGGTGCGCGTGGCGGCCGAGCGCGGCATCGATATGCCGATCGCGCAGGCCGTCCATGCCATCGTGGCTGGATCGGTCACGGTCGACACGGCCATCGACGCACTGATGTCCCGGCCGCAGAAGCCGGAGATGTGAGAGCCGCCGGCTGAGGCGAGAGCTACTCAGCCGCGTCCATGACTTCGGATTCCATGTCGGGCGGCAGCTGCACGTTGGTCGCGTCGTCGAGCATGCCGAGCGCGTGCAGATAGACGGCGAGGATCGAATCCTCCTCCTGGCGCTCCGTCTGGCTCTTCTTGCGCAGCGAGATCACCTTGCGCAGGATCTTCACGTCGAAGCCCACGCCCTTGGCCTCGAGGTACTTGTCGCGGATGTCGCCCGCGAGGGCCTTCTTCTCTTCCTCGAGCCGCTCGATCTGCTCGATGAGCTGGCGCAACTGCTTCTGCGCGGAAACTTGCAGCGATGTCATGGCATACCCCACTGACCATTGCGATTGACGCGACGGCTACCGGCACCGAGTGCCCCACGGCCGGTTGCACGAGCACCGCAAGCTAGTGCGGGTCATCGCCCCGGCAAAGACGGCACGCACGCTCCATCCAGAGGTTTCTCGCCCCGGTGGACAAACACTGGATTTCGCTAGGCGCGATTCGCGGCGGAGGTGGGGCGGTCGCACCCTGGGTCAATCGGGCGACCGCTTGAGCAATTCAAGGCCGAACGGCTTCCGGCACACGCCGATGGATCAGATACATCATGCCGACGGTGATGAGCACCGTGGTCACGAGGATGAGGCCCACGCGGTCGAAGTGTACGAGCTTGCCTGAGCTCTCCTGGACCACGATCAAGCCGGCGAGCACCGATGCCAAGCCGCCAGCCAACTGCTGCAGTGAGGAGTTCACGGCCATGAATGCGCCCCGGCTGCTGGGCTCAGGGATCGCGGAGACCAGCGCTTGAGCTGGAATGACCCGAGAGAAAATCCCGGTGAAGAGCAAGACGTTCACGACCAGCACCCAGGGCAGCGGCGTTGTGCCGAGGTTCGTGTAGATCAGGACCATGACGATCGTCAGGAGCGCGCCGCACGCAAACACGTTGAACTTCCCGTAGCTGTCGCTGGCCCGGCCCACGAGCGGCCCGACGGCGATCGCGCAGATGCCGGTCACCAGATACACGATCGGCAAGTGCTGCATGTCGATGCCGAGGTTGTTCACGGTGAAAGCGCTGCCGAACGGCATCAGCAGGTAGCCGCCGAGCGTCAGCAGTCCCGTCGCGGCGAAGGCGAGCACGTAACGGGGGTTGGTCAGCGTGGATCGCAGGTGGAGGAAAGGATTGCTCTCCGTCGGCAGGCTGAGGTGAGCATCGATGGGCCGGATGCTGATCAATATGATGCCCCACACGACGATCGAGACGAGAACGATCATCACGAACGGCGCGTGCCACCCCCATGCATTGGCGAAATAGAGGCCGATCGGCAGCCCGAGGACCTGGCTCGCGGCAAAGGCCGTCTGCACGACGCCCATGACGCGGCCGCGCAGCTGAAACGAGAACAGATCTGTGGTGATGGCGAGCACGATCGAACCGATCACGCCGCCGAACATGCCGGTCACGATGCGCGCCAGCAGCAGGGCATGGAACGTCGGCGCCAGCGCGCAGAAGAGCGTGCCGCAGATGAAGCCCGCGTAGAAGAAGAGCAAGAGTTTCTTGCGGTCGAACCGATCGGCAAAACCCGCAGCTGCAATGGCGGAGAGCCCGGCGCTGAAGGCGTAAGCCGAGACGACGAGACCGAACTGCGATGGCGTGATCTGCAGCGCAGGCATGAGCATGGCGCCCAAGGGCGACATCACCATGAAGTCGAGGATGATGGAGAACTGCAGAAACGCCAGCACACCGACGACGAGCCATTGATAGCCCGACAACGTGTTTTCTTTCGCCGATGGCGTCATTTCACACTCTGAATTTTGCTGGTGGAGACACTTGAGCGCCCAATGCGGCGACGCGATGAACGTCGCGACCTGCAACGGCATCAATTGCACCGTGTGCTGAGCGGTAGAACGCAGCGATCTTACCCGCGTTTGCTTATCACGAGAGAAGGGGCATCCCCTGCATCACAAACGCGTAAGGTGACTGATGTTCATACCTAAGCCCTGTCGAGAGGCGAGGTGCATCCCTGTGGGTGCGAGGCTAGCAACCTCACCGCTTCGGGGCGAGCGTGTGGCTCTGGACGCCGCGGCCGGAGAGCAAAGGGCGCTTGGAGGAGATGGTGCCGGCGTTGACGCCGGACCAACCGATTTCGCCGGAGAGGCGGCCGTACTCGATCTTGGGGCAGCGGTTCATCACGACCTTGAGGCCTGCGGCCTCCGCCTCTGAGGCGGCGGCTTCGTTCGTCACGCCGAGCTGCATCCAGACGACCTTGAGGCCGAGTTTGTCCTTGAGGCCTATGGCTTCGCGCGTGACGGCAAGAGCTGCTTCCGAATTGCGGAAGATGTCGATCATGTCGACGGGCGCCGCGAGCTCGGCGAGGCTGCCGACGACCTTCTGCTTCAGGATCTCCTGCCCGAGGAGGCCGGGGTTCACGGGGATCACCGTGTAGCCCTTGCCGATGAGATACTTCATGGCGAAGTAGCTCGGCCGGTTGGGCGTCGCGGAGGCACCGACCATGGCGATGACGCGCACGTCGCCCAGGATGCCGGCAATGTAGTCATCGGAATAGCGGGCGTGGTCCAAAGCAGCCTCAGGGTAGAACGACGGCGCCGCTCGCATCGAGCGGGAAGTGCGGATTGTGCGCGACCTCCCACAGATGTCCATCGGGGTCGGCGAAATAGCCGGTCCAGCCGCCCCAGAAAGCGCGCTGCGCCGGCTTCACGATGCGACCGCCCGCAGCTGCCGCGGCTGCAAGTGCCGCGTCGACCTCGGGCTCGGACGCAACGTTGTGGGCGAGGGTGATGCCGGAGAACGGCGCTGGGGTAGTGTTCTCGACACCGGCATCCGCTGCCAATGCCTCGCGTCCGAAGAGAGAGAGCACCACGCCGCCCGCCGAGAAGAAGGTGACGTCGGCATTGCTCGCCGGAGAGGCGACGAAGCCGAGCCGCTCGTAGAAGGCACGTGAGCGGGCCACATTTGCGACGCCGAGCGTGACGAGCGACAGCCGCGGCTGCATTCTCAGGCCTTGGACCAGTCGGGCGGGCGCTTCTCGATGAAGGCACCGATGCCTTCCATTGATTCCGCGTGCATCATGTTCTCGACCATGACGGCGGCGGCGTAATCGTAGGCCTCAGCCAGCGGCATCTCGATCTGGCGATAGAAGGCTTCCTTGCCGGTCGCCACCGTGACGGGCGGCTTCGCGGCAATGACGCGGGCGTAGGCCAGCGCTTCCGCCATGACGTCGGCGGCGGGGACGGCCTTGTTGATGAGCCCGTAATCGGCTGCGGCGGCGGCCGGCAGCATCTCGCCCAGCAGCAGCATTTCCATCGCGCGTTTGCGCGGCACGTTGCGGCTGAGCGCGACCATGGGCGTCGAGCAGAATAGCCCGATGTTGACGCCGGGCGTGCAGAACTCCGCCGTGTCCGCGGCGACGGCCAGATCGCACGAGGCGACGAGCTGGCATCCTGCGGCGCTGGCGATGCCTTGCACGGCGGCGATGACGGGTTTCGGATGCGTCACGATCGAGCGCATCAGGCGGGCGCAGGCGCGCATCAGGCCGTCGGTGTAGGCGCGGCCATTGTCGGGGTCGGCGCGATGGGCGGTGATTTCCTTGAGGTCGTGGCCCGCACAGAACGCGGGCCCCTTGGCGGCGATGACGATAGCCCGCACGGCATCGTCGCGAGCCGCATCGTCGAGAGCACCCTGGAGCGCGCGCAGCATGCTTTCCGACAACGCGTTGCGCTTCTCGGGACGCGCCATCGTCAGAACGAGAACGGCGCCGTCGCGAGCGACTTCGAGATCGACGGCGTGTGCGCCTGTCGCCTCTCGTCCCGCTCGCTCCGACGCCGTCATGACGTGCTTCCGATCGCGGCCGTTACTGGAGGACGGCGTCGATCTTGTCCCAGTACTTCTTCACGAGATCGATATTGGACGCATTCTCGATGGGCTGGGCCGAGCGCATGGCCTCGTTCAGCTCCTCGAGCATCTGCTTCTTCTCTTTCTCGGGGATCGACTTGTCGGCCGTGACCTCGTCGATCTCCTTCTTGATCGCGGCGCGCGGCTCGGTGAACTGCTTCGACTGCGGGTCGATGCCGGCCATGACCATGGAGATGTTGGCGGCCACGTCGTCGTACTCGCAGAAGCTGGCGAAGCCGTGCTTCTTGGCCACGCCCTCGATGGCGGGGTCGACCTTATCGCAGGTCGGCGGCGAGGCCTGCACCTTCTCGGCGGCGGCGGCCATGTCCTTCTGGGCGGAGATGAAGCCCTCGATATGCTTTTCCGTCAGCTTGATCTGCTTGACGGGGCTCTGCGCCATCGCCAGGCCGCTGAACTGGAAGAGGGCGATGGCCGCGACGGCCACGAGCGCCGAACGGAAGACGTGCAGCATGGGTCTCGATCCTTGGTTGCGGTCTCTGCGACACGAGTTATGAAGTCAGGGCCTGACTGGTAATTCCGGGCGATGACAAAAGTTGGACGAGCGCATCATGTCAACAGATGCTTTGGGCACGCGAAGCCGCACGGCGGTGCTCGACGCAGCCGACATCGACGCCCTCATCGAGACGCACTTTCCGCACGTGCACGGGGAGGAGAAGTCGTTCTTCATCGAGGAGGTCACGGCCACAACCAGCGTGGTGCGGATGAAATTCAACGCGCGGAACGTGCGGCCGGGCGGGACGATCTCGGGGCCGGCCATCTTCAAGCTGCTCGACATCGCGGTCTGGGTGGCGGTGATGGCGGCCATTGGCGAGACCGGCGTCGACGCCGTAACCACCCATTGCAACTTGCATTTCCTGGCCAAGCCGGCGGCGCGCGACATGCTCGCGAAGGTGACGCTGCTGAGGGGCGGGAAGCGCTCGTTCGTCGCCGAATGCGCGCTCTACAGCGAAGGGGCGGACGAGAT
>RXJK01000379.1 GCA_003963125.1 Hyphomicrobiales bacterium
GCGGCGCCCGCCCGCCCGTGCGCGCGGCGCTGCCGTCGATCGGCCTGGCGCTCGGCGGCGGCGGCGCCCGCGGCGTCGCGCACATCCTCATGCTGGAGGTGTTCGACGAACTGGGGCTGCGGCCCAAGATCATCGCCGGCACATCGATCGGCGCGCTTTACGGCGCGGCCTACGCGGCCGGTTTGCCCGCGCGCGAGATCCGGCAACTGACGGAAGCAGCCCTCGGCCGCCGCCTCGATCTGCTGCGCGTCCTCATCGGCGCGCGCGCCGAGCCGATCCTGAAATTCCTGCGCGTGCTGCCCGTGCGCCGCGCGCTCCTCAATCCCGAGCAGGTTCTGGCGTCGTTCCTGCCGCCTGCCATGCCGAAGGAGATGCACGACCTCGGCATCCCCATGCAGATCCTCGCGACCGATTTCTACGAGCAGGAGCAGGTCGTCATCACCAATGGGCCCCTGCGCTCGGCGGTGGCCGCGAGCATCGCGCTGCCCGCGCTGTTCTCGCCCGTCGTGCGTGAGGGCCGCGTGCTGATGGACGGCGGCCTCGTCAACCCGCTGCCCTTCGACACGCTCAAGGGCGAGGCGGATCTGATCGTCGCCATCGACGTCAGCGGCGCCACCATCGGCCCCGGCCAGCACATGCAGCCGACGCCCTTCAACGCCATCATCTCATCTTCGCAGATCCTGCAGCGCTCGATCGTGCGCGAGAAGCTGAAAGCTCAGCAGCCCGACGTCTACATCGACGTCGACGTCGCGGAATATTCTGTCCTCGACTTCCATCGCTACCAGAAGATCCTGGCCGCCGCCGTCCCTGCGCAAGAGCAGTTGCGCCGCCAGTTGAAGCGCATCCTCACGAGCCACCCTGCCGAAACGCTCCCCGCGCTGCCGCCCGACGACGACACCACACGCCCCTCGGGCCGCCTCGGCCGCCTCCGCACCTTCCGCCGCAACCCGAAGTGAACGCAGCGCGGTTCCCGCGCGTCCATCTCGCACCACATTCTCTTTTGTCACCCCGGCACTCGTTGCCGGGGTCCAGCCCAACGCTGGGACCGACGCTTGCGGACGGCTGGATCCCGGTGACAAGCACCGGGATGACAGTTGAGGTCAGCCGGGCACTTGCACGCCACCTCTGTCACCCCGGCACTCGTTGCCGGGGTCCAGCCCAACGCTGGGACCGACGCTTGCAGACGGCTGGATCCCGGTGACAAGCACCGGGATGACAAAGGTGGGTGTCGCACCGGCGGTGGATAAGCGAGGCGAAGCGGCGTTCCGGGCGAGCGTTGTGCGAGTTGCCCCTGGGTCCCGGATACGCGCTCGCGCGCGTTCCGGGATGACACGTGCTGCCGATCGCGGCAGCACACCCCCCTGTCATCCCGGCCGAGCGAAGCGAGAGCCGGGACCCAGCGCGACTGGCTCGATCAGCAA
This sequence comes from Hyphomicrobiales bacterium, assembly GCA_003963125.1. GTDB lineage: Bacteria > Pseudomonadota > Alphaproteobacteria > Rhizobiales > Hyphomicrobiaceae > AWTP1-13. The sequence goes on from RXJK01000379.1 coordinate 1,422, forward strand.
ATGCAGGCCGCTTCGGCTCACCCCGACCTACGTGGTGCGTCGCGAAACGGTGTTCGATGCTGCGGTGATATGTCGTGCGCGAGGCGCGGTGTCACGGCTGCCCCAGCACGGCGTTGACGCCGTCGAGGAGGGAGCGCACGAAGGCCGGCGGCTTGGGGCCGGTGTCGACGACGCGCTTGGGCTCGCTCGCGGCCACGACGGACTTCTTCGGCGGGCGCTTGGCTTCGACCGGCGGAGAGACGAGCTTCGGGGCGGGCGGCGCTTTTTCGCTCCGTGCAGAAATCTGCTCGGGCTCGGGATCGACGATGGGCTCGCTTGCAGCGGCCGCCGTATGCTTGCGCTTGCCCGAGGCGCCGGCGGCAGGGGGCGCGAGAGGCGCGACATCCGCCACAGGTCGGACCTCCGGCGCCGGTGCCGCGACGGCTACGGCGGCCCCCGCGCGAACCGGCGTCCGCTCCAGGTTCAGCCATTCGAGGCACAACGCGGCCCCGACGGCCGCGCTCGCCAACAGCCAGGCATGTCCCTTGGTACGCTGCATGGGCTCCTCGTCCTGAGCACAATACCGCGCACGCGCATGGCGCCAGCATGGCTCGAATCCGCCAATTCCGGGGCAGCCCAAAAGCGCACCGGCCTCTGCGGATTTGGATCGCAGCCTAAGAGGTGCGATGCGCTTCGTGAAAAACTATCGTCCGGGAAGGTTTACGCCGCGCGCCTCGAAGGCGCTCGGATCAGAACAGCCGAAACGACGGCTTCGCGATCATCAGCCAGAAGATGCCGAGCACGGCCGCGAAGGCCGGAAACCCGAACGCGAACCACCACCAGAACAGGCGATGATAGAGTTCCGGCAGCGGCGTGTCTTCGCGCGCGGCCGCGGCGGCCAGATCCCGCATCCGCATCTGCATCCACACGACGGGCAGCCAGAACGCGCCGGTGAACAGATAAAGAAAAATCGACAGCGCGATCCAGCCCTCGCCGAGCGGGAAGCCCAGCTCCCGCGTCAGGAGGTATCCGGTGACGGGCTGCACCACCACCGCGCTCGCCGTGAACAGGAAATCCGCGATCACGACGATGCGCGCGATCGCCGCGATGGTGGCGGCATTGCCCGTCAAATGTCCGAGTACCATGAAGAAGGCGATGCCGGCCCCCGTGCCAAGGAGCACCGCGGCGCCGATCACGTGCAGGAACTTGAGGACGAAATAGAGCGTCATCGGTCCTCCAGCGTCGCGAGCGCGACGAGGCTGAGCGCGATGATCGGCGCGATCTTGAGGAGCGCTGCGAAGGGGTCGAGCCAGAGGCGGGGCAGCAGCAGCGTGCCGAGCACGGCATAGGACGCCGCGACCGCGATGCCGGCCCACAACGCCACGCGCGCCGAGCGGCGGAACAGAATGCCGATGCCGATGGCGAGATCGGCGAGCGCGCCGCCGTTGGTCATGAGCCCCGACACGCTCCGCCCCGCCCCCGTCTCGCGCATGATGGCGAGGGCCTCCGCATGCGCCGGCCCGAGCGTGACGAGCGCCGTGCCGATCCAGAGCGCAGCGAGCGACAGGATCACGGCGGGCTTGGCGAGATAGAGTCCGGCGAACCAGCGCTCCTGCACCGTCGCGGGGGTCGCGGCGAGGGCCTCCTTCAGGCCGCGCGGCACGATCCCCGTCGCCTCCTGCCAGGCGCGATTGTCGCCGGTGGCGCCGCGCAGGATCTCGCGCGCGGCCGTCGATCGCACGGGGGCGCGCCAGCCGAGCCATCCCGCCAAGTCGCCCAGCGCATGCATCAGCCGCATCGACCACGCGGGAACGTGCACGAGACGCGCCGGCGGCAGCCGCAGCCACGCTCGGTACGCCGCGACGACGTCTTCAAAGATCAGCGCGTCCGGGCCTGCCACGTCGAGCGCGAGGCGCACGGGTGCAGCGGGCCGCAGCAAGCGCACCACGCTCTCGACGACGTCGTCGAGCTGCACGACCTGCAGGCGTCCCGCCCCTTCTGCCCGCGGCAGCACCGGCAAGAGCGCGAGCGCCCGGAACAGCGCACTGCCGCCGTAGGCCGCGCGGCCCACCACCACCGACGGCCGCAGGATCACCCAGTCGAGCGTCGTCGCCTGCAGCGCGCGGTCGCCTTCGAGCTTGGTGCGCGTGAAGGCCGTCGGCGTCTCCCGGTCGACGCCGATGGCGGAGATCTGGATGACGCGGCCCACGCCCGCCGTCTCGCAGGCTAGGAACAGGGCTGCCGGCGCGTCCCGGTGCGCGCCGGCGACGCTGTCGCGCGCGTTGTCCTGAAGCACGCCCGCGCAATTCACCACCGCGTCGATGCCGGAAAGATGCGCCTGCCAGGCTTGCGGCTTCGTCGCCGTGCGCAGGTCCAGCGCGATGACGCGACATCCCTCGGGCACGCTGCGCCGGCCGCGCGCCACCGCGACGACCTCGTGCCCCTCCGCCAGCAGGCGGTGCGCGATGGCCGAGCCGATGAAGCCGCTCGCGCCGGTAACGAGAATGCGCACCCGCCGCTCCTTGGCCTATCCCGCCATCAGCGCCTTCGCCGCCGCGGCGAACGCCGGCAGCGTGATGGGGTCGTTGGCGACGTTGCCCGCGACCGGGAACGAGCCGTAGCGCGCGATCACCACCTCCGCCTTCGGATCGATGTAGATCGATTGCCCGTGAATGCCGCGTGCCATGATCACCCCGTGCGCATCGTGACTGACCCACCACTGATTGTGGTAGGACCAGCCCTGCAGCGTGGCATACCCTGCGGGCGCGAATTTGGCCGGATCGGCGCCCCTTGTGATCTCGTCCACCACCGCCTCGGGCAGGATTTGCCGCCCGTTGAAGCGGCCGCGATTGCGGATCACCTCGCCGAAGCGGGCGAGGTCGCGCAGGCACGTGTTGAGCCCGCCGCCGCAGTATTCCATGCCGCGGGAATCGACAGTGAAGTAGGCGTCCTCTTCCGCCCCCATCGGCTGCCAGATGCGCTCCGACACGAGGTCCGAGATCGCCATGCCCGTCACGCGCCGGATGATCCACGCGAGCACGTCCGTATTCACCGTGCGATAGGTGAAGACCTCCCCGTGCGTGCCGTTCTTCGGCACCGTCGGAAGGTACTCGAGCAGCGAGCCCGGTAGCCCCGGCTCCGGCGGCGCCATGCCGCTCGCGCGCCGCATCTTCCACACGTCGGAAGATTTGTCGCCGTAGACCTCGTTGTAGGCGATGGCCGTCGTCATGTCGGCGACCTGCTGCACGGTCGCGTCGGCGAAGCCGCTCTTGGCCAATTCCGGCACGTACGCCGGCACGCGCGCGGCGGGATCGATCTTGCCCTCCGCCATCAGCAGCGTCGCCAGCGTGCCGATGAACGACTTCGTCACCGACATGGCGATGTGCGGCTGATGCGGCTTGAGCGCACCGTAGTAACGTTCGTAGGCGATGCGGCCCTTGTGCAGCACGACGATGCCGTCGGCGTAGGTCTCTTCGACCGCGCGCTGGAAGGTCGTGCGGCGGCCATCGGCGAGCGTGACGGGAAGGGACGCGAGGTCCCGCTCGATGCGGGGCAGCGCCGAAGCGGAGCCGGCCCCGCGCCATACGTTCCGCGTGGGGACGAACTGGCGGAAGTTACTGTGCGACCAGCGCGACTGCGGGAATTCGCGGAAGCTGCCGTCGGCGAAGCGGATCACCTTGGCGTCGGAGGGCGGGAAGCCCGTCATCCAGCCCATTGCGTTGGGGTCGCTCTCCTCCGGGCTCAGCGGGACCGGCGGCTGGGACGGGATCGACATAGGCACTCCTTTCGAGGCGCAGGGAGGGGATCGGCCAAGGCTAGCCGCGCCCGTCGGCCTTGGGGAGTAATTTCTGATTTTCCTCACCATTTCGGGGAGACTGGGCGTCCCGAGCCAGCGTCACTTTGCGTCGGCCCGCCTCTCCCCCAAGCCGCACGCTTTCTGTATGGTGACAGCCGGAAAGGCCGGGGGCTGACTGCATTGGCCACCTCGCCGCTCGCTAGGGAGGATCTCCATGAAACGCCGCACATTCCTCAAGGGCAGCGCACTCGCCGCCGCCGGCTCGACGCTCGTCGCCGCGCCTGCCATCGCGCAATCCATGCCCGAGCTGAAATGGCGCCTGACGTCGAGCTTCCCGAAGTCGCTCGATACCATCTACGGCACCGCGCAGACGTTCGCGAAATACGTGGCGGAAGCCACCGACAACAAGTTCCAGATCCAGACCTTCGGCGCCGGCGAGATCGTGCCCGGCCTGCAGGCGCTCGATGCCGTCACGGCGGCCTCCGTCGAGATCGCGCAGACGCCCCTCTACTTCTACATCGGCCGCGAGCCGGCACTCGCCTACGCCACGGGCGTCGCGTTCGGCATGAACCATCGCCATCAGCAATCGTGGTGGTCGTTCGGCGGCGGGCAGGAGCTGTGCAACGAGGCGCTGAAGCCGATGAAGGCCTACGCCATCCTCGCCGGCAACTCCGGCACGCAGATGGGCGGCTGGTTCCGCAAGGAGATCAAGTCCGTCGACGACCTCAAGGGCCTCAAGTTCCGCATCGCCGGCATGGGCGGGCACATCCTGTCGAAGCTGGGCGTCGTGCCGCAGCAGCTCGCCGGCGGCGACGTCTATCCGGCGCTCGAGAAGGGCGCCATCGACGCGGCCGAGTTCGTCGGCCCCTACGACGACGAGAAGCTCGGCTTCTACAAAGTGGCGAAGTACTACTACTTCCCCGGCTGGTGGGAGGGTGGCGCCATGCTGCACATGGTCGTCAACGACGAGAAGTGGGCCTCGCTCCCGAAGGTCTACCAGGCGATCCTGCATCAGGCGGGCACGGCCGCGGGCGCGTGGATGCTCGAGAAGTACGACAGCGTCAACCCGCTGGCCCTGAAGCGCCTCATCGCCAACGGCACCGAGCTGCGCGCCTTCCCGCAGCCCGTCATGGAAGCCTGCTACAAGACCGCGCAGGAGTATCACGCCGAGATTGCGGCCAAGAGCCCGCTTTTCAAGCGCACCAAGGACAGCCACGACGCCTATATGAAGGAAGTGATGGCCTACACCCAGATCGCCGAGAACTACTACGACAACTACCTCCTGAGCGTCATGCGCCGCGGCTGACGTCCCGGACGGCTTGTGCGCCGTATGCCGGCGCGCCAGTAAAGGACCAGCCGCTTACAACACCCTCCCACCGTCATCCCGGTGCTTGTCACCGGGATCCAGCCCTCCGCAAGCGCCAGAGCAAGAGGTGAAGTGGACCCCGGCAACGCGTGCCGGGGTGAC
>RXJK01000048.1 GCA_003963125.1 Hyphomicrobiales bacterium
CTTCCAGGCTCGCGGCCTGCTGCTCGGTGCGCTTCGAGAGCTCGTCGGCAGCGGACGATACCTCGCCCGAGCTCGACCTGATCGCGCCCGTGCTGCGCGAGACAGCGCTCAAGGTTTCCGAGAGCTGCTCGACGGCATGGTTGAAGTCGCTTTGCAGCTGCGCGTAGGCCTCGGGCAGGTTGTCGTTGAGGCGGAAGGTGAGATCCTTCGCCGCGAGCTTGGCGAGCCCTGCGCCGATCGAGCGGTTGACCAGCGCCCGCTCCGTGTTGATCGCCTCTTCCTGCGCCTTGATGCGCTCGGCTTCCGACCGCACCCGCGCCTCTTCCGCTTCGCGCTCCATCTTGCGCTGCTGGATGATGCCCGCCTTGAACACTTCGAGCGCGCGGGCGAGGATGCCGAGTTCGTCGCCACGATCCCTGCCGCCGATCTCGATCTCCGTCCGCCCTTCGGCAAGCGACTTGACGGCCGCGGTGGAAGTGCCGAGCGGAATGACGACCGTGACGACGAGCAGCCACGCGATCGCCGCGCCGAGCGCAACGGCCAGCACGATCGAGAAACCGATCAGCTTGAAGGCCGAGTCGTAGACTGCGCGCCCCTCGTCGGCGGCGTTCTCTCCGCTCTTCTGATTGAATTCCAGGTCCTCGAAGAGCACCTTGTCCAGCTCCCGCGAGACGGGCAGCGTGTCCACGAGCAGGGTTTGCGCGGCTTTCGCCTTATCGCCGGAGCGGATCTGATCGATGATGCGCGCATTGAGATCTTTCGCCCGCGGCCAGATCCGGACGAATTCCTCCATCAGCACCTGGTCGCGCGTATTGGCGGCAATGAGCGGCTTGTAGACCTCGTAGGCCTTCTCGATGTCGCGGACGTTCTGGAAGACCTGTTCGATGGCCTCGTCCACCTTGCTCGGATCGACGTAGAGCAGCGCCGCGAGCCGGTTCTGCCGCGCCCGCAAAGAGCGCACCTCGAAGCTCAGGTTGCCGAGCTTGGCGACCGAGGGCAGCCAGCTTTCACGCACCTCCACGGCGCGCGTGTTGATGGCCGCGGCCTGGCGCAGGCCATAGAGCCCGATGAGGGCCGCCAAGGCCGTCAGCAGTGTCGCCGCGATGGCGACCTTTGCTTTGATCGATATGTTGCTCAGGGTGGACAAGGGAATCTCCCGATGAAAGTGTGGGTCACGATTTCATCGATAAAACTGAACCGGTAATATTAATAAATCTCTTTAGTATTGATACTGATTATAATGCGATTTTCTTTAATTAAATCAGACGCCATCCTATTCCCGCGCGCCTCGCGAAGGAAGGCGAGGCCGCAAAAGCAAAGGGCCGGCGCAGCCGCCGGCCCTTGCGTTGCTTGCGTCAGGCGGGATCAGAAGTCCTGCCAATCGTCCGTGCTGGTCTCTGCGGCGGGCTTGGCTACCGCATTCGACGCGCGGCGCGCAGGCGCTGGATTGGAAGGGGGACGCCGCGCCGGTGCAGCGCTTGAGCGCGTCACGGCCTGCGGGCGCCCGCCCTCGACCCGGAACTGGCCGATGAGGCGTGCGAGTTCGCCCGCTTCCTGCGCGAGCGCATGGCTGGCGGCGGTGGATTCTTCCACCATCGCCGCGTTCTGCTGCGTCGCCTGATCCATCTGGTTGATGGCCGAATTCACTTCCGAGAGGCCTGTCGCCTGTTCCTTCGCGCCCGACGCGATGTCGATCACGACCTTGTTGATGTCGTTGACCTGCGCAAGGATGCGCTCCAGCGCCTTGCCGGTCTCGGCGACGAGCTCCACGCCCTCGGCCACCTGCGCCGACGACGTCGAGATGAGGCCCTTGATCTCCTTCGCCGCTTCCGCCGAACGCTGGGCAAGTGCCCGCACTTCGGAGGCGACCACCGCGAAGCCGCGACCGGCTTCACCGGCACGCGCGGCTTCGACACCGGCGTTGAGCGCCAGCAGGTTCGTCTGGAAGGCGATCTCGTCGATCACGCCGATGATTTGCGTGATCTGCTGCGCGCTCTTCTCGATGCCGCCCATGGCGTCGACCGTCTTGCGCACGACGACGCCGGTCTTCTCGGCATCCGACTTCGCGACGGCAACCACTTCGCGGGCATGCTCGGCGCCTTCCGCCGCCTTCTTGCCGGTCGCCGTGATCTGGTCGATGGCGGCCGCCGTCTCTTCCAGGCTCGCCGCCTGCTGCTCGGTGCGCTTCGAGAGATCGTCGGCAGCGGACGACACTTCGCCCGAGCTCGACGTGATGGCACCCGTGCTACGCGACACCGCGCTCAGGGCTTCCGAGAGCTGCTCGACCGCGTGATTGAAGTCGCTTTGCAGCTGCGCGTAGGCCTCGGGCAGGTTGTCGTTGAGACGGAAGGTCAGATCCTTCGCCGCGAGCTTGGCGAGCCCTGCACCGATCGAGCGGTTGACCAGCGCGCGCTCCTTGTTGATCGCCTCTTCCTGGCCCTTGATGCGCTCTGCTTCCGCGCGCACCCGCGCCTCTTCCGCATCACGCTCCATGCGCACCTTGTCGACGGCCGCATCGCGGAACACGAGGACGGCCTTGGCCATGTGGCCCAGATCGTCCTTGTTGCTGGTGGCCGGGATCTCGACCTTGAGGTCGCCGGCGGCAAGGCGCGTCATGGCATCCGTCATGCCGCGCACGGGGACGACGATACCGCGCGAGATGAACCAGGCGAACAGCGCACCGATGGCGACGGCGACGAAGCCGAGCACGATGATGAGGCTCACCTGCGTCCGCGTCTGCGCATCAACTTCCTTGTGGCGAACCTCGAACCATTCGAGCTGCATGTTCGAGATCCGCGTGAGCAGATCCTGCAGTTCGTGCGCGACCTTCGAGTTCTCCACGAACGCGAGCTCGCCCATTTCCATGGTGTACTTCGTCACCATCCGGAACGTGTTCTGATAGGTCGGCACCTGGGCAATGGCGCTGTCGATCTTGGCATGCATCTCAGCGCCCGCCGCGTCACGCAGCACCTTGAGGGCCGCCTGGAACTTGGAGAGCTCCGCATCGGCGAGGTCGGCGAGCTTGCGGTCCATGTTGAGCTGGAAGCTGCTGACGTTGAAGCGCGCGAACTGGAGATGGCTCAGCGCCGTCGCGGCCAGGGCCGCGACCTTGAAGTCGTTCTGCTTCTGCGAGTCGGCGATGATCTCGGTGGTCAGCGCGACCACCTTTCCGGCGACGGGACGCATGTTGCTGTCGATCGCCTGCGTCCGCGCTTGGCGTGCCTCGATGATGGCGTTGGCGTTCTTGCGGAACGTGGCGAACTGCTTCTCGGCGTCGAGCACCATTTGCTTCCGGTCGGCGCGCCGGACGGAGGCAAGCGATTCCTTGAAGGCTTCGACGATCTTGCCCTCTTCCTCGCGGATCATCTTGAGATGTGCGTCGGAACCGTCGCGCACAAAGGCATCGATCGCCCGCCGCATGCCGGCGAAGGATGTATTCAGATTTGCGGTGCGCGTCGCGTTGCGGGCCGTGACGCCTACGTCCGCCACATCGTTGCGAACACCGGACAGCCCGTATGACGCGATGCCCGCGAGCGCGATCAGCAACGCGAGAACAGCACCGAACCCCACCTTGATGCGGGTCCCGATCATATAGTCGGAATTGAAACGTGAAAGCATCTCGCACAGCCCCTTTTTGCGCGCGTACCGACTAATTGCTACAGGTTTATGGTTGCCAATTACTGAACGCTGCTCGAATGCGGACATAACGGATAATCATTTGACGAACGAACTCTGCGGAATTCGATTAGAATTCCACGTTGCCAATGCACGCCATTAATAGAAATGGAAATGTTGCGTCTACGCCTGCGCCAGGGCATCCCATTGCGGCGAGGGCAAGAGCCGCGTGACCAGGAAATCGATGAAAACGCGCACTTTCGCCGCGAGAAAGCGGTTCGCCGCATACAACGCATAAATACCCGATTCGGGCGCGGGATGATCCGCGAGCACGACCTTGAGCCTCCCCGCCGCGATATCCGGGCCGACCAGGAATGTCGGCAGCAGCGCGACGCCCTGCCCGCACACGGCCGCGGCGCGCAGCACGTCGCCGTTGTTCGAGCACATGACGGAATTGATCTCTAGGCTGATCGTCTCGCCGCCGCTCGAGAGCTGCCAGCGCTGCAGCGTGGTGGTGCTGCCGTAGTTGAGGCAGCGGTGCCGGGCGAGATCCTTCGGGCTCTCGGGCACGCCGTGCACGGCGAGATAGCTCGGTGCTGCGACGATCGCCATGCGCGAGGGGGCGAGCTTGCGGGCGATCAGGCTCGAATCGGCGAGGCGCGCGATGCGGATGGTAACGTCGACGCCCTCCTCGATCGGATCGATGAAGCGGTCCGTAAGCGCGAGTTCGATTCTGAGCTCCGGGTATTGCGCCATGAAATCGGCCACCGCCGGTCCGAGATAGAGCGCGCCGAACGACATCGGCGCATTCACCTTGAGCACGCCGCGCGGCTCGTCGTGCAGGCGCGATACCTGCCGCTCCGTCTCCTCCACACGGGCCAGCACGTCGAGGCAGCTTTCATAATAGGCGAGCCCGGCTTCCGTCGGGCTGACCCGCCGTGTCGAACGGTCGAGGAGACGCGCACCGAGCAGGTGCTCGAGCTCCATGACCGCCTTGCTCACGGCCGATCGGGTGAGCCCCAGTACCCGCCCGGCTTCCGCGTAGCTGCCGTGCGCCACCACCTTCACGAAGGCGTTCATCGCCTCGAGCTTGTCCATGCGTCGTTTCCGTTTCGGATGCAGTGTCCGTCTTCCGAAGCGGAATTAGCACGTTCCGGCAGCAACTACATCCATGCGCCGACCCCGGCCCGGCCGCGACCTTCCCGCCCCCCTCGGCCTTTGCATCCCCGGAAAGCGCTTCAGCGCTTGTCCGGGGTCTTGCCCATTGGCGGCAATCTGACCCAGAAGCCCCCCTCCACGCATCAAGATCCCGGATCGCCGCGCTCGCGCGCCGCGTCCGGGAATGCACAAGGTGGAGGAAGGTCGTCTCAAGACAACGGGTGGTCTGGCGGGCGTCCCGCCAGCGGAGCGCGAGGCTGGCCTCGCAGGCTCCCGAAGGGGCCTTAATTGGTGACGGACCAAGTCACTCGAGACTGTCCTGATAAATAGACACGAGACCGGGTTTGACCCTGGCCACGTTCATCTGCACCTAGAAGGCTGGCGCGAGTCAGCAAGGAGGAGAGGGGCATGAACGAAGCCGTGCGACCCGAGATTACGAAGGGCGATCTCCTCATAGGCTTCCTCAAGATCGGAATGCTGGGCTTCGGCGGCGTGGCCTCCATGGCCCGCTACGTCATCGTGGAGGAGCGCCGGTGGTTCACGGACGAGGAGTACGCGGCAATCCTGGGAATCTGTCAGGTGATGCCGGGCCCCAACACCGTGAATTCGGCTGTGATCATCGGCGACCGTTTCCAAGGGCTACCGGGCGTCCTCCTGAGCCTGCTTGGATTGATGTTGGGCCCCGTCGTCGTCGTCACGCTGCTCGGCGCGGCCTTCGCGACCTATGGCAAGGTGCCCTTCATTCAGGCGGCCATCATGGGGGCTGCGGCCGGAGGTGCCGGCCTCGTGGTGGGGACCGGATTCAAGATGGTCCAGAACGTCGGTCTGGGCCTCAGGTCATCGCTCGTCGCCGCGGTCGCCTTCGTGGCAGTCGGCTTGATGAACTGGCCCATGATTCCCGTCGTGGCAGTCCTGGTTCCTGTGAGCGTCGCGCTCGTTCTCATAGGGCGGCAGTGATGGATCTCAACCTTCTCGGCCAAATCGCCCAGGTTTTCTGCATGCTCTCGCTCATCTCCATCGGCGGCGCCAACGCCACCCTGCCCGAAATCAAGAGACAGGTTGTGGATGTCCATGGCTGGATGAGCGGTGCCGACTTCGCGAACGCCTTTGCCCTCTCGAACGCTGCGCCCGGCCCGAACATCATCATCGTCTCCCTCATCGGGTGGCAGATCTCGGGCCTGTTCGGAATGCTGGTCGCGACTACGGCGATCATGGTCCCGTCGTGTTCGCTGGCCTATGTGGCGGCCCGTGTCCTCTCGACGTACGCGGACCGCGCGTGGGTCAGCGTATTGAAGGAAGCTCTGACTCCGATCGCCCTGGGTCTGATCCTGGCCAGCGGCGTCACCATGATGAAGGCAGCCGATCACGACGTCATTACGCTCCTCATCTCCCTTGGAACGGCAGCCTTCGTGGTCGTTACCTCGAGGAACGTGCTCTGGGCTCTTGGCGCAGGCACGGCGGTCAACCTCATCGCCAGTTCTCTCGGATAGCTGAGTATTCAGTGGACCCGGCGTCGCTGTTCGCTCTCTCCCCGAACCGCGTTGCCCTGTCGTGGCAACAGCCCCCCGGGATGCGGCGAGCCGGAGCGCGCCATGAGCCATGAGCCGCAACCGCCTTCATTGCCGAGAAGGCTCAGCGGCTGGAGCGTCTTCTGCATCTCCGGAAAGCGCACGAGCGCTTGTCCGGGGTCTTGCCGGTTGGCGGCAATGTGGCTCGGGAGTGCCTGACATCACGCATCAAGGTCCCTGTCAGTCGAAGTTGTGGGATGATGAAGGCGGGCAGGAGCCCGC
>RXJK01000160.1 GCA_003963125.1 Hyphomicrobiales bacterium
TCACGCCGACGCGCATGCGCCCGCCCAGCTGGTCGCGAATGCGCTGCGCAACGAACCTGTCGAGCAGCGGCCACAGCAACTCGTAGGCAACCGGAACGGGCCCCGCCCGCCCCTGCCGCGCCTCGAACCGCCGATGCCCGATGGCGACGGTGAGATCGAGCAGCATCCGACGGATGCCGTGCTCGCCCACGTCCTTCATGATCGCCGCGTGGAACCGCTCGTAGATGCGTGGCACCGAGGCGAGAAGTGTCGGGCGCACCGTCTTGAGGTCCTCCGGCAGGTCCTTCGTCGACCGCGCGAAGGCCACGCACGCCCCGCGCGCGATGGGATAGTAGTAGCCGGCCGTCCGCTCGAACGTGTGCGACAGCGGCAGGAAGGACAGGAACATGTCGCTGGCGTCCGCCGGCAGCCGCTCGGCGATTGCCTTGACGTTCGCCACCACGTTGCCGTGCGTCAGCATCACGCCCTTGGGCCGCCCCGTCGTTCCCGACGTATAGACGATGGCCGAAAGGTCGCCCGGCGCCAGCGGCGCCTCGGGCACCGCGGACCCACGCCCCAGGTCTTCCCGCCAGCGGATGAGGTCCTGCACCTTGGGTCCGTTCGCCGTTGCCGTCGCGGGCGCAGCCAGTCCCTCGGCGACGAGCACGAGCTTCAGATGCGGCAACGCGGTCCCGGCCGAAGCGATCGCGGTCCAGCGCTCCAGCGTCTCGACCAGAAGCACCGTCGCCGCGCTGTCGTTGAGGATGTAGACGATGCTCTCGGGATTATCGATGGCGTGCATCGGCACCAGCACGAGCCCGAGCGACATCGCCGCCTGGTCCATCGTGGCATGCTCGATGCCGTTGGGCATCAGGATGGCGAAGCGGTCGCCGTGGGCCGCAGCGCCACTCGCCGCGATCGCCGTGCGGGCGCTGGCGACGCGAGCGGCAAACTCGGCCCACGTCGCGCCGCGCCATGTGCCACGCGCTGCATCGAACCAGCGGTAGGCCTCACCGTCCGGCGTCTCGCGCACGCGCCACGTGAGGAGGTCGACGAGCGTTGCGACGTCTGAAAATGCTTTCACGCCAGCCATGGTCCGCCCGATGTGACAAGATCGGCCCTGCAACCCGTCGAGAATGGGCAGGGCGCCCTGGGAGATAGCAGGTCCCATCACGCAAGGCCAACGCCGCGCGCCCTGGATCATACCAGCCATGATTGAGAGCGGATTTTCAGCCCACCAGCGCGGCTTTCTCGCGGAGGTGGGCGCGCATGGCGTCGGCGACGCGCAGGGCGTTGGCGCCGATCACGAGGCTCGGGTTCGCGCCCGTCGACGTCGGCATGAACGAGGCATCCGACACGAACAGGTTGTCGACCCCGTGCACGCGGCAGTCCCGGTCGAGAACGCTGTCGCGCGGCGTGGTGCCGAAGGGCAGGGTGCCGCACGCGTGCGGCCAGTTCGGCGAGGGCGCGCGGGAGAGGAACATGGAGCGCCACGAAGCGAACAGGCGCTTCATCTCCCGTCGAAAGCGTGCCCGCCGCGCCAGCAATTCGGGCGGGAATTCGTAGCTGACGCGCACGGCGTCGAAGTTCCCGTCCGCGAGCGTCACCCGGTTGGTTGCCACCCGCATATCTTCGAGAAGACCTGCAAAGATAACGGCCGAGCCGAGCACGCGATGCAGCCCCATGGCCGTCGCGCGGATGGCGAGATCGCCGATCCGCCCCGCGGCCGTGTGCCAGGGCATATGCGCCCGCAGCACCCGCTGCAGTGAGCCGCGGTCGGTCACCATGCCGAGCGACTGGATGAGCCCGAGGCGCATCCCGTCGACGAAGTAGGCGTCCCGCAGTGCCAAGACCTTCTGCGCGCCATCGGTGCCGAGCCGTCCACCGGGCCAGACCGCGAGCAGGTCCGTCGGATGGCACATCAGGCCGCGCCCCACGAGATCGTGTCGGTTGCCGATGCCTGTCGGGTGCAACGCGCAGCGCGACGCCAGCAGGATGCGCGGCGACCCGATGGTTCCCGCTGCGAGAATGAAGAAGCGCGCGCGGATCTCCGCTGCGCCCGCCGCCGAAACGACGTGCGCCGAGGTGACGCGCGTTCCCGACACCGTGAGCCGTCGCACCTCCGAGCCTGCGAGCAGCGCGGCGTTGCCGGTCCGCAAGGCGGGTTGCAGCCCCGTGTTGTCGGCATCGCGCCGGCACGAGGCGACACACGGTCTCGCGAAGCACTCGTTGCAGCCCGTCACGTAGCGCAAGGCGACGTGGCATCGATAGGGATGCGCCCCGGTGGCCTGCAACCGCGCGAAGACCGTTTCCTCTCGCTCGGACATGGGCGGCGGGACGTCGAGCGGTCCCGGCGTTTCGCCCGACAGCGGATCGTGCGTTCCGCGCACCTCGAACAGGCGCTCCATTTCGTCCAGATACGGACTGAGGCTGGCATAGGCGATGGGCCATCCGCCCGTCGGATGCGGCCGCCCTTCGCGGGCCTCGATGTCGTGGCGGTCCGGCCGCTCCAGCGCCCCGCCGTAGATGCGCGACATGCCGCCCGTCGCCGCGTAGGTGCTGGCAAGTTCTGCGCGGCCGTCGACATCGGCCGGCACGCCGATCTCCGTGATGTCGTTCTCGCTGCCGCGCTCGATGAAGAGAACCGAATGCCCCGCTTCGGCGAGCCGGCGTCCAGCCATCGCCCCGCCCATGCCCGTGCCGAGGACTGCAATATCCCAAATTTTATCGATTGCTGCTGACACCGGACGCGCCCGAATTTCGACTTTCGTACGAATGGGCGCAGGCTATTCGGGCTGACGCAGCAAGCAAGAAATAAAAATAACAAAATATAATTAATCTCGGCAAAGACAAAGCTTCCGGAGCGCCGCTTTGCAATAACGAGGAGCTTTTACGCGAGAAGCGCCCTATTTCGTACCGAACATGCGGTCCCCCGCATCGCCGAGGCCCGGGACGATATAGCCGTGCTCGTTGAGATGGCTGTCGAGGCTTGCGGTGAAGACCGACACGTCGGGATGCGCGGCCGCCAGCGCACGCACGCCTTCCGGCGCCGCCAGAAGGCACACGAGCTTGATCTCGCGCGCGCCCTGTTCCTTGAGGCGCGAGACGGCCGCGATCGCCGAATTGCCCGTCGCCAGCATGGGATCGCACACGATGGCGAGCCGCTCGCTCAGATCCTCCGGCGTCTTCAAATAATATTCGATGGCGCCCAGAGTATCGGGATCTCGGTAGAGGCCGACGTGTCCGACGCGCGCGCTCGGCACCAGTTCCAGCAGGCCGTCGAGGAGTCCGAGCCCGGCCCTGAGGATCGGCACGAACACCAGTTTCTTTCCGACGAGGAACGGCGCCTGCGTCGGCCCGACCGGCGTCTCGATCGCGCGCAGTTCCGTCGGCAAGTCGCGCAGGACTTCGTAGCCGAGCAGCAGCGAGATTTCCCGCAGCAGTTCGCGGAAGCCCTTCGAGGAAGTCGTGCTTACCCGCATCAGCGAGAGTTTGTGCGCTACGAGGGGGTGATCGACGATAGTGAGGGTCGGAAATTCGGCAGTCGGCATGAAGGGCCTCGCGGCTGGCTCGTTTGAAAAATCAGAAGACGGTCCCGTCGCTGACGATGTTGAGCGGCGGGCCGCCGTCGGCGCGCAGGCTCTGCGCGATCCGGCGCCCCGCGCTCCACGTGCCGCCTTCGAGCACCGAGGCGAGCGGCATCGCCTCCGCGCTGACGCCGATCTCCCGGCGCACCAGCGGCGCGATCGCATCGAGCAGCGCCACCGTCAGCGCGCGCCACTCCACGATCGGTTCCTGGTCGGGCGTCAGTGGCTCTCCCGCCAGCGCCGGATCGCGCAGCGCGATCACGCCCATGTCGAGGAAAAGCCCGCCGTTGCGATATTCGGCAAGCCCCGTCAGCCCATCGAGATCGCGCACGGCGATGCCGGCGTCCTCCACCGGCTCGACCAGCGAGTAGGTCAGCCACTGTGACAGCTTGTGGAACGGCACGAGCCCGTTCGTCGGCCCCGGTACGACGACCGCACTGTGCTGCCAGGTGTCGCCCAGCGCGATGCCGCCGAGCGTCAGCCGTCCGCTCCACATCGGTCCCAGCGTGGTCAGGATGATCGCGAGCACGTGGGGCAGTGCCACGCCAACGCCGGCAGCACTGCCGAGAAGATGATCGACGAGCCCACCGACACGCGGCGCCGCGCCGTACACCTGAGGATGTTCGGCGATCTGCCGCCCGAGCCGCCGCAGCAGCGCAGCCCGCCCCTCGATGCCGACCAGCGGATTGTCGCCGCCGACCTGGAACACCTCCGCGAGGCGCGCCTCGGACACCTGCGCGAGCCCTTCCGCATCCGCTCGGGCCGGCCGGGCCGGATCGGACGAGAACAGCCCCGCGCGGAACGCCTCCAGCGAAGCGAGCGCAAGCCCTTCCGAGCGCGCGAAGTCCCGTCCCGTCACCGGATCGCGCCAGCGCCAGTGCCGGCCGGCCCCCGCATCGAGCAGCACGCTGGTCACCGCGAGATCGATGCGTTGGCGCGCCCGTTCCAGTGGTTCGCCGGAGAGATGCGGGGAGAGCCGCTCGGCCCAATCACGGCCGTTCGCCCCGAGATGCCGCCAGCGCGCATGCGGCGGCACTTTCAGCGCCGGATAGTTGGCACGAATGGTCTCGGCGACGAAGCGCGCGCAGGCGTCGAGCTTGTCCGGCCGCACATCGAAATGCGCCAAGTCGCCCCGCAGCCCGGCCGCGTAGATCATCCCGGCGCGCTCCCGGACAGCCGCCGAGGTCAACAGCGCGGCAGCGGCCTGCGCGTCGGCAGCGTCAGTATCCGTCAAGCGAGCGCCCCTTGGTGTCCTCGAGCTTGCCCGAGGCCGCCGACGTCGTGCCGTCGGTGTAGTAGCCGGCCGCCTTCTTGGCATCCATCTCGACGGAGGCGTCCTTCGGGATCATGTCGTCGGGGATCGGCACGCGCTTGACGATCTCGATGCCGTGCGCTGCCATGGCATCGAACTTCATGTTGCTCATCGAGATCCAGCGGTCGATGCGGCGGATGCCGAGCCAGTTGAACACGTCCGGCATCAGGTCCTGGAAGCGCACGTCCTGCACGCCCGCGACGCATTCCGTCTTCTCGAAGTAAGCGGCCGCCGTGTCGCCCGCGGGATTGCGCTTGCGGGCATTGTAGACGAGAAACTTGACGACCTCGCCCAGCGCCCGGCCTTCCTTGCGATTGTAGACGATCAGACCCGAGCCGCCGCGCTGCGCCGACAGGATGCATTCCTCGATGCCGTGCACGAGGTACGGCCGGCAGGTGCAGATGTCCGATCCGAACACGTCGGAGCCATTGCATTCGTCGTGCACGCGGCAGGCGATCTCGTTCTGCCCGGAAACGAGGTTCTCCACGCTGCCGAAGATGTAGAGCGTGATGCCGCCGATCGGCGGCAGGAACTCCTTGCGGTCGGTGCGCGTCACGAGATCGGAGAACATGCTGCCGGTGTGCTCGTAGAGCGAACGCCGCAACTGCGTCTCCGACACGTTGAGCCGCTTGGCGATACCGGGCAGGTACCAGACCGGCTCGATCGCCGCCTTCACCACGCTGGCATCGCCGTTCTCCATCAGGATCTTGCCGTCGGGCTTGATGCGGCCCTTGTGCATCTCGGCCACGAGTTCCGGGAACTGGATGCGCGCCCGCGTGATGGCGATGGTCGGCCGTATGTCGAGGCCCGACTTGATCTCCTCGCGGAATTCCGCCGCCACGAGGTGCCCCCACGGGTCCATCGACACGATGCTGTCGGGATTGCTCCACTGCGGCTGCGGCGGGATGTCGACCGGCGGATGCGTGTCGGTGAGATCCGGCCGGTGCACGGGGCTCAGCTTCCCGGCCGCGATGGCGAGCGCGCGATAGACGCCGTAGGCGCCCGAATGCACGCCGATCACGTTGCGCTGCTGCGGGTTGGCCTGGCTGCCGATGACGGGGCCGCGTTCCTTTGCCGTCGGCGCGCCCCAGTGGATCTCGGGCGCAGCGCGGGGACCTTTGCGGGGATGCGAGGAGAGGACGATGTGCCGGGGCTCGGCGGCCTTGGCCCCGTCCTTCGGGCCGGCCGGCGCCGTCGGGCCGGCGGATTTCACGGTCGGGTTGTCGTCACTCATCGGAGCGTGCCTCGGTCAATCGCTGGGCGATCGCGGAAGCCAGCAACGATATCATCCGAAAGGGACGGATGGGAAGAGGGCGGGGACGCCCGCTTCTACGACCGTCAATGACGCGTGAAGCATAAGAATTCGGCAGGGGAGGGCCGCTGTCAGCGGCAGAAGTCGAGTTCGCACCCGCGGAACGTGCGCGCGAGCGAGACGTAGAAGCGCGTATCGCGCTCGAGACCGGGCGCCGTCTCGAGCGGCGTCGCGATCTCGAAGCCGGCCCTGAGGTCGTCGTTGAGGAACAGGCGCACGCCGCCGCCCGCCGATGACAGCCCCTGGAAGTCGAACCCGCGCGTCCAGATGGCGCCGCGGTCGACGAAACCGTAGATCTGGTAGCCCTTCGCCAGCCCCTGATCGAGCGTCTGGTCGAAGCGCAGTTCGAGAAGCCCGGCGATGCCGGCGTCGCCGTAGATCGCGCC
>RXJK01000396.1:0-116 GCA_003963125.1 Hyphomicrobiales bacterium
AGTCTTGCCCAAGAGCTCGATAACATTGGCCGTAGCATCCATGAGCGGCGCCCTGTTGCACGCTGAGAAGTAACGAAAAGTAACGGCATCATGGGGGCATGAACGCGGCCTTGTCG